>JAMPXK010000005.1 GCA_023701245.1 Elusimicrobiales bacterium | reverse complement strand
TTAACTGCCCGCTCTATGGCCAGCAGTGTCTGTATGGCGCCCATATTGGAGACCATCAGCAGCCCAAGGAAGAAGAACACCACGGTAATGAACAGCATGTAGTTCTGGTAGAACACCGCCGCGTTCACGTCCACCAGGTCTATCACGTATTCCAGGCGGCCAAGTTCCGCGCCATTGGAGATGAACGGCACCGTGTGCACGATTTGCGCGCGCGGCCTGTCGTAAAGATTGCCGATTACCGCCTCTTTGAAGATCCAGCGGCTGCCCTCGAAAACTACGGGGTGGAAGGTAATGCGTTTGATGTTCTCGTTCTTGATGCGCCACATTATGCGCTGCGTCTCGAACACGTCCCCCTCGAGAAAAGCCTTCTCGAAGTACGCCGCGTTCTGCCGCATGGCCGTGAGAAGCTTGTCGTCCGCCACCCGCACCGCCGAGAAAGCCGAGAACGCCTGCCAGAACGCCACGAACACCAGCACCGCCAGTGCGTAATGCCGCCAGTTATAGGCCAGTATGCGAGTGAATAATTTTACCATCTGAACTCCGCCACGTCCGGAACCTCCGCGAACCCTCGACCTACGGAGAGGTTTCGTATTTCTGCCGGATAATAAAGCCTCCCCATGGTTTGATATAACGGCAGAACAAGTCCGAGTTCCCCGAGTCTGGCCGCCAATTTTTCAGCGAGGGCCTGTTTCCTGTCAGGAGAACTCTCCCTCTTCAGTTTTTCATATAAGTTTAGAACTTCGGCGGGAACGTGATCTGCCGCGCGCGCCTCGCCCGCGTAAAAAGCGAAGAAACCATCCTGATCCGGACTTGAGTTCTCGGTAACCACAAGCACCAGATTGTAAGGTCGCCGGTGAACCTTATCATAGATCATTGGGTTCATTTCTTCCGGCTTATATTGCCGGACATTAAGCCGCATTCCGGTTTTCCCGAAAAATCCGCGGGAAAATTCTGCCAGCTGCGCAATATTGTCCGTGCGGGGATTCGCAAGAATAACCTCCTTCCCTCGCAAATGCCTTGCGACATGGCATGCCTGCTTCGGACGCCCGCCACGAGAGCCGGGGACACCGACTGGCAAAACAGTTTGCACGTCGTAGAAATCTTTTCTTGCCGGCACAACTGCCCGGCGAAATTCGTCGACGTTAATACAGTTGTAAAGCACACTCCTCACTTCCGGATCAGCGTGACTTATAGCAAGTCCCACCACCCGGAGCTCGACATTGTCAAAGCCGAGGTATTCGGATTTTATCCACTCCGGCTGCTGAAAGGAGGAAAGCTTGTTAAAATCGGATATCGTCCCGTCCTTAAGTCTGGGATCATCCGGCCCGGCATAGGCATGAAACACTATTTTGTTGTACCCGTCAGGGATCTTCGCCTTTCTTACGAGTTCCACCTCTTCCCTGGATACTGCCTTAACGCTAAACTGGCCCAAACCATATGAGATCCCACCATCCTCAACAGAGGGGGCGTTAAAATAGCTGGACATGAAGGCCAGGTAACCAGGCTGGCTCTCCGGGAACTTAACATACACGCACCCTTGAGATTCAGAGACATCCGGATTACCGCCGAACTTCGCAGCATTCTTGACGAGGAAATCGCGGAGATATTCAGCGGTGAACCGGATATCATCCCTCAGTCGCATCTCCTGATTGGGACAAAACATGAATTCCCGAGCGTCTATACTGCGGGACCATCGAGAGAGGACCTTGGACCGAAAATTCTGGCCATCCTCCAGGCGGAATAGCGGCTCGTGCGTCTGCCGAAATATATAAGTGACGGTTCCCTCTCCCAGATTGTCTTTTAAGACCTTTTCCGGGAGCGCCGCGACCATAACATGCCAGGTCTTAAGGTCCGAAGCCCGACGGCGGCAGCCTGTCAAAAAAGAACCCTGCAACGCGCAAAGAGCCAGCACGACAAAACCAACTGCCATTCTACCGAAAAGACCTCTATCTTTCATCAGAACCCCACCCCGTGCTTTGACCGGAACAAATACTCACAAAGTACGCATGGGGAAGAATACTCCGGCGCCATTTCAGCCTTATATAACCCGAACTTTCTGGCGATCCCTCCCAGCGTGTTCTTGGATATCAGCTTATAGAAATCGCTCTTAAAATGGCCCTCCACCGTGGGGTGCACGAATCGCCCGGAAGAACTCTCGAAAGCAAGCGAAGCGCAGCAGCAGGTGAACCCCTCCCCGCACAGGTATATTAGTTTTTTACGCGTCGGGCAGACCGCAGTAAAGACTTTCTTATCGAAGCTGGGATAGCGAAAGCCAAGGTCATTTTTACGGGCGGCACCGGCCGGCAGGAGTTTTTGGATACGCACAGGGAACTTTCCGACCTTTCGCAGCTTGTTCAATAAGAGAAGGTCCATGGGAGAGCGCAAGGCCATCAGCACATCGAAACCTATTTTCATTTTACCGCATGCGGAAAACAGGTGCCCGATGTTGGCTTCCGGAAGGAACTTTTCGTGGAGGCCGTCATACGACAAATTTACCCAGGAAAGACCAGCGACCGAAGACAGAACTTTTACCGCCGCCTCCTCGCTTTGGGCGAAGTGGCCGTTAGTTGTCATCATTATCTCCGGCTTGGCAGGACCGAACCGAGAGATAATATCGTTCATATCCTTGATGTAAAGCGTAGGTTCTCCGCCCACAAAAAGGACATTCCTTATCTTATTTTTGATTACAGAATTGGCGATTAACTCACGCTCTTTTTCGGACAAAGACAAATGCCTTTTCCCCGCAACAATGCAGTGCGCACAATTAAAATTGCATCGATAGCCGAGCGTTATTACCAGTGTTGATGGCATATTAAAAAACACCCGGGGCGAATTCGCCCCGGGCAGGTTCGCAAAGAACCGATATTGTTAGGCTAACCGCTGAGCGCCTTCCGCGGCGCCGCCGGAACCGGCCACGCTGGGATCAACGGGAACAACCGGGGCCTGAGGAGCGCTGGCAACGGTCATCAACTGATCCCTCTCGCCGGCAGACAGGGTCGCCACATACTGTATGGCCTGAACGGAGGAGAACAACCCCATAGAAACCAAGAAGGCTGCGAGAACTTTATCATTCATTTTCATAGTTTTATCCCCTTAACCCCTATATTCTGCCATTTTTGAGACTTTTTGGCAATTTAGCTATTAAAAAAGGGAAAGCAAAATCACTTTTTTGCTTTCCCTGGATACATCCGGTTACGGCCGGATCGTGGATACTCTGGGGCCAATTCCCCAAATTACAAGGAAGTGTTACATGGATAGTATACCCCATCATCCGGACCCCGCAAAGGGTCTTTGGGCCTATTCCCCACTAGGTCCGATAGCTGCTACTTGCCGGAGATATTTATCCCAGAAAAGGAAATCCATGGATATATAGAGTATCCGGAATTTATTCGCTCCCTGGATATCCCGGTGATACACTTCAGCATCTCTGGCACATTACCGGAGATCATTGTTTCAGATATGGGAAAAAGCACCCGCCCGTTCTCTATATAAAAGCTGTTCTTTGCTATACCGGAGAAATCTCCCCTCTCATTGGGAGTCGCCCCGGAAAATCTGGTCACCAGAAGTCCTTTTTTAACGGAAGATATCAATTCCCCCAGCTCAGATTTCCCGGGTTCCACCACATAACACTCGCCATCGCTGCGCACGTGCCTCAATCCGGTTTTGGCGGCCGCGTACCGGCTTAACAGGCAGTTCTTAAGCACGCCGCACTCCATAATGTCCGCATTTTCCGTCCTTTCCCCTTCCTTTGTAACCGGATACGCCGCGGCCATTGAATCGGCCCCAGGCAGCGACCTGAGCGTAAAGTCCCGATGCGCGACACGTTCACCGATCCTGCCTTTATATACACTCATTCCGGAGATCATTTTATTGTCCCGAAGGGCGTCGTTCGTAACGAAGGAAAGAAAGTCCCAAAGACACTCCGGAGACACGACTATATCTCCATGAAATTTTCCCTCAAGAGGACGCGCGGCCATATGCTCCGCTGACTGTTCGAACAATCTATCCACCCCGCCCCAGCTCATCAACGGTTTGGAGAGGTCCCTTGCGCAGCCTATGAAGTGATTGAAGTTGGAGGTCCGCCCCTTCGCTGCGGAGCAGAAGATCAGGAGAAGCTCGTATAGCCCCGTCCTTGCCTCCAAAGACAGCCCGATCGAATTAGAAAACACTTTCTTTTCCTCTGAAAAGCTCAAGTGTGCAGTCCGAAACTTGAGGCAAGGATACCGGAGTTTGATATCAGACAGGAACTCGGCGAGCCTGTCGAACATTTTTCCCGCATCGGGGCCGGCCACGCCATTGTCCAGACTTCCAGCGGGACCAGAGGGGGTAATATCCCGCGCGGGATCCGCAACGGAGGCCGCGGCGGCGGAGAGCGTTTCACCAGCGGCGGACGCTATGCCGGCGGCATCCAAGGCACTAGAGGACGAGCTCCCCCATCTGCCGTTTGAGATCGCAGTGAGCCCGGCCTCGAACCCCCTAGATGTCCGGAACATGGAAATCCTGCCGGCCTCAAAAGCCATGATATGTCTTTCGGAGCTGGTCAAAACGCACTGCGCCTTTTCAGCGCCGGCTTGTTTCAAAGCCGCGAGATAATCCTGGCATATCCCTGTCATAGACATTTCAGCGCCCCCCCAAACTTAGGCGGCATTTAATGGAAGCCCCTCCCATCCCCACCGGAACGCGCTGCAGTTTTGAACACATTCCTCCGTTCAACCAGGAAAAATCGTCGGAAACCATGGAAACGGTCTTCAGCATATCGTAAGCCACCCCGGACACGGTCGTATCCTTTATGGCCCTGCCTATTTTGCCATTCTTTATTTCGTACCCAACGACTATCCCGAACATGAATTCGCTGGTAACGTCAGCCTGCCCGTTACCGGTCCCGAGAAGATAATACCCTTTGTCTACGGAAGAAATCATTTCCTGCAGCCGGCTGCGGCCGGGTAATATCGCCGTATTCCTCATCCGTATTATCGGCTCGTCGCAGAACTCCGCCGCCCTGGCATTGCCCGACGGTTGTGCGCCGAAGTGCGCGGCCGTTGTCCGGTTGTGCAGGTATGACTTAAAGACGCCGTTTTCTATTATCGCGACATCCTCCGCCTTGACACCCTCGTCATCCACGTATGACGGGACAGGGCAGACGCTGCCGAATGCGGTGTTGGCGAAATCGGATATACTCACCAGGGGGCTCGCCACCTGCTTTCCCACGAAGTCTTTCGTAATGCCGCCGGCAAGGACATTGTCCGCCTCCGCGGTGTGCCCCACGGCTTCATGCGCCAAGATCCCGCAAACCTCCGGTCCCAGAACACATTCATGAGACCCGGCTACCGGAGCAACGGCATCCATCTTTTTTGCCAGATGCTCGCTTAGCCTATCTATTTCCCTGAACACCCATGCCGTGTCGCCAAAGACATCCTCGAATTGCCCGCACCCGCCGAGGATCTTGCTAAGGTCCGCTTTCGCCCCGTTCTTCTCCGCGGAGAGATACAGGACAATGCGGGTCCGCGGGATCATGGAATACGCCGCACTCCCACCGGAAGTCAGGACGCTCTTCTCCACATCCAAGGCCCCGAACCATATCCTCCGACCGGCCAGATTCCGGCAAGACTTAACGATGTAGTCATCGACTGCTCTAAGGAAATCCACGACTTCACGCTGCGTCCTGCGCGGCTTCCCTGTTCCAAGGTGAACATCAGAAACTGTCCGCACAGTAGAGAGCCCGCTCTGCCCCAATTTCTGCCGAGAATCCAGGAAAGCTGAGTTGTCCAGCGCAGATTTCAGCGCGTAACCAATAGCCTCATCATCGAGTCCGGTAGATGAAGCGAACCCCCATGAACCGTTAAGGAAAACTCTCGCAGAAACTCCGCCGGAAGAGATATTCGCGTTGGAAACCAGACTGCCGTTCAAAAGGGTTATATCCAGATTGCGGTTTTCCTGCAATCGCAGTTCGGTATACCCACGTAACCGGTCAGAATATCTGTTCAAGTCTTTTTCAATCATATGATATGTCTTTGCTCACAAATTGTATCGTTTTTGGGCGGACCTTGGAACACGATGTCTGCGCAAGTGCCCCCCTCATTTTAAATCGCGCCAGGCCGCCGACTTCAATTGTGGAATTGTAACGATATCCATTTAGTATAATAACAGATGTAAATGACATCTGCTTTTTCTCCGGAGGATATGATGCGCTTTTCCCTTCTACTCCCCTGTTTTCTCCTGTTTACCCAGGCATCCTACGCCAAAGACACCCAGGGCAACGCGCTCCCGCCCGGCGCCTCCGTGGAAACCGACCCCAAGTATCCGCCGGTGGTCTCCTACACTCTTAAGAACGGCCTTAAACTCCTGATATTGGAGAAGCACTTCGTGCCGACCATATCATTCACCATGATGTTCAAGGTAGGCAACGTGGACGGGCAGCCGGGCAAGACCGGCCTGGCGCACCTCTTCGAGCATATGGCCTTCAAAGGCACCAAGACCATAAACTCCAAAGGCTACGTGCAGGAGAAGCTGGCCCTGGAGAAAGTGGAGAAGGCGGCTAAAGCGCTGATAGCTGAAGAGTCCTCCGAGCGCCCCGACGCCCAGAAACTGGAAGTGCTGCGCAAGGCCATGGCCGAAGCCGAAGCCGAAGCGGACAAGCACATTGCCAAAGATGAGTACCTGAACCTGTTCAAAAGCCTGGGAGAGCACGGCATGAACGCCATGACCTCCACGGATTACACCGGGTACGTCACGTCCCTCCCCTCCAACCGCCTGGAAGCCTGGATGGCCATAGAATCCGACAGGTTCAAGAACTCCGTACTGCGGGAATTCTACCGGGAGCGCAGCGTGGTAATGGAAGAACGCCGCATGGGGGAATCCGACCCCAACCGCCTCATGTGGGAAACGCTGGTCACCAACTCCTTCTCCGCTCACCCGTACCATAACCCGACCATAGGCTGGATGGACGACCTGAAGCGCCTGACCAGGACCGACGCCGAGGAGTTCTACAAGACCTTTTACGTTCCCAACAATGCCACCCTCTCGATAGTCGGCGACGTGAAGCCCGCCGAAGTGATACAGTTCGCGGAAAAATATTTCGGCGGCTGGCAGCGCCGCGAACTCCCCGCCCGGACCTACACCAAAGAGCCGCCGCAAAAGTCCGAAAGGATAGTTAACGTTTTCTTCAACGCGAAGCCGGCCCTCAGGATAGCGTTCAAGAACCCGGGCATGAACCACCCTGACATTTACCCCCTGATGATGACCACGGAAGTGCTCTCCAACGGGAAGACCGGGCGCTTCTACCGGAACCTGGTGGAAGGCAAGGAACTGGCTCTTTTCGCGGCCGCCTTCCCCTCCTTCCCCGGCAACCGCTACCCCTCCCTGCTGGTAATGATGGGCGCCCCCAAGGCCCCCCACACTCCCGAAGAACTGGACGCGGCCATTATGCAGGAGATAGAGAAGATCAAAAATGAACCGCCTACGCAGTGGGAAATAGACAAGATACTCAACAACTACGAAGCGGAAATGATAAAGCAGCTGGAGTCCAATCCCGGTCTTGGCATGAGCCTGGCCCAGAACGAGGAGATCATGGGAGACTGGCGCTACGACTGGAAAGTCGGAGAAGAGCTGCGCAAAGTAAAGCCGGAGGATATCTCCCGCGTGGCGGCGAAGTATCTTACCCGCGACAACCGCACGGCCGTATTTCTCAAGGAGCCCCTGAAGTAAGGGATAAAGCCATGAAAAAAACACAGATCACAGGAGCCGCTTTAATGACCATTCTCAGCGCCATAACAGCGTTCGCTCTGCCCCCCAGCCTGCCGAAATCCCCCGACTTCCAGTTTAACCCGCCCAAGGGGGACCGGGTCGTGCTGGACAACGGCATGGTGGTGTACGTAATGAAGGACAACACTCTGCCCGTGGTTCACCTCACGGCCATCATCCGCACCGGCAAGATCAACGACCCTATAGAGAAGATAGGCCTGGGCGAGCTCACCGCGGCGCTGCTCAAAGACGGCGGCACGCTTAAATACAAGCCTGAAGAGATAGACAAAACCCTGGAATTCCTCGCGGCTTCCGTGGAAACGTCCATGGGCAATGAAGAAGCTCGCGCCGACATGACCGTGCTGAAGAAGGACCTGGACACGGTACTGGACATCTATGCCGACGTATTGATGAACCCGGCTTTCGGAGAGGAGAAAGTAAAGCTGAAACGCGCCGAGATGCTGGAGATGATCCGCCGCCGCAATGATAATACCGGTCAGGCCGCCACCCGCGAGGCCCTGCGCGCTTTCTACGGCGCGGCCCACCCCTATGGCTGGCGCAGCGAAGAGGCAACGGTGAACGCCGTTACCACAGAGGACATGAAGTCCTATCACGCCAACTATTACAAGCCCAACAATATCATCATGGCGGTAGCCGGCGACTTCGCCTCAAATGAGGAAATGCTCGGCAAACTCAAGGCCAAGTTCTCGGCCTGGCCCAAGGGTGAAGTAAAATTCCCGGTGATTCCGCCCGTGCAGATAAAAGGCGAGCGGCAGGTATTCTTCATCAATAAAGAGATCTCCCAGACCTTCATCGTGATGCTGCAGAAAGCCATCAAGCGCCACGACCCGCTGGAATACCCGCTTACGGTGACCAACGAGATCCTGGGCGGCGGCTCCGGCCTTTCCTCCCGGCTGGCCGCGGAGATCCGCTCCCGCCGCGGCCTTGCCTATACCGCCTACAGCTACTCGGCCAAGAAACCCGATTACGGCTACACGCTGGGCTATTGCGGCACCAAGCCGGAAACCTATTCTCAGGCGCTTTCCGAGATGATCAAACAGTTCAAGCTGATAGCGGAGCAGCCGGCGCCCGCCGAAGAAGTAAGTATGGCCAGGGATTCCATAGTTAATTCCTTCGTTTTCCGCTTCCCCACGCCTTTCGAGCTGATCAGCGAGCGGGCCGTCTACGAGTACCTCGGTTACAAGACGGACTACCTCGACAACTACGTAAAGAACATAGCCGCCACCGACCCGAAGGCCGTACTGGAAACCGCGAAGGCGCTTTATCACCCCGACAACGCGCTGATATTCGTGATCGGGAATTCCAAGAAGTTCGACAAGCCGCTCTCCGAGTTCGGGCCGGTGACGGAACTGAAGGAAGATTAAATGGGGCTGTTCTCCAGCAAACCCGAGATCACGGTAGTCATACCCGCCTACAACGAGGAAGGCGCCATCGTCCCCACCATCAAGGGGGTGGGCGCCGCCATAACCGCCGCGGGCCTTAAGCACGAGATCATCACCGTGGACGACGGGTCTACGGACGGCACCGCGGCCGCGGCCGAGGCCGCCGGCTGCCGGGTCATCCGCCACCCGGTCAACCGCGGCTACGGCCGGTCGCTCCTGAGCGGCATCCACGCCGCCTCCCACGACTGGATCCTGATCATAGACGCCGACGGTTCCTACCCGCCGGAGGAAATAGGCAAGCTGCTGCCGCATATCCCGGCCTTCGACATGGTGGTGGGGGCCAGGGAAGGCTCCCTGTTCTGGGGCAATCCCGTGAAAGCGCTGATGCGCTTCATCTACCTCAACATCGCCCGCTTCGTGGCCGGCGAGGCCATCCCCGACGCCAACAGCGGCCTGCGGATTTTCCGCAAGGAAGCGGTTACCTCCTCCATGCCCGTGGTCTGCTACGGCTACTCCTTCACCACCACCATGACGCTCTCTTTCCTGAACGCCGGGCGGTTCGTGCGGTTCGAACCTATCCGCTTCACCGAGCGCGTGGGCCAGTCCAAGGTGAAGCCGGTGCGCGACATCCTGCGCACGCTGCAGATCATGACGCAGGTCATCATCTATTACAACCCGCTCAAACTTTTCGCCACGCTCTCCTTCCTGGTGCTGGGCGCCTTCGCGCTTTCCATGTTCCTCCCGCCGCTGGCCTGGCTGGTGTCCGCCTTCTACGCGGCCCTGCTGATCTTCGTGGCTGGGCTCATCCTGGAATCCATCCGCCTCGGCAGGAAGAAGGGCTGACGCGGATGGAGCGGCAAGCGGGCTGGGACGTAATTTTCATCAACCCGGCCATCGTCACGCCCTACCAGCAGAAGTACCCGCCTTTCGCCTTCCTGTTCCTCGCTTTCCGCCTCAAGCGCCTGGGCTACCGGGTGCGCATAGTGGACCTGCAGCTGGAAAAAGAGACCGTCCTGGACGAGCTCCTGGCCGCCGGGCCGCCGCTGTGGATAGGCTTTACGGTGATGACCGGCACGGCCATCACCCGCGCGCTGGAAGTGTCCGCGCGCATCAGGCGCGCCGCGCCCGGCGTGCCCCTGGTCTGGGGCGGCCCCCAGCCGGCCATCCTGCCGGAAGTGACCCTGGGCCACCCGCTGGTGGACATAGTGGTGACGGGCGAAGGCGAGGCGGCGGCGGCGGAGCTTACCGCCGCGCTCAAGGAAGGCCGCCCGCTCTCCGGCGTGAAAGGCATAGGCTACAAGCTGGACGGCCAACAGCATTTCACGCCGCCCGCCGAGCTGGAGAAGAACTGGGACGCCGAAATAGGCTACGCCTGGGAAGAGATCCCGCTGCGCGAATACGTGCACGAGGTCAACGGCGTCAGGGTGCTGCCCATGATCACCAGCCGCGGCTGCCCGTTCCGCTGCGCTTTCTGCTGGAACCTGAAGGCCAACCGCCGAAGCTGGCGCGGCTGGAGCGCGCCGCGCGTCATCCGGGAGCTCAGGGACCTGAGCGCCGCCTACGGCATACAGCAGTTCTCCTTCCACGACGATTTCTGCGAAAC
The DNA here is from genome assembly GCA_023701245.1 of Elusimicrobiales bacterium. Taxonomy (GTDB): domain Bacteria; phylum Elusimicrobiota; class Elusimicrobia; order Elusimicrobiales; family UBA9959; genus UBA9959. Next base: position 63,969 of record JAMPXK010000005.1, on the reverse strand, counting down.
GCTTTTCACCAATCCCGAACTGCTGACGTTCTTCCGCGAGAGCGGCCTGAAGTGGAACCTGGACAACGGCTTCCGCGTGGGGCCCCGCATAAGCGACGCCAACGCAGAGCTCTGGAGCCGCTCCAACTGCATCAACCTCTGCGTGGGCCCGGAGACCGGCTCCCAGAAGACCGCCGATTACATAGACAAGGACATCAAAGTCCCGGATATCGCGCAAAGCGCGCGCGTCACCGGCAAGTACGGTCTGCCGGTGAAATACAACTGGATGATAGGTTTCCCCCATGAGACCGCGGCCGACCTGGCCCTGACCCTGGACGCCATCGACGAGGTCCGCCGCCTGAACCCGGCCTCGGCCCATTTTGTGGGCCTTTTCAACCCGTACCCGGGTACCCGCCTGCTGGACGAAGCCCTTAAGCTGGGCTACCGCCCGCCCGAAGACCTGGTGAGCTGGGCCAAACTGCGCGAAGAGCAGACCCTGCCGTTCTGGGACCGCCCGGAAGAGCTGCGGGCCATCTCTTTCGCCGCCTACTTCCTCTTCATGCTCGACGTGCCCGGCTGGACCGGGTCCGCCACCAAGCCGCTGCTGCGCCCGCTGCTCTGGGCGCTCAAAAAGATCTCCGCCCTGCGCTGGAAGCACCGGTTCTTCAGCTTCCCGCTCGAATCCATGCTGATAGTCAAAACCAGGAGATTATGGGAAAAACTGCTCTGAAGCTGTTCCTCGGCGCGCTCGCGCTGCGCCTGCTCTACGTCCTCTTTTTTCCGCATCTGCCGGTAGGCGGCGACGCCCTGGACTACGAAAAACTGGCCCTCAACCTGCTCGCCGGCAACGGCTACTCGCTCGTGCCCGGCATCCCGGCCGTCACCCGCCCGCCGCTTTTCCCTTTCCTGCTCGCCGCCGTCTTCGGCCTGTTCGGCCAGGTCTACACCGCGGTGTTCCTGCTGCAGGCGCTGCTGAGCGCGGCCACCTGCGCGCTGGTCTACCTGCTGGGCCGCGAGTTCCTGGACGAACCCGCCGCCCGCCTGGGCGGCTGGCTTTGCGCCTTCTACCCGCCGCTCATCGGCTACACCGGCCTGCTCCTGACGGAGACTTTCTTCACCTTCCTGCTGGCCGCCGTCTTCCTGCTCCTGGCCAGGGCGCTGGCCACCGGCAAAGCCGCGCTCTACGCGGCCTGCGGCCTGCTCCTGGGCGCGGCCACGCTCTGCCGGCCCACCACGCTGCTGTTCCCCTGGCTGATGCTGGCCGCCGCGCTGGCCTGGGACCTGCCCGCCTGGAAGCGCACCTTGCCGCGCTGGCTGCTGCTGGCGGCCTGCTTCGCGGCGGCGGTAGGCCCGTGGACCTGGCGCAACTACCACCATTACGGCTCCCCCCTGCTGGTGAACACCGGCGGCTCCCTGACCTGGCGCTGGACGGCGCACATGGCGGCCGGCGGCACCTTCCAGGAAGGCGTGGACCTGGTCTACGTGGAGATGCAGAAATTTTCGGAGCCGGAAAAATTCGTAAGGGGCGTGCCCCATCCGCGCATGGTGCTGGACGCCAGGCTTTCCAAAGAAGCCAAGGACCTCATCCGCGCCAACTTCGGCAGCTACCTGCAGATCGTCATAAAGCGGCTGCCCGGTTTCTGGATAACCAGCCACTCGGCCATTTTCGGCGTGGATAAGTCTTTATCGGAATACCGCGCGGCGGGGAATTACGGCCCGGTGGTCTTCAGGCTGGGCCTGCTGGGCCTGCAGGCGGCGCTGGTGTTCTGCGGCCTCGCCGGCATCTACCTCTGCCGCCGGGACTGGCGGCGCCAGCTGGCCCTGCTGCTCACGCTGTTCTACTTCACGGGCCACATAGCTTTCGACCCGGCCCCGCGCTACCACGTGCCGGTCATGCCGTACGTGCTGCTGTTCTGCGCGGCGGCCCTGCTGAAATTCCGGGAATTCGCTAAGAGATGAACCCCGGCGAGGACCGCCGGGGAGAACGCTACTTCAGCCGCCAGGTGTCGTAAAGCAGGGTAAAGCCCTTTTTCCGCACCACCTGCCGGTTGCGCAGCCAGTAATCCGCCCGCAGCACGGCCGCGGCCGCGCCGCAGAACGCGTACAGGGCGTTCTCCAGTTTAAAAACCCGCCTGAACCCTTCGCTCGCGCGCGTATCCATCCCCAGCCCGGCGTGGTCGTCCTTCTTTACGAAGGCGCTGCGCGCGATATAGCCTAGAGTGCGCAGGATGTCGGCCGCGGAATAATACTTGAGCAGCAGCCACATATAGTTCCTGACCGTCAGGTACAGGTTCCTGCTGCCCAGGCGCACCCCGTAAGGCTTCTTGTGGAAGCTTTTGACGGAGGGGCAGTATCTTATCAGCAGCCCGGCGTTGGCCGCCTTGGCGGACACGTCGCGCTCGTTGCCATAGATAAAGAATTCCCGGGGGAACATCCCCAGCGCCTCGAACGCTTTGCGGCGCGTCATGAAGCTGGACCCTTCGAACAGGTCCACGTAGCGCTCGCGGGTCATGGCTTCGCTGGCCAGCAGCTCCGGGGGCATGCCCGGCTCCACCACCATGGGGTACACCACGAAGGTCTCGGCCGGCTCCGCCGTCAGTTTGCCGAAGAGGCCGCCCAGCCAGTCCGGCGGCACCACGGTATCGTCGTCGAGTACGCCCACGATCTCCTCGCGGGCCGCCCGGATGCCGATGTTGAAACCTTCCACCCCGGAATCATGATCCACCCGGATAATTCTTGCCTCGGGGAATTCCGCGGTCACCATTTCCCCCGTGCCGTCGGAGGAGTTGTTGTCCACCACGATAAGTTCCGACGGGCCGGGGGCCAGCGCCCGCACGGAAGCCAGGTTCTCGCGCAGCAGCGCCTTGCGGTTATGGGTGAGCACCACTACGGTGCAGGGCAGCTTCTTTTCCGGGGGTATCATCAGGCTTGCTTCTCCGCGGCCAGGCGCGCCTTTACCTCGTCGGGTAGCTCTATCAGTTTCAGGTCCCGGCCCACGCAGACCAGGTCCGTTTCGGCCCTGGCTATCAGCCGGCCGTCCTGGTTGTGCACCAGGTAGGCGAAAACTATCCGGTAGGGGGTATGCTCTTTCACCTTCACCTCGATGTCGAGCGTGTCCCCGTACAGCGAGGGGAACTTGTATTCCACCTCCTGCCGGCGGATGGCAAAGCCCACGCCCCGCTCCAGCAGGCCTTTCACGGTCAGGCCGCGCGCCTCCAGGAATTCGGAACGCGCCTCTTCGAAATACTTCAGGTAATTGGCGTGGTAGACCGCGCCGCTGGTGTCGGTATCGTAGTAGTAAATTCTCCGTTTCATAGTTCCTCGTTTTTCTTCAGCGCGCCGCGCGGCCCCTGGCGTTGCCCTTTTCGTACGGGTAAACCTCGGGCTCCGCCGGCGCGAACCGCCTGACCCTGAAATTGTCGTAGTGAACCTCGCCGCCGCTGGGGTATTCCCTGGCCGACAGCCCCAGTTTCTGGCCCAAAGGCCCGGCCACCCTGGCCGACAGCAGCGCTTTGTCCCCGGCATAGACGGTCACCAGCTCGCCGTCGTCGGTTACCCGGTAGCGGCGCCAGACCCCGGAGGTAAGCGGGCGCCCCGGGGAGCGGGTGCTCAGGTCTATGGTCCCGTTCTGCCAGGGGTTGATGGTAGCCTGCCCCGCTATGCACTCGTCCGTGAGGCAGCCGGGCGCTATGGAATAGCCGTCGTAGAGCAGGACCCCGACGGCGCTGTTGGCCTGGCGGTAGGGGCCAACCAGCTCCCCGTCCCAGCGCAGGTCTATTTCCCGGTACATCCCGTTCTCGCCGGAATCGGAAGACCAGCCGTCGAACTCCAGCACGTAGGGTGGCCGGAAATCAGGCACGCTGGCCAGGGCGGCTTTCTGCGTGTAGGTGCCGCTTCCGCAGCCGGTGAACTTCAGGCGCCCCCCTGACTGGGCCACCGGGCAGTCGCCGCGCAGAAAGCGCCATTTGCGCGCGTCTGGCCCCTGCCCTTCGAAATCGTCGAAAAAGACGAAGGTGTTCTCCCCGCTGGACTCCGACCGGGCGGCCCTGTTGCCGTAGTAGGCGTAAATATTCTTTACCGAATTTTTGGCCAGGAAGGGCAGGCGCACCCAAACCCGCGTCTCGGCCGTGTTGCAGCCGCTTTCCAGCCAGTAGTTAAGCAGGGAAACCTCGTTGGAATTGGCGAACCGCAGGTCGGAGCAGTCCGGCTTCAGGCGCCCCAGGCGGACGGGGGCCGCCGTATCCAGTTTGACCAGCACCTGGTAGTCCGCCAGGGCCGCGCCGCTGCGTTCGGCCACCCGCAGGTTCTCCCGGTACTTCCAGCTGCCGGGAAAGCTGGCGTCGGGCGCGTGCTCCGGGGCGGGCGCGGCCAGCGCCTCCACCGGGGCTGGCTCGGGCGCCGGCGGCTCCGCCGGTCCCGCGTAAGGGATGCTTTCAGGCCCGGCCGCGACATCGCCCCGGCGCGCGCCTCCGGCGCAGCCCCAGGCTAAAAAAAGCGCGGCAAAAAACAGGTTCTTCTTCATCTTCACTCGCCTATTATCTTGATCAGCAGGCGCTTGGCGCGCCGCCCGTCGAACTCGCCGTAGAAGATCCGCTCCCACGGCCCGAAATCCAGCGCCCCCCTGGTCACGGCCACCACCACCTCCCGGCCCATGAGGGTGCGTTTAAGGTGGGCGTCGCCGTTGTCCTCGCCGGTCAGGTTGTGGTCGTAGCTTTCGGGCGCGTAGGGCGCCAGCCGCTCCGTCCACTTCAGAAAATCCCGGTGCAGCCCCTTTTCGTCGTCGTTTATGAAAACGCTGGAGGTGATATGCATGGAATTCACCAGGCAGAGGCCCTCTTTTATGCCGCTGCGGGCCAGTTCCGCTTCCACGCGGCCGGTGATGTTCACTATGGCGCAGCGTTCGGGCGTGGTCAGGGTCAGGTAGGCGGTATGCGATTTCATATGGTTCATCCCCCCGCAAGCGGGCCAGCGCGGCCCACGGATATTCTACAAACTTTCTCGGGACGGCTCGATTTGGTATAATAATACCATGTCTTACAAATGCGAACTCTGCGGCAAGAAGCCCGTTTCCGGTAACTCCTACAGCCATTCCAACAGGGCTACCAAACGTACCTTCAAGCCTAACCTCCAGAAACAGAAAGTCGCGCTGAACGGCAAGACGCAGTCCGTTTACGTCTGCACCGTCTGCATAAAGAGCGGCAAAGCTGTCCGCCCCGCGAAATAACCCCACAGGGGACTTTCCACGTTTCGGCAAGGCCGCCCAGGCAGGGCGGCCGCACTTATTTGTATCCCGCCAGCGGCGCCGCACCCCGGCAATAAGAATTTAATATTTTGTAAACAAGCCTTTTGTATAATTTCCATGATATCAGCGCGTATTCGGAAAGGATCATCTAATCCTTATCTTTTTCGTTTTTCGGGACTTTCGCCGGAGGCCTTATAATGGAGCAGGACCCTAAACTAGACCCTTCCACGATCACGGACGTGGAAACCGCCCGCCTGGCCCTTCGCTGGGCCGTGGAAAAGATCCACGGCCTGCAGGAAGAGACCGGCCGCCTGCGCGAAGATAACCGCACCAAGACCAGCATCAACCGCTCCCTGACCGAGCAGGTGGAGCAGAAGACCGAGATCCTCAAGAAGTGGCAGGGCACCATCAAGACCTGGGAAGAGAACTGGAAGACCCAGACCGCCATGGAGGCGGACCTCAAGGCCAAGCTGCGCGAACAGATCCTCAACGAAGAAGCCGCCAACTGGCGCGCCTCCCGCTCCCAGCTGGAAAAAGAAGTGGTGGCCCTCAAGAACGAACTGGCCGCCCGCGAGAACGAGATAGGCCGCCTCAAGCTCTCCCTGATAGACGAACTGAAGAAGGCTTCCGAGGTAAAGGAAGCGGAACTCACCACCCTCCTCACCAAGCACCAGGACAACCTGGCCGCCCGCGAGACCGCCCTGCGCGAAAAGTACGAGCGCCTGGAGCACGAACTGATCTCCACCTCCCGCCTGCGCGCCGAGCAGGAGGAGCTGGCCCTGCGCGAGCGCTACGAAGTGAAGGTGGCCGAACTGGCCAAGCTGCAGGAGCAGAAAGAGGCCCAGCTGGACAAGTTCCGCCAGCAGCTGGAAGACGAACGTTTTGAGAAGGTGGAGGCCGCCAAGGCCGCCGCCGCCGAAGCCCTGGAACTGCGCCGCCGGGAACTGGAAGAGGCGCACGCCGCCCGCCAGGCCCAGGCCGAAGCCGCGGCCGCCGCCCGCATGGAGGAGGTCAAGGCCTCCGCCGACGCCCTCCGGGCCGAACTGCAGAAAGAATTCGACGCCAGGATCCTCCGTGCGGAAGAGGACCGCCGCGCCGAACTGGCGGCCCACAAGACCGCCGCCGAAAAGGAACTGGAAACCCTGCGCGAGCGCATGAAGGTCTACGTGCAGAAGCGCGAGCAGGAATACGTGGACCTGCGCCTCGAGATGGAAGCCCAGCTGGTGGAGCTGGTCAAAAAGCGGGAGGAAGAGACCCGCGCCCGCTACGAGAAGGCCATGGAAGAGTCCCGCCGCCAGTGGGAAAAGGCCGCCATAGAGAGCCGGGCCCAGGCCGACGACGCCGCCCTGAAAGCCGCCGCCCGCATGGAGGCCGAATTCAAGCGCCGCGAAGAAGCGCTGCTGGCCGCCAAAGAGGCCGAATTCAAAGCTTTCCGCGAGAAGGTGGAAACCGAGGCGCGCGCCCGGGAGGAAGACCTCCGCGCCTCCATGCTGCAGGAACAGAACCGGTGGACCCTCAACCAGCAGGCCGCGGCCGAAGAGGCCCGCAAGGCGCTGGAAGCCAGCCATACCGAGCGCCTGGAAAGCCTCCGGGCCGGCCTGGAAGAAGCCTACACCATGAAGGAAAAGGCGCTGGAAACGCGCATAGGCTCGGTCCAGCGCAAGCTCAAGGCGGAATGGCTGGCCCGCGAGGACGAATGGCGCCTGGAAAAAGAGGCCGCCCTCCACGAGGAGAAGGAAAACCTCAAAAAGGAATTCGAACACCACCGCGCCCTGCTGCACAAGAAGTTCTCCCACTTCGAGGACGAACTGAAGCTGAAATTCGCGCAGAAGGAATCCGAGGTGGAAGCCGCCGCCAGGGCGGACGTCTCCGCCAAGGCCGCCGAACTCAAAAAGGACCTGGAACTGGAAAAGACCCGCCTGCGCGAACAGGCCGCCGCGGCCCAGCGCGAACTTGAAGGCAAGGTAGCCGGGTTCAGGGCCGACGCCGACGCCGCCGCCAGGGAGATAGAGAAGAAATTCCTGAAGCGCGAAGAAGACCTGAAGGCGGCGCAGAAAGAGCGCCTGCTGCAGGCCGAGAAGATCTACGAGGAACGCCTGGCCGCCGAACGCGCCGCCCTGGCCGCGGAGCATTCCGACCGCGCCGCCGAGGCCGAGCGCGAACGCCTGCGCCTGGTGGAAGAGATGCACGCCCGCGAGACCGCCCACGCGGAAAAACTGCGCGCCGCCGAGATCGCGGCCGAGGAACGCCTGGCGCAGGAGAAGAACAAGGCCGAGGCCGCCGCCCGCGAAAAGGACCTCCGCCTGCAGGAGCGCGAGGCCGACCTGGACCGCCACCGCAGCACCCTGGAGCAGCACCACAACGAGACCAAGCTGAAACTCCACCGCGAGACCCAGGCCAAGGAACACGAACTTTTCGGGAAACTGGCCGCGGCCAAAGAGGAGATGTACAAGGCCCTCAACGCCCACCGCGAAGTGCTGGACCGCGAGTACGACCAGCGCCTCTCCGGCCTGCGCGAAAAAGAACTGGACCTGCAGACCAAGTTCGACGAGAAATTCAAGGCCGCCGAAACGGCGCTCAAGCAGCGCCTCCAGGACGAGGCCGAGAAACTGGAACTGGAGTACGAGGGGCGCAAGGCCGCCCTGGAGACCCGGATAAAGGGCCGCGAGCAGGCGCTTTCCGCCTCGGTCTCCGACCGGCAGGCCCGCCTGGAAGCCGAATTCATGGCCCGGGAAAAGGCCGCCATAGCCGCCGCAGACAAGTCCCTGGAGAAGCGCCGGCAGGAGCTGGAGAACGCCATGGCCCGCCGCGACAAGGACCTGGACCGCAAGTACGCGGAACTGGCCGACAAGCTGCAGGCGCAGTTCCAGGCCGAACGCACGGTCTGGGAAGCCCGCAAGCTGGAACTCCTCAACGCCGAACGCCAGGCCCTCAGGGCCGACTTCGAGAAGAAGGAAAACCTGCTCAACCAGAAATTCGACGAGGAACTGGCCAAGAACCGGGCCGACCGCCTGCGCCGCGAAGAGGAATTCTCCGCGCGCAAGGACGAGCTGGAGAAGAATTACTACGCGGAGCTGGAACGCAGCCGGGCTTCGCTGGACAAATTGCGCGCGGAACTGGAGGCCGGCCTGGCCGCCAAGTTCCGCGAACTGGAAGAGGAAAAGAACCGCCTGGCCGCCCGCAGGGACGGCAAAGGCGGCGGAGACTGATCATGCCCGGCGCGGGTCACGACTACGAGGACATCCTTAAGGAGACCGAACTGGATTCGGCCAAGATGATCCTGCGCCTTACCTCCGAGCTCCGGGAGAAGGAGCTGGAGGTGGCTTCCACGCGGTCGCGCAGCTTCGACGAGGTGCAGCGCAACAACAAGGCCAAAGAGGCCGAGTTCGAAGCCCTGATGCGCGCCCAGGAAGAGCGCATAGCCAAGCGCGAGCAGGACCTGGCCCGCCTGCTGGTGGAGAAAGAATCCGCCCTCTGGCAGAAGTACCAGGCCATGCTCGACGACGCCGTAAACCGCCAGCGCGCCGAGTTCGAGGCCGAGCGGGCCCTCCTGAAGGCCGACATAGAGAAGAAAGAGACGGAACTCGCCGCCCAGAAAAAGAACCTGCGCGTGGAGATGGAAGCCCTCTTCCGCAAATGGGAAGAGGAGCGCGAAGCCGATTTCAAGACGGAACGGGAAACTTTCATAGAAGAACTGAAGCTGGGCCGCGCCACGGCCCAGAAAGAGGCCCTGGAACGCGCCCGCCAGATGGAAGAGCTCTGGCGCCAGAAACTCAGTCAGCAGGAAGCGGACTACAAGAGCCGCGAGGCCCTGGCCACCGAAGAGATCCGCAGCCAGATGCGCCGCGAGCGCGTGGAGGAGATAAAGGCCCTCAACGACCGCCTCAACGCGGAGTTCACCAAGCGCGAGCAGGACCTTTACGCCCACTATACCTCCTGGCTGGAGGAGAACAAGAAGCTGCTGGAGGAGAAAGCCGCCCGCAGGCTGGAAGCGGCGGAGACCGAGTTCCGCGACCGCACCCAGCGCCTGGAGGATTCCCTGGCCAAGGCCCGCGAGGAACTGGACCTCCGCGAGAAGAGCTGGGAGGAGAAATACTCCGAGCTGAAAGATTTTTACCGGCAGAAGGAAGTTTCCCTGGAAGCGGCTTCGCGGGAACTGCACGCCCAGCACCTGGTCCGCGAGAAGGAACTGGCGGAGAGGCACGACCAGATGGCGCGCGAACTGCGCGAAGAGGCCGCCCGCGGCAAGGATTCCCTCCTTAAGAAGGAGAAGGCCCTGGAGCAGCGCTTTGCGGCCAGCCTGGCGGATTTCGCGGCGGAGTCCGAAAGGCGCCAGAGCGCCCTGGAAGAGCGCGAGGCCCGCACCGCCGCGGAGCGCCGCGAGATAGGCGACATGCGCCGCCAGATCAGCTCCCTGCTGGAACAGAAGCAGCAGGAACTGGAAAGGACTTTCGACGACCGCGTCTCCCTGCTGCGCCAGTCCCTGGAAGAATCCTACAAGATCAAGGAAATAACCCTCGCCAAGAAATACGAGGACATGGAACTGCAGTTATCCGCCCTGAACGCGCAGAAGGACGCCGCCACGGCGCGCGCCAACGCCCTGCAGGAGGAGAACACCCGCATAAAGGACGCCCTGCTGGCCCGCGACTCGCAGGCCCACGGCCTGCTGGAATCCGAGCGGGCGCGCATAGACGCCGAGCGCGAAAAACTGGAAGCCGAGTTCCGCGCCAGGGCCGAACGCCTCAAGGCCGAAGCCCAGCAGCGCGAGGAGGAGGCCAAGGCTTCCTACGCCGAGCGCCTGCAGGTGGAAAGCGCCCGCCTTACCGCCCAGCTCAGGATAAAGGAAGAGGCGCTGGAAAAGGAGCGCGAGGCGCTCAACCGGCGCGCCGTAGAGGTGGAAGCCGGCTTCATGGAGAACCTGCGGGCCCGCGAGGCCGAGGTAACCGAAAATTTCAAACGCAACGCCGAGATCCTTAAAGCCCAGGCCGCGGCCGCCCGCCGGTCCTGGGAGGAGGAACGCGACGCCCTGGCCGCCGAAGCCGCCCAGGCCGAAGCCAAGGCGCGCGCCGAGGAGAAGGAAAAGGCCGCCCGCCGCGAGGCCGAACTGAAAGTTTTCTACGAGCACCGCGAAAAGGACCTGCGCCAGGCCGCCGACGACGCTGCCGTTACCGCCGCCCGCCACCTGCAGGAAACCTTCCAGCTGAAGGAACGCGACATCAGCTCCAGGGTGAAGGCCCTGGAGGAAGGCCTGGCCAAGGCCACCGCCGAAGCCGGCTCCGCCTCCGGAGAACTCTCCGCCGCCCGCGGCCAGCTGGAATCCCTCACCCACCGCCTGGAAGAGAGCGAGCGCGAGCGCCAGAAACTCATACAGGAGAACCTCACCAAGTCTCGCGACCTGCGCCAGACGCTGGAAAAGGAATTCCTGGACAAGCTCAAGGACATAGAGCAGAACTACCTGGGCCAGATAAAGGAACTCTCCAAGCGCGGCGACGAGGCGCGCAAGGCGGACCAGGAAGACTATTTCCGCAAACTCCAGTTCATGAAGGACGATTTCGACGCGCGCCTGGCCGCGCAGGCCAAGGACATGGAAGCCGCCTACATGGAACGGGAACGCAACGTGACCGCCGCCATGACCGACGCGCTGAAGGTGAAGGAGAAGTCCCTGGAGGCCAGGCAGGCCCAGCTGGAGAGCAGCTACCAGGCCATGCTGGCGGATAAGTCCGCCAACGTGGACACCGACCGCGCCCTCGCCGACAACGTGAACCGCCTCAAGGAAGAACTGGAGCGCAAGAACGCCCAGCTGAACCAGGCCATAACCTCTTACGACACCCGCCTGCAGGAACTGGAAGACAAGCTCCGGGCGGAATTCGAAGCGCGCCGCAAGGACCTGGAAGATTCCCAGCGCATGCGCGCCGCCCAGCTGGAAGGCGAGCGCGCCAAGCTCAAGGGCCTGCTGGAGCAGGAGCAGCGGCTGGTGGGCGACCTGCAGAAGCGCGAGGCCGCGCTGCAGGAAAGCTACGCGGCCCGCGAAACGGACCTGGCCCGCCGCTTCAAAGAAGCCAGGGAGCGCCTGGAAAAAGACTACCAGGACAAGCTCAAGGACCTGGGCAAATAGCGCCCCCGTCCCCCCGCCAGGCGGCCCCGCGAAGCCGCCCGAAAGCGCGACGTAAATTTTCTCGTCGTGCTTTTTTATTTTCCGAAAATATTTGTATATAATTTATCTCCCGCGCGAAAGAAATTCGGGCGCGGGAAGGCGAAGTTATTACAACAAGGCGGTGAAAATTAAAATGAAAGAATTCAAGAACAAGATACTTTTCGTGGGCTACGGTTCCGTGGCGCAGTGCGCCCTGCCGATGCTGTTCAAACTTATCAAGGTCCCCGCGAAGAACATCACGGTGATGGATTTCGAGGACAAGCGCGAAGCGCTCAAGCCCATGCTGGCCAAGGGCGTGAAATACGTGCGCGCGCAGGTCACCAAGAGCAACATGAGCTCCCTGCTCGGCAAGTACCTCAAGCCCGGCGACATGCTCATAGACCTCGCCTGGAACATAGACGCCTGCGAGATCCTGCAGTGGTGCCACGACCGCGGCGTGCTCTACATCAACACCTCCACCGAGCTGTGGGACCCCTACAAGGACGCCGAGAAGAAGCACCCCACCGAACGCACCCTCTACGTGCGCCACATGGCCATGCGCAAGATGATAGCCAAGTGGAAGACCCCCGGCCCCACCGCCGTCATCGAGCACGGCGCCAACCCGGGCCTGATCTCCCACTTCGCCAAGAAAGGCCTTATCGACATCGCCAACAGCCTTATCGCCGACAAGAAAGCGAAGGGCGCCAGGGCGGAGAAGCTGCGCCAGCTGGTTAACGACCGCACTTTCAACGTGCTCGCCAAGGAGCTCGGCGTTAAGGTCATCCACGTCAGCGAGCGCGACACCCAGCTCACCAACAAGCCCAAGCAGGTCAACGAGTTCGTCAACACCTGGAGCGTGGAAGGTTTCCGCGAAGAAGGCGTGGCGCCGGCCGAACTGGGCTGGGGCACGCACGAGAAGACCCTCCCCCCGTTCGCCTGCGAGCACAAGAGCGGCCCCAAGAACCAGATCTGCATCGCCCGCATGGGCATGAACACCTGGATCTCCACCTGGGTGCCCAACTACTGCATCCACGGCATGCTGGTGCGCCACGGCGAGGCCTTCACGCTGTCGGACAAGCTGACCGTATGGAAGAACGGCAAGGCCGTGTACCGCCCCACCGTGCACTACGCGTACTGCCCGTCGGATTCCGCCATCGCCTCGCTCAACGAGCTGCGCGGCTACGACTACAAGCTGCAGAAGAAAGTGCGCATCCTCGGAGACGAGATCATAAGCGGTTACGACACCTTGGGCGCCCTGCTGATGGGCCACGACTACAACGCCTGGTGGACCGGCACCATCCTGGACATCCACGAGAGCCGCAAGCTTATCCCCCACCAGAACGCCACCACCATCCAGGTGGCCATAGGCGTGCTGTCGGCCGCGATGTGGATGATGGACAACCAGGAAGAGGGCGTCTGCGTGCCCGACGACCTGCCGCACGACTACGTGCTCAAGATCGCCAAGCCCTGGCTGGGCAAGCTGCACTCGGCCAAGTCCGACTGGACCCCCCTGAAGCATTACACCAACGCCTTCAAGGGCTTCAACAACCCGTACGTGGACAAGAAGGACCCCTGGCAGTTCAAGAACTTCCTGATCACGGACGGCGACTAAGGCGCCAGCGGGCCCGGCGGAAATGCCGGGCCCGCTCTTAAGTTCTGAAGTAAAATCATAATCGGAAACGGAGGAAGACGAGACAAAAGTATGATCACAAAGAAACAGATGCAGGACCTGGCCAAGAAGCACGGTACCCCCCTATTCATCGTGGACCACGATGAGATCCGCAAGAACTACGCCACGTTCAAGAAGCACCTGCCGCGCGTGCAGGCTTACTACGCGGTGAAGTGCGAGCCGATGACGGAGATAGTGAAAACGCTCTACAAGGCGGGCGCCAGCTTCGACGTGGCCTCCATGCCGGAGTTCATGGTCGTGCATGAGTACATCAAGAACATGCCGAACAAGAAGCGGCTGGCCTGGATCTGGGACAAGATCATATACGCTAACCCGATAAAGCCGAACGAGACCCTTAAGGAGCTGGACCAGTACAGGCCGCTCGTCACGTTCGACAACCTGGAAGAAATTCACAAGATAAAGAAGTACGCCCCGCACGCGGGCCTCTGCCTGCGCATCAGGGTGGCCAATACCGGCGCGGTGGTGGAACTCTCCTCCAAGTTCGGCGCCTCCCCCGGCGAAGCCGTGGACCTCATCCTGGAGGCCGTAAAGCAGGGCCTCGGCGTAGAGGGCCTGAGCTTCCACGTGGGCAGCCAGACCACCAACTTCGAGAACTACGTGCAGGCCATCAACCTGGCCGCCGACATCTTCAAGGAAGCCAAGGAACGCGGCTACGACAAGATGAACCTGCTCGACATCGGCGGCGGCTTCCCGGCCCCGTACGACGCCTCCGTGAAGCCCTTCCAGGAACTGGCGAAGATCATCAACGCCGAGCTGGAACGCCTCTTCCCGGACCCGAAGATAGAGATCCTGGCCGAGCCCGGCCGCTTCATGATAGCCACCGCCGGCACTTCCGTGGTGCGCATCAACGGCAAGACCGTGCGCGACGGCAAGACCTGCTACTACGTGGACGACGGCGCCTACCACACCTACTCGGGCATCATCTTCGACCACCAGCACTGCAACATGTTCTCCTTCCGCAAAGGCAAGAAGACCGAGAACTGCGCCGTGTTCGGCCCCACCTGCGACGCCCTGGACGTGATCTCCACCGCGATGCCGCTGCCGACCGACCTGCAGCTGGGCGAACTGATGTACAGCACCAACATGGGCGCCTACAGCCACGCCTCGTCCACGTACTTCAACGGCTTCCCGCCGGCGAAGGTCATCCACGTGAACAGGTAAGCCCCGGCCCCCCGGAAAAAGTGCCGCCGGCCCCCGCGCCGGCGGTATTTTTTTATTCCACCGCCATATTTATTATAATTGAGTCATGTCACAGCTCCTCGTTCCCAAAGAAGTCTTTCTGACCAAAGGCCTCGGCCGCCACAAGGAAAAGCTGGCGAGCTTCGAGGAGGCCCTCCGGGACGCAAAGATAGCCAAGTACAACCTTGTGCACGTCTCCAGCATCTTCCCCCCCTACTGCAAGGTCATCCCCAAGCAGAAAGGCCTGGAAAAGCTGCGCGACGGCCAGATCCTGCACTGCGTGCTGAGCCGCAACACCATAAACGAGAACCACCGCCTGATAGCGGCTTCCGTGGGGCTGGCCGTCCCCAAGGACAAGTCCCATTACGGGTACATCTCCGAGCACCACACTTTCGGCGAGACCGACGAAAAGACCGGCGACTACGCCGAAGACCTGGCGGCCATGATGTTATCGACCATCCAGGGCGTGGAATTCGGCAGCGAGACCACCTGGGACCAGAAGGAAGAGATCTGGAAGCTCAGCGGCAAGATCGTTAAAGCTTCCAACATCACCCAGAGCGCCATCGGTTCCGAAGGCGTCTGGACCACCACCGTAGCGGCAGCCGTCTTCATATTCTAGGCCGCCGGCCGGGTTTCAGATCCGGGCCGGAAGTCCGAGGCCCGGATCTTTCATTCAGGACCTTCTTATGTCATTAAAAAAAGCTAAACACCAATTCCTGATAGACAACAAGACCTCCCTGGCCGGCGCGGCCTTCGCGGTGCTGCCCGTGCCCTACGAAAAGACCGTCTCCTACGGCCGAGGCACCGGCAAAGGCCCGGCCGCCATCATAGCCGCCTCCCCGCAGGTGGAACTGTGGGACGAAGAAGTGAAAGCGGAGACGTGGCGCAAAGGCATTTTCACGGTCGAACCCGTGAACTGCGCCCTGTCCGAGGCTAAATTTTTCCCGGCGCTGGAGAAGACGGTGGAGAGCCTGCTTGCCGCCACCAGGGCCGTGCCGTTCTTCCTGGGCGGCGAGCACAGCATCACCCAGGCCCTGCTGCCCCCCTTCCTCCGCCGCCACAAAAACCTCTCCATCCTGCATTTCGACGCCCACGCCGACCTGCGCTCCGCTTACCACGGCTCGCGGCACAGCCACGCCTGTGCCCTGCACCCCGCCTCCCGCACCGCCAAAGTGGTGCAGATCGGCATCCGCAGCGTGGGCGCGGACGAGCGGCAGTACCACAATGCCGGCAACGTCAAAACCCACCTGATGCACGAGAACCTGGATTTCAAAAAGCTGGAGCGGACCATCCTGCGCGAACTGACCGGCACCGTCTATATAACCATAGACGTGGACGGTTTCGACCCCTCGGTAATGCCGGGCACCGGCACCCCGCAGCCGGGCGGTTTCCGCTGGCACGAGGCCCTGCGCCTTTTCAAAGCCGTCTGCGCCGCCAAAAAGGTGGTAGGCGTGGATGTAGTGGAGACGGCCCCGGTGCGCGGTTCCAACATTACGGAACTGGCGGCGGCCAAACTGGTCTACCGGCTGATGGGCTACCTGGCCTGACCGCGGTCTTACCCAAAAGCGGGTGAATTTGGTACTATAGTGGCATAGCGCCGCATTAAAGGCGCTTCGGTCAATTTCAAGGAGAAATACAATGGCAAATCCCTCGTTCATGAAACCCCTCACCCCGTCAGCCGAACTGGCGGCCATAGTGGGCAGCACCCCGCTTCCCCGCACGGAAGTGGTCAAGAAGCTGTGGGTGTACATAAAGGCCAACGGCCTGCAGGACAAGGTCAACAAGCGCAACATCAACGCCGACGACAAGCTGCTGAAGATATTCGGCAAGAACCAGGTCACCATGTTCGAAATGACCAGCCTGGTCTCCAAGCACCTGAAATAAGCGGCCCCTGCCGGTGCGAGGAGGGCTTCCCGTTATACCCGGGAAGCCCTTTTTTGCCATGACCGAAGATACCCCCGCTCCCCAGCCCCATAAACGGCGCGTCCGCTACGCCGGCAAGCACCCGCGCCGTTTCGACCAGAAATACAAGGAACTGGACCCCGCCAAATACGCGGACCAGATAGAGCACATCCTGGCCAAGGGCCTGACCCCGGCCGGCACCCACCGCCCCATCTGCGTGGAAGAGATCCTGGGCATCCTGGACCCGAAACCCGGCGAGACCTGTTTTGACGCCACGCTGGGCTACGGCGGCCACGCCCAGAACCTGCTGCCGCGGCTAAGGCCCGGCGGCCGCCTGTTCGCGGTGGACGTGGACGCCACCGAG
Organism: Elusimicrobiales bacterium; assembly: GCA_023701245.1. Lineage (GTDB taxonomy): Bacteria > Elusimicrobiota > Elusimicrobia > Elusimicrobiales > UBA9959 > UBA9959. Next base: position 47,480 of record JAMPXK010000005.1, on the reverse strand, counting down.
CTGCCCAAGACCGAGGCCCGCCTGCGGGCGCTGGGCTACGGCCCGGCCGAGCTGGTGATACGCAAGATGAATTTCGCGGGGATCCTGGGCCTCCTGGGCGAGGCCGGCGGAGGGTTCGACGGCGTCCTGGCGGACCTGGGCGTATCCTCCATGCAGCTGGACAACCCGGAGCGCGGTTTTACCTACAAGGCCGACGGCCCCCTGGACCTGCGCCTGAACCCGGGCCGGGGCCAGCCCGCCTCGGAATTCCTCAAGACCGTCTCCCGGGAGAAACTGGCCGCCCTGCTGGAAGAGAACGCGGACGAGACCCACTCCCGGGACGTGGCCGCCGCCATCAAGGACCAGCCCGTGCCGCCCGCCACCACGGCCGAACTCGCCGGCATAGTGCGCGCCGGGCTTAAGGCCCTGCACCCCAAAATGAGCGAGGAGATAGTGCGCAAATGCCTGCAGCGGGTCTTCATGGCCCTGCGCATAGAGGTCAACGACGAATTCAGCGCCCTGGACCGTTTCCTGGAGGCGCTGCCGTGGTGCCTGCGGCCCGGCGGCCGCGCGGCTATCCTGTCTTTCCATTCCGGGGAGGACCGCAGGGTGAAGAAGGCTTTCGCCCGCGGCGAGGCGGAGGGGCTGTACTCGCAGGTGGCGCCCACGCCCGTCAGGCCCACGCCGGCGGAACGCCGCTCCAACCCGCGCTCGGCCTGCGCCAAACTGCGCTGGGCCGTCCGCTCGGACAAAAAACTCTGACCTAGAAGGTGTCCAGCTTGTCGAACTCGGACACCGTTTTTTTCTGCAGCAGCTCGCCCATTTCGCGGTTATAGGCGAAAGGCCCCTTGGGCCAGCCCATGGCCAGCTTCATGGCCGTTTCCACGTCGTATTCCGAAACCATGATCTCGGAGGCCAGCAGCCTGGCCTCTTCCACCACGGGCCGCATGATCTCCGCGAAGATCTCCTCCTTGGAGATCTTCTTGAGGCCCAGGTATTTCACCAGGTTGGGCAGCACCGGGTTTTCGCCCACTATGCGGCCGTCCTCGTAGATGTAAAACCCTATGGTGGACTTGCGGCCCAGCTGCCCGTACTGCACCAGCCGCAGCTGCGTGGCCGAAGGGGTAAGCCGCTCCGGCCTGCCCAGCGCCTCGTAAATTATCTCGGACGCCTTGTAGTCCGAATCCAGGCCGGCGAAATCGGCCGCTTCGAACGGCCCGGCCGGCGCCTGCGCCATTTCTTTGAAGGCGGCGTCTATCTCATGCGGGTTGCCCTTGCCGGCGTCCAGGAGGCGCAGCGCGCCCAGGCTGAAAGGGCGGATAAGGCGTTCTACTATCTGGCCGGGGTTGTCCTTTACCAGGATAGGCGTCTTGCCTATCTTGCGCAGCAGGTTCACCGCGGCTTCTATATACTCGTCCTTGGTGCCGTCGGTGCGCACCACCTCCACCAGGGCGTTGGACCGCACGGGCTTAACGAAATGCAGCCCCAGCGTCCGCTCCACGGGCAGGTCGGTGTAGGAGATGATCTCCTTGAGCGGCTGCACCGCGCAGCGCGCGGCCACCACGCAATTGGGCTCCAGGTGGCCCTTCAGCTTGGAAAAATAGACCCGGCGCTCTTCCGGAGATTTGGAGGCGGCCTCTATGATTATGTCCGCGCCCTTGAACTTGGCCATGTCCTGGATGCCCTCTATGTTGGAGAGCAGCTCGCCTTTGCCTTCCTTGCGCAAGGACCAGGAGATCTTGGCCAGCGCTATGTTGAGGCTGTCCTTGAAATCGTCGTAGAGGCGCACCTGGAAGCCGTGCTTGAGGAAGATCTCCGCGGCTCCCGCCCCGGTGGTGTTAGCGCCCATTATGCCAACAGCCTGTATGTCCATTTAAAAAAGCTCCTTGGCGGACCGCGCCCGCCCTACGCCACCCGCACTTCTTCCAGCCGCACTATCCCGTCCTTGTTGAGCACTATGCGGATGCGCTCGTAATGCACTACGGGCTGGGCGTCGCGCCCGGTGTAGGCGTACTTCAGCAGCATGTTCATGTGGTAGACGCGCGAGCAGGCCGCGGTGCGCACTTCCCCGCTGGCCGGGTCCACGTACTGGTAGTCCACGGCGGAGTCGTCGGCCTGGTCCACCAGCTCCCGGATGTTGAACCGCATGATGTCGTTGAGGTCCCGGCGGCGTTCGTGCGCCTTCAGGATGACCTCCGGGTAAAGGATGATCTCTTTTTCGTACTTGAAGACGCGCTCCGGCTTGCCTTCCTCGTCCACCGAGGTGATATTGTCTATGCGGCGCAGCCGCGACACCTCCGGCGGCACGTCGCGGCCGGGAATAAAGGTGGCGCCTTCTTTGAGCAGCCCCAGGCGTTTGCCGCTGGCCGCGTCCAGGATGTCTATCTTACGGTCGCTTATCCAGCGCGTGAGGCTTTTGGAGAACAGCAGCTTCAGCCAGTCCTTGATGCGGTCCTTGAAGATATAGCTGATCACCACCGCCAGCACGAACGGCAGGCTGTTCATGGCGTACCGGGCCTGGAAATAAACGGTGACCAGCACCGCGAACAGCATGGCCGCGCCGGCCGCCAGCCCGAAGAACACCTGCGTAAGGCCTTCCCATTCGGAAAATTCCGCCTTGAGGTAGAGCACGCTGGAGATGAATTTCTTGAGCACGCCGCGCCGGTAGATGATGACCTCGTTGGAAGAGCCGGGCACCAGCACCGAGGGGTACTTCATGGCCTGGCGGTAGCGGTTCTGGGCCGTCACAATGCCCAGCACGCCCTTTTCCACCTCCGCAAAGCGCGCCCTGGCCTCGGGGTTGGCGCGCAGCGCCTCTATCAGCGAGGTCAGGTACTCTTCCAGGATCAGACTCACGTACTCGTCGAAGAAAGCCGCCGTTTCGCGCACCTTTACCGGCACCGCCGGGTCCGAGATCTCCGCTTTCAGCGAGCTCAGCGCGGTTTCCAGCCCTTTCAGGTCGTTCAGGAAATTCTCCAGGCCTTCTCCCACGAAAAGCCGGCGCTGCGCGGCGGGCACGGCCTGGTTATAGGTGGCCAGCCCTTCCACGAACACTTTCACGTAGTCGCGGATCTCGCCGCGGACAATGCAGCCCAGGAGACGCAGTTCATGGCAGATATTATCGGCCAGGGCCTTGTCGCCCGCGCCGGACAGCACCTTGCCCAGGTCCTCGCGCACCCGGTTGAGCGGCGAGGTCTTAAGGCCGGGATCGCAGATCTTGCCCAGGCTCATCTTGGGGGTGCGGAACCGGATATAGCGCTGGCTGGAGTTGTAGAACTTCTCCTTGCTGTAGTTGTGCGGCCCCACGTTGAGCGACCGCGGGATGAAGAAGTAGGTCTCCACCTCGTAGGAACTGCGGGCCGCGGCGTCGAGGTCTATATCCAGCTTGATCTCGAAACGGTGGCGGTCGTGCAGTTTAATGCGCGAGTCTAAAATATCGTTCTGGTCTTCTATCATAAATCAGCGTCAAAAATCCTGCCGGGCCGGGATCCGCGTCCCGGCCTCAACATAACTATATTATGAAATTGTTGGCGGCAACACTACTTGTCGTGGCGGCATTTGCCGCGGGCGCGCGCAAAGCAAAGGGGTCAGGTCTTTCATTTTGACCAGAAGTCAAAAAGAAAGACCTGACCCCATAAAACCTGAAAGCCTCAGTCTATATGCTGGTTGCCGAAGGAGTCGATCCAGGCCAATTTGCCGTAAGCGTCTATGGAATATTTCTTAACGGAACTGGCGACTCTCTGGCCGTTCTTATAGAGCGACCCCGAGTTGTCCAGCCAGGCCACGTCGCCGGTGTAAGCCGCCACCTTGTATTCTTTCGCGTGGTACCCGATGCGGTTGTTGTTCCTGTAGATCTCCCCGGACTTGTTGAGCCAGACCACGTCGCCCGTATGGTCGGCCAGTTGGTATTCACTAGCGTCGTACCCGATGCGGTCGTCGTTCCTGTAGATCTCGCCGGACTTGTTGAGCCAGGCCACATCGCCGGTGTAAGGCGCCACTTTATATTCTTTCGCGTAGTACCCGAGGCGGTTGTCATTCTTGTAGATGTAGTCGGACTTGCTTACCCAGGCCACGTCCCCCGTGTAGGCGGCCAGCTGGTAATCCCGGGCGTCGTAACCCAGGCGGTCGTCGTTCTTATAGATATACCCGGACTTGCTGACCCAGGCCACGTCGGGGGTGCAGCCGGTCTTATAGTCCGCGGCGTCGTAACCCAGGCGCTCCCCGTCGCTGAAAATATAGCCGCTGTCGTTTATGTACACCGCGGGCGACTGGCAGGGAAGCGGCGGGTAAGCCGGGACAAAAGGCAGCAGGGAGGGCTTTCCCGGCAGCGGCGGGAGAGGCAGCGATGCCGGGGCGTCGCCGCCCAGCAGGCTGGAAACCGCCGTTTGCGCCGAAGCCGGCAGCGCGCAGCAGGCCGCCAGTGAAAATATGAATACCGCGGAATTAGCCTTCTTACCCATGTCAGATCCTCCAACCCAATAGCGATAGCTACTACCGGCTATCTTATCAATCAATGCGGCTTTTCCACATGGGCCGAAAGTCCTTGTGTTTATTAACCCTTTAGTCCCAGGGCCGCGGAATTACTTGTCGGGGTGAAACTTGTCGTGGGCGCGCTTTATGTCGCCCTTGTCCACGTGGGCGTAGATCTGGGTGGTGTTAAGGCTGGCGTGGCCCAGCATCTCCTGGACGCTGCGCAGGTCCGCGCCGCCCTGCACCAGGTGGCTGGCGAAGGTGTGCCGGAACAGGTGCGGGTGCGGCTTCAGTTCCACCCCCGCCGCGCGGCCGAAAGCCACTATATCCTTCCACATCTGCACGCGGCTGAGCTGTTTGCCGCCGCGGTTCAGGAACAGTTCGTCGGCCACCGGCGTGCCGCCGAACTTCTGCTGCCGGGCGGACAAATAGTCCCGCAGGCGCGACAGGGCGGCCGCGTTGACCGGCACCATGCGTTCCTTGGCGCCCTTGCCGAACACGCGCAGCCAGCCCTGCTGGAAATTTACGGACTCCAGGCGCAGGCCCAGCAGTTCGGACACCCTTATGCCGCTGGCGTACAGCAGTTCCACGGCGGCGGCTGCCCGCAGCTTGGCAAAAGCCTCTCCCGCCGGGTAGCTCAGCAGGCGTTCCATGTCGCGCCGCGCCAGGAAGCGCGGCACTTTGCGGGGCAGTTTGGGAGCGCGGAAATTGGCGGTGGGATCTTTGGCGGCCTTGCCTTCCAGCCGCAGGTAGCGGTAGAAGGCGCGGATGGCCTCGGTCTTGCGGAAGATGGACGCGGGCCCCAGCTTGCGCACGGTCTTTAGCGACCACAGGTATTCTTCTATGAACGGCGCTTCGGCCCGCGCGGGGTCCGTCTTCCTGCCCTCGCAATAGGCCAGGAAGGCCTCCGCGTCCCCGGCATAGGCGAGGCAGGTGTTCTTTGCCAGGCCCCGCTCCATGCCGAGATGACGCGAGAAGTCAGCCGCCAGCGGTCGCATTATTTCCTGGCGACCTTTTCCTTCTTTTCAACCTTTTCGGCGGGAGGAGCGTTCTTTACCCCGGCCTGCTTGGCCTCGGTAAGCCCCACGGCGCCGGCCGCGGTCTTGAGCGCCGGCGACATGAACCGCCCGCGCAGGTCGGCCTCTATCTCGGCGGTCACGGCCTTGTTGGTCTTCAGATAGGCCTTGGCGCTTTCGCGGCCCTGACCTATGCGGTCGCCTTTGTAGATGAACCAGGAACCGGATTTTTCCAGCAGACCGCATTCCACGCCCATATCCAGCAGGCAGCCTTCGGTAGAAATACCTTCGCCGTTGACCATTTCGAACTCGGCCTGGCGGTAAGGCGGCGCCACCTTGTTCTTCACCACTTTAACGCGGATGCGCGCGCCGGTAACCACGTCGGCGGCTTTGATGGTCTCTATCTTGCGGATGTCCAGGCGCACGGAAGAATAGAACTTCAGCGCCAGGCCGCCCGGCGTGGTTTCCGGGTTGCCGAACATCACGCCTATCTTGTGGCGCAGCTGATTGATGAACATGACGGAGGTCTTGGTGGAGGACACTATGGAGGTGAGCTTGCGCAGCGCCTGGCTCATCAGCCGGGCCTGCAGGCCCACGTGCAGGTCCCCCATTTCGCCTTCGATCTCGGCCTTGGGGACCAGAGCGGCTACGGAGTCGATCACAATGATGTCCAGCGCGCCGGAGCGCACCAGCTTTTCGCAGATCTCCAGCGCCTGCTCGCCGCTGTCGGGCTGGGAGATAAGGAGGTTGTCCACGTCCACGCCCAGCTTCTGCGCGTACACCGGGTCCAGCGCGTGCTCGGCGTCTATGAAAGCGGCCATGCCGCCTTTCTTCTGGGCCTCGGCTATCACGTGCAGCATCAGCGTGGTCTTGCCGGAAGCCTCGGGGCCGTAGATCTCTATGACGCGGCCGCGGGGCAGTCCGCCCACGCCCAGCGCCAGGTCCAGGGAAAGCGCGCCCGTGGGGATAACCTCAACCTTCATGCGGCCGGAGCGTTCCCCCAGTTTCATGATGGCCTCTTTGCCGTAGCTCTTCTCTATCTGTGAAAGGGCCGCCTCGAGCGCCCTGTTTTTTTCTTCGTTAGACATGTTTTGTAACCTCCGTTAAATTTTCTTACACAAATAGTCTACCAACTCATCCCGACACCGTTGTGTCGGGTTGCGGGGCATATATTATGTTAACATTTCTGCGCCGCGCCCAAAAACAGCCTCACCGCAACTCCCTTGAGTATAGACGATTTTCCTCCATCTGTCAAGTATTAAGGAGATATTGACTTTACCGGTTTAGTGTGCTATCCTTATATATATGCACCCCATACAGGAAAAACTTTTAACCCTTTCCAAGAAGACCAACCTGGCCCAGATCAGCCTGCGCGAGATGGCCGCGGCCATCGGCCTGCCGAAGGAATCCCCCCAGAAAATAAAGCATCATCTCCAGCAGCTGGAGAAGAAAGGCTTCTTCACCATAGACAAGGCCAAGGGCATGATGGAGAAAGCCAAGCTGCTGCCGGGCCTGGCGCACGGCCTGCTGAAAGAAGCCTCCTCATTATTTTCTATTCCTATAGTAGGCACCGCCAACTGCGGCGCCGCCACCATCTACGCCGAACAGAACTTCGAAGGCTTCCTGCGCGTCTCCGGGCGCCTGGTGGGCCGCGCCACCCCGGCCGGCCTCTACGCCATAAAGACCAACGGCTCGTCCATGAACCGCGCCGAAATAGCCGGCAAGAAGATAGAGGACGGCGACTACGTGGTGATAGACAGCAACAAGCGCGTGCCGGCCAACAACGACATCGTGCTGGCCATCATAGACAACAAGGCCACCATCAAGCGCTTCATAGACGACCGCCCCAACGGCCAGGTGATCCTGAAGGCGGACTCCTCCCACGACTACGAGCCCATCTACCTGCACCCCGACGACGACTTCCTCATAAACGGCAAAGCCGTCGCCGTCATTAAGAAATAATTCTATTCCTTTCGAGGCGCCATTGAAATTAAGGAGGGATTCATGAACAAAGAGACCGTCTTTAACCAGCTCAGATCTTTTCGCGGCAACTGCGTTAAAATAAAAATGCGCGATGGGAGCGCCGAGAGCATCGTTGTCCCCAAAAGTTACGAGATCGGGATCCTTGAACCGGAAAGCAAAGACGGGAAAGAAACCGTTTGGCTCAGGATCTGGAACAATGAACTCCAGTTCAGGCTGGAGAATATTGCTTCCATTACTAAAACCGCCCTGCTCCATGATATCGACGTTAATGGACGGCTAGGAAATACCCCCATGTATTCAGCCTGAAATTATCGAGATGACTGAGACTTCCTCATAAACGGCAAAGCCGTGGCCGTCATCAAGCGCCAGCAAAGACCCCCGGCCAGGCCCGGGGGCTCTTCTTTGCCCTATGCTATAATTAATTTATGAGAACCATCCTTTTCTTCCTTATTATCCTCGCCCTGCCGCTCGCGGTCTACGCCAAGTACGTCAAGAAGCCCAATGCCAGCACCGACAAGCGCGAAGTTTCGGCCGAAGCGGCCGCCGCCGCGGCCAAGCCGGACCCGCGCTTCTGCATTTTCGGGGCGCAGAGCGGCAAAGCGTTCAACACCGAGGCGGCCTTCAAGGCCGTGGTGTGGAAGAGCGACGTGGTGTACGTGGGCGAAACGCACGACCAGCCGCTGGACCACGAGGCCCAGTTCGAGGCGCTCAAGGCCATGAAGATAGCGCGCGGCTCCAAAATAGCCGTCGGGTTCGAGATGCTCAACCAGACCCTGCAGCCCGTGCTGGACGCGTACGCCGCCGGGACCATCACCCAGGAAGAATTCCTGGAAAAGATAGACTGGAAGAAGGAATGGGGTTTCGATTTCGGCATGTACAAGCCGCTGTTCGATTTTATCGCCGAGCACAAGCTCAAGGGCCTGGCGCTGAACGTGCCCAAGAAGGTGGTGGGCAAGATAGCGCGCACCGGCCTGGACAGCCTCACGCCGGAAGAAAAGGCTTTCCTGCCGGAGAAGGTGGAGATAACGCAGCATAAGAAGTACAACGACTATCTGAAGGCCACTTTTGACGGGCACGGGTCTTCCCCCATGGCCAAGATGTTCACGCTGGAGAATTACCTGGCGTCCATGGCGGCCTGGAACGAGGGCATGGGCAACAAGGTGGCCGAGTTCCTCAACGCCAACCCCGGCTGGAGCGTGCTGGTGGTGGCGGGCAACGGCCACGTGATCTACAACGCGGCTATCCCGGCGTCGGTGAAAGCGCGCGTGAAGGGCGTGCGCCAGGCCTCTTTCTATACCGAAGACGGCGCCTGCCCGGAAAAGATGAACAAGGACCACAAGGACCTGGCCAACTACGTGTGGTACATAGCCCATCCGCCCAAGCCAGAACCGCCCGCGGCCCCCGCCGCCAGCACCATGACAGTAACCACGCCCGCGGCGGCCCCGGTCCAATAAGGACGTCACGGGGTAAGGGCCCGGCGGGCACGGGGTCGGCCACACCGTGGCCGCCCCTCCTCACACTGCGGTGTCGCTTCGCTCCACCCGACCTTCGCGCTTACGCAAGCTCAGGTCTCCGCGAAGGCCCGCCGAACCCTTACCCCGCGCCGTCCTTCGGCAGACAACGACAAGATCGCAACCATGACCGACATCCTGAAGAATTACATCGAGGCCTACAAGGCGCTGCGGCCCAACGCCAAGCGGTTCCTGGCTTTCACCTTCCTCATCTCGCTGGCCCAGAGCGTCTTCGGGCTGGTGTTTAACCTCTACATCCTCCAGACCGGCTACACCATGGACTTCGTGGGCGTGCTCAGCGCCATCCCCGGCCTCACCATCGCCGCCCTCGCCATCCCCATGGCCCTGCTCACCGCCGGCATCCCGGCGCGCAAACTGCTGCTGGCCTCCGTGGGCCTGTCCACCGCCGCCATGCTGGGCATGGCCCTCATTACCGCCCGCGCCCCGCTGATGCTGCTGGGCGTGCTCAACGGCGCCGCGGCCGCCGCCATGGCCATAACCTCTTTCCCGCTCATGGCCCGCAACTCCACCGAAGAGGAACGCCAGCACCTCTTCAGTTTCCAGTTCGCGCTGGCCACCGCCGCCGCTTTCGCCGGCAGCCTGGCCTCCGGCTGGCTCACCCGCGGCTGGGCCGCGCTGTTCTTTTCCGGCGCGGAGACCGCCCAGGCCTACCGCTTCACCCTGCTGTTCGCCTGCGCGCTCATGCTGGCCGCGGCCCGCTCCGCCGCGGGCATAAAAGAGGCCGTGCTCCCGGAGAGCAAGGAAGAGCAGAACGCTTTTTCCAATCTGGACCGGCGCCTGGCCTTCCAGGTGCTGCTGCCGCAGCTTATCATAGGTTTTGGGGCCGGCATGGTCATGCCGTACCTCAATATTTTCTTCAAGACGGGGTTTACGCTCGGGATCTCCAGCCTGGGCTTCTGCATGTCGCTCATGCCGCTGGCCATGGCTTTTGGCGGGCTCATAGGCCCCGCGCTGGTGCGCCGCGTGGGGCAGGTGCGCGCCATGATAGCTTTCCAGGGGCTGTCCATCCCGTTCCTGGCCACCATGGGTTTCTCGGACTTCCTCATCCCCACGGTGCTGGCCGCTTTCGCCCGCACCCTGCTCATGAACGCCAGCTGGCCGGTCTACAGCGTTTTCATGCTGGGCCACTTCCCGTCCGCGCAGCACCAGGCGGTCAGTTCCATCTACACCGCCGCCTGGAACCTGTCCTTCTCCGCCAGCACGCGCCTGAGCGGCCGCCTGCAGATGGATTTCGGCTTTACCCTGCCCTTCCTCATCACCATTACCTGCTACGCCTTCGCCACGCTGCTCTTGTCGCGCATGTTCCTGCGCGCGCCGGGGACAAATAAAAAAGCCGCCGGGCCGGCGGCTTTGCCTGAAGCGCAGGAATGATCAGCAGGCGGTCAGCTGCACGGAAAAGGCGGCTTCGTTCAGCACCAGGTTGAGCGAGTGGCCCGAAGCTTCCCCGTAAACATAATTGCTTTCTTTCAGCGCGGCCTTCCAGGCGGCGAAATCCTTCCGGGGCCAGGCCAGGATCTCTATGCGCTCGCTCTTGTTGATCTCGGCCTTCACCACTTCGCGCAGGCGGCTGCCGGCCGGCTCGTCCTCTTTGAGGATCACCAGGCGGCCTTCTTTTATGCGCCTGGCCACCTTGGTGAGCTTGTTCATGGCCACGTTGCCGCATTCCACCCACACGCCCACCCCGCCGGCGCCGTCGGGCACCATCAGGTCCGGAACAAAACCTATGTCGGCCAGGGCCGGGTCAGAAGGGCCCGGCTCCACGGGTTCCCCGTCGAAGAACAGGATGGCGGCGGTAAGGCGCAGGGCCACGTGCTCCAGCGTCTCTTCTTCGCCGGCCATTATCAGCACGCGCCGGCACCCGCCGTTGATGTTCAGTTCGCAGCGCAGTGTCATGCTTCAATGTTATAAATTAAGCGTGACGGCCGTAAATGACCGCCCCGCCGCGGGAGAAGTTCAGAAAGGGGACGCCCCCAGCACGGATTCCAGCGTGGAACTTTTGGGAGGCGCTGCCGGAGCGTGGCGCGCCTGCTTCTGCGCCTGTTCGGCGTTCCTCTGGCTCTGCTGGCTGCACCAGTCGGAGCCGCCGGCCTTGTACATATAATCGTGGGTGGCCTTGTCGAACTGGTACCACCAGGTATAGGCCGGCGTAAGGGAGTTGGCCCAGGCGTCGGCCACCAGCTCCACCCGCGTCCCCCCCGCGGTGTAGACAAAGCAGGGCGCCTCGTGCACCCCGCCGTAAAGTTCGTCGCGCAGGCCGCGGCTGTCGCTGACCGTGATCATGTTGGCCACCAGGTCCTCGGTCCGCCAGGCGCTGAAAGCGCTTTGCGCCTGCAGCGGCGCCATGGTCTTGGTAAGGTTCTCGCGGCGTTCGTAGCAGCGCCGCGGCTCCATGTTGAGCGCCCAGCCGCAGGCGCCCTGGTAAATATTGCCCCCGGGGCCCCAGCCCAGCCGCTTGTAAAGTGCGCGGCGCTCGCGCTCCAGTTTTATCACGAAGCGCCACTGCGCGCCCGGCAGCTTGGCCAGTTCCCGGCGTATATGTTCCCCCGTCTTATCGTACTTTCCGCCCCGCAGCAGCCTGTCGAAGTCCCGCAGTTCGGCGGCCCGTTCCTCGCTGTTGTCCGGAGAGGCAAGGGCGAAGTCGGCCGCGGCGGCCCCGCGGCGCCCGCCGGCCAGATCCAGGAACAGGACCAGCCCGGGGAACTGCCCGGAATCCAGGGCGGAAGCCAGCTCGTCGCGCCTATCCTGCGCGGCGGCCGGTGAGGCCAGTACGCTCAGCGCGAAAAATATAGATAACAGGTTCCTCATAAGCAGCGGCCCGGGAGCCGTACCAATAGTATAGTGTGCGCACGGGGCGCGCGCAAGGGGCAGGCAGTTACAATTTAGAAAGCGGAAAGAGGGACTTTTTGCAGCAGCTGCCGCAGCACCGCCGCGCGGGCGGCGGCAGGGCCGTCCATGGGGCGGATGGTATACCGGACGCCGTCGGGCCCCTTAAGGGTTATCCTGGGCTGCTGGCCCAGGACGGCGGTCAGGGTGTGGAAGGTTTCCAGTTCGGCCAGGTCTTCGGCCCAGCTGCGCGCCCCGTAAAGCGAGGCGAACTGGGACTTGGCAAGGGCCATGTAAAGCCCCGGCGCCTGGTACAGCTCCAGCCGGGGCCCGCCGCCCAGGCCGTAGAAAGTTATTTGGTCGCGCAGCGGAAAATCCGCCGCGGGCAGGGGCTGGCGGTAGCCTTGCCAGACCCCCGGGAAGAAATTGCCCGTCAGGCATTTGGCGGGCCGGTAGCGTTCCGGCATGGTGTCGTCGGTGTAAGGCGACACGCCCGCCGCGTAATCCAGCCCGTGGGCGGCCTCGTGCGCCAGCGCGTAAAGGAGGCCCTTGTACTTGCCGCCGGCGGCCACCGCCACCTCCCACCCCGGCTTGGGCTTAAAGCAGCTGCGTTCGCGTTCCGTCAGCGTTTGCGACAGGTCCTGCTTGAAAGCGGCCGGGTTCAGGGCCAGGTAAAAGTAAACTTTATCCCCGGGTCCTATCACCCAGTTGGTAACCCCGTTGCCCGTGAAACCGGAAATAAAATAGATGCCCACGCAGCGCGCCTTGAAAACTTTTTCGTAAACGGGCGGCAGCAGGCGCAGGTAATCCAGCAGCAGCTGTTTCTCTTCCGGGGTCGGCAGGTAGGAGGCGTAATCCGGCCGCTTGTCCTCAGCGCTGAAGTACTCCAGCACTTCGGCGGGGACCGCCGTCATCCTGGACTCCAGCGAAGAAGCCGGCGAGAAAGCGTAAGTCTCCAGGCGGGCCATGGCCGGCAGGTCCGGGGTTTTACCGCAGCCGCAGGCCCCGGCCAGCAGGGCCAAAGCCAGGAATTTCCTCACTCGGCCGCCTTGGACGCGAAGTAGAGTTTCATCACGCAGCGCGCGCAGTCGAACTCCAGGCGGAAGCGGCGGCCTTCGCCGTCTTCCAGGAACAGCGGTTCCACGCTCTTGCCTTTCTTGCAGAGCCCCAGCTGGCGGCGCAGGCAGAACTTGGTGGTCATCAGCGGCTTGTCGCCCAGGTCGGCCCCGCCTTCGGCGGCCATCGCTATTTCCTTCACCCCGTGGCGGCGGTAAAAGCGCGCGGCCTTGGCGTTAAGCACGTTGGCGCTGAATTCAAGGCTGGTCTCCGGGTACGGGTAGTCGTTGGGGACCAGGGGCGCTTCCGGCCGCGGGGCCGGCGCGGGCACGGTGTGCTCCAGGGCGGCCAGCACGTCGCGGCGCAGGTCGTTCAGGGCGCCCACGGGGATGAAATACGGCTTGGACAGCTTCAGCTCCAGGCCGGCCAGGTAAAAATCCGTCTCACCCAGTTTGGAAAGCTGCTTGCGGATGGTGTCCATGGCGGCTTCGGGCTTCTGCGCCGCCGCCTTCACGCCGCGCAGCTTCACTTCGGCCGCCGCGCCCCGCTCGTCGGAGGCTTTCAGCAGGAAGCCGCCGGAATATTCGGAGAATTCCAGGGTCAGGGCGAAACGGCGCGGGACCGAGCCGCGCTCTATGGCTTTGAGGAACTCGCGGTCCAGGTTGCGGTAGATCTGCGTGCCGTTGTCCATGCCTTTGAGGTTATCGGCCCGCACGCGGCCGTCCGTCACCCCGTTCACCAGCGACCCGGCCAGCACGCCGGTCCTGTCGAAATAGGAAATGCCGTCGCCGGGGTGCAGTTTGGCCGCCTCGCGCAGGCGGAAAGAGCCGTTCTTCACCTCGGTGGCGGGCCCCAGGGCCTCGCCCACGAACTTGGGGGTATCCGGCGAGGCCACCGCCACGGGGTTGCCGTCCAGGAAATAGTCGGTATAGCCGCGGTTAAAGGTCTTGTTGAGGTCCGGCTGGAACCCCGTGAAACTTTTGCCGATAGAGGCGCGCGCCAGGCCCTGCTTCTCTATGAGCTTGTCCAGCTCCCGGCGGTAAGCGGCCACCACGTTGCGCACGTAGTCCCGGTCCTTCAGCCGGCCTTCTATCTTGAAAGAGGTGACGCCGGCCGCGGCCAGGTGCGCCAGCCGCCGCGACAGGTTGAGGTCCTTGAGCGAAAGCAGGTGCTTGTTGGCGGCTATAACCTCGCCGGCGGCGTCCTTGAGCGTGTAGAGCTTGCGGCAGGGCTGGGCGCATTCGCCGCGGTTGCCGCTGCGGCCGCCCAGCGCGTAGGACAGGTAGCAGTTGCCGCTGTAGCACACGCACAGCGCGCCGTGCACGAAAGCTTCCAGTTCCACGGAGGTCTTGGCGCGGATGCCCTTGATCTCCTCCAGGGTCAGCTCGCGGGCCAGTATCACCCGTTTGAACCCGGCTTTTTCCAGGAACAGCACTTTCTCCGGGGTGGTGTTGTGCGCCTGCGTGCTGGCTATCAGCGGGATGGGCGGCAGGCCGGTCTCCAGCAGGCCCATGTCCTGCACTATGGCCGCGTCGGCCCCCAGGTTCCAGAGCTGGTGGATAAGTTTCTGCGCCCAGGTCAGCTCCTCGTCGGAAAGGATGGTGTTGACGGCGATGTAGGCTTTGGCGCCGTAGCGGTGGGCGTACTTGGCCAGCTTCTCTATGTCCTGCAGCGTGTTGCCGGCGGACACGCGCGCGCTGAAGCGCTCCGCGCCTATGTAGACGGCGTCGGCGCCGCAGTCTATGGCGTCCATCCCGGTGCGAAGGTCCCTGGCCGGGGCCAGCAGTTCGAGTTTTTTATTATCCACGGTATATCCAGTACGGCAGTAAGATTAGCAGCGCCAGCCAGACCGCCTGCCAGGCCAGCGCGGACTTTTCGGGGTACAGTTTGTCGGTCAGTATCAGCCAGGTCTTGCGCCAGATCTTCCAGGTGAAGTACAGCAGCGCGCCCCCCGCGCCCGCCCTGGTCAACGGCCCCGCCAGCGCCGTCCAGCTGTCATGATGCAGGTACATCTCGCGGGCCAGCAGGTGCAGGTTGGTAAGGAAGTAATGCAGCCCCAGCAGCGTTACCGGCACCAGCCAGGCCAGCCGCAGCAGCAGCACCAGGCGCGTGAACTTGCGCGAGGGCCGCTGCGGGCCGGCGGGGCGCTTCATCCGGCCCTGCCCGCCGCCGCGCCGCCGGCGTAGTCGGAGTCTATCTTGTAGTACTTATACGTCAGCCTGGCCACCTTGGCTATGAAATTCTTGGCGCTGGTGTAGTCCGGCACGTTGGAGGTCAGCACCGCTATCACGAAGTCCCCGCGCGGCGAGAACACTATGCCCACGTCGTGGCAGGACTTGCGCAGGAGGCCCGTCTTGTGGCCTATCTCCCAGCCCAGCGGCAGGCCTTTGCGCAGGCGGCTGCGGCTCTTGGTGTGCTTTAGCACGTCCAGCATGAACTCGCTGGCCTCGCGGTTCACCAGGTCGCCCTCGTAAATGCGCTCCATCAGGCCGCCCATCTCGCGGGCGGTGGTAAGGTTCTCGCGCGCCACGCGGTTGGAGGTCAGGCTCATGCCCTCCGGGGTGATATTGGTCTGTTCCAGCCCCAGCCGCTCGAAGGCGGCCGCCAGGTAGTCCATCCCGAAGTGGTCTATGAGCATCTTGGTGGCGGTATTGTCGCTCTCCGTGATCATCTTGTAGATGATCTCCATGACCGACAGCGACGTGCCTTCGCGCACCCATTTCAAAGAACCGGAACCGCCCACCCGGCCGCGCCGGGTAAGGGTTATCTGCGTGTCCAGCGTTATGGCGCCCAGCCGGATCTTCTCGAACACCGCGGCCATGATGGGCACCTTGATCAGGCTGGCCGACGGGAAAGGCTTGTCCGCGTTGTACTCCCAGGTCTTGCCGGTGTGGAGGTCCTTGAGGTAGATGCCCACGCGGCCGCGGTAGGACGCGGACACCTCGCCGAGCTCCTGCACCATCACGTTCCATTCCTCTTCCCGGATGGGCGACTCCACCGTCTTCACGTCCTCTATGGTGGGCGCGAACAGGAACTTCAGCCTGGCGCCCTCGTAGTAGAGCCAGAAACCGCCGCCCACCAGCAGCAGGGCCATGAAGAATTTCCAGAACAGCCCGGACGCGCCGCCGCCCGCCGGCTTTTTAGCCGGCGACGCGGGGACGCTATAATGACGGTGATGCTGATACAAGCTGTGACTCCGTGGGTAAGGGCCGCGGGGCCCGGGCGGCTTACGCTTTTACTTTCAGGTCCAGCGCGTCGCCTTCGCCCTTGTAGTCCACCTTCAGCACGTCGCCCTTCTTCATCGTGCTGTTGAGCAGGAACTCCGCCATCGGGTCTTCCAGGTACTTCTGCACGGTGCGGATAAGCGGGCGGGCGCCGTAGTTCGGGTCGAAGCCTTTCTTGACGAGGAAAGTCTTGGCGGCCTGCGTGATGTCGAACTTCACGCCCTTGTCGTCGAGCTTCTTGGTGACCTTCTTGAGGCTCAGTTCCAGGATCTTCTCGGTGTCCGCTTCGGTGAGCGGGCGGAACACTATGACCTCGTCTATGCGGTTGATGAACTCCGGGTTGAAGACGCGCTTCACCTCGTCCATCACCGTGTCCTTCATTTCCTTGTAATCCTTTTCCTTGTCCTCGGTGGGCATGAAGCCCAGGGTCTTGCCCTTGCTGATCAGGCGGGCGCCCACGTTGGAGGTCATGATCAGGATGGAGTTCTTGAAAGAGACCTTGTGGCCCAGGCTGTCGGAGAGCACGCCCTCGTCCATGATCTGCAGCAGGATATTGAACACGTCGGGGTGGGCCTTCTCTATCTCGTCGAGCACCACCACCGAGTAGGGCTTGCGGCGCACCAGTTCGGTAAGCTTGCCGCCTTCCTCGTAGCCCACGTAGCCGGGAGGCGCGCCTATGAGGCGGCTCACGGAGAACTTCTCCATGTACTCGCTCATGTCTATGCGCACCATGGCTTCCTCGTTGCCGAACAGGAAGTCCGCCAGCACGCGCGCCAGCTCCGTCTTACCCACGCCCGTCGGGCCCAGGAAGATGAAATTACCGATGGGCCGCTTGGGGTCTTTCATGCCGGTGCGGCTGCGCTTGATGGCCTGGCTCACTATGGTCACGGCCTCGTCCTGGCCTATCAGGCGCTTGTGGATCTCGGCTTCCATGTGCTGCAGCTTCTGCGTCTCGGTCTCGGTCATGCGGGTGACCGGGATGCCGGTCCACTTGGAGGCTATCTGCGCTATGTCCTCTTCGGTGACCTCCGGGAAAACCTTGTCGCGGCCTTCACGCCACTTCTTGCGGGCGTCTTCCAGGGCCTTCTTCAGCTCCTTCTCGCGGTCGCGCAGCTTGGCGGCCTTTTCGTACTCCTGGCCGTAAATGGCGGCGTTCTTGTTCTTGGAGGCCTCTTCTATCTCGGCTTCCTTCTCCTTGAACTCCGGCGGCGCCACGGAGAGCTTCAGGCGGGCGCGGGAGCCGGCCTCGTCCAGCAGGTCTATGGCCTTGTCGGGGAGCGCCCGGTCGGTGATGTACTTGTCGGACAGCTGCGCCGCGGCGAAAATGGCCGGGTCGGAATATTTGCACTTGTGATGGCTCTCGTACTTGTCCTGGAGGCCCTTGAGGATCTCTATGGTCTCCTCCACGCTGGGCGACTCCACCACCACCGGCTGGAAACGGCGCTCCAGGGCGGGGTCGTGCTCTATGTGCTTGCGGTACTCGTCGAAGGTGGTGGCGCCTATGCACTGCAGCTCGCCGCGCGCGAGCGCGGGCTTGAGCATGTTGGAGGCGTCTATGGCGCCCTCGGCGGCGCCGGCGCCTATGACGGTGTGCAGCTCGTCGATGAACATGATGATGGAGTTCTTGGCCTTGCGGATCTCCTCTATGATGCCCTTGAGGCGCTGTTCGAACTCGCCGCGGTACTTGGTGCCGGCCACGATGGACGCGAGGTCCAGGGAGAGCAGGCGCTTGCCTATGAGGGTGTCGGAGATCTCGCCGGCGGCTATTTTCTGGGCGAGGCCTTCTACGATGGCCGTTTTACCCACGCCGGGCTCGCCTACCAGCACCGGGTTGTTCTTGGTGCGGCGGCCGAGCACCTGGATGAGGCGGTCTATCTCGTTGGCGCGGCCTATGACGGGGTCCAGTTTGCCTTCCTTGGCCATCTGGGTCATGTCGCGCGCGAATTCGTCGAGGATGGGGGTCTTGGTCTTGCCTTTGGCGGCGTGGGAATGGCCCTTGGAGGGCGGGGTCTGGGATTCCTTGGGGGAGTCTTTCTGTTCCATCTCGCCGAGGATGTTGAGCACTTCCTCGCGGACGGTCTCGAGCTTGAGGCCCAGGTTCTCCAGCACGCGGGCGGCCACGCCTTCTTCTTCGCGGATGAGGCCGAGCAGGATGTGCTCGGTGCCTATGTAGGAGTGGCTCATGTGCTGGGCTTCTTCTACGGCGTATTCCAGCACTTTCTTGGCGCGCGGGGTGAAGGGGATCTCGCCCAGCAGCATCATGTTGTCGCCGGTGCCCACTATCTTTTCTATCTCGGCGCGGACTTTGCGCAGGTCTATGCCCAGGTTCTGGAACACCTGGCTGGCTACGCCCTCGGAGAGGGCGATGAGGCCGAGCAGGATATGCTCGGTGCCTACGTAGTCGTGGTTAAGGCGTTTGGCTTCTTCCTGGGCTATGAGGATGACCCGCTGCGCCCTGTCGGTAAATCTTGTTCCCATGTAAGTTCCTCCGTAGTATGCCGCAAATCGTTCAAAGACAGACAAAAACGGCGGCGAAAGCGCTTCTCGCCGAACATATATTATGACATAGCGGGGGTTGTATTTCAACTTCCACGAATGAAATTATAATTTAAATTGCTACAGAAGATACGTTTGGGTAGCCCAACTGCCAGACAGGCGGAGTATGGGTTAGTCGGGCACGGGGTCGGCCACACCGTGGCCGCCCCTCCTCACTCCCTCGCCGCGCTGCGCAAGCGGCTTCAGTCCGTGAGGGCCCGCCAAACCCATACTCCGCCTGTCTGGAGACTCCGAGTCGAAGACGATCTCAGTCAGAAGAGACCGGGGAATTGAGGTATTTTTCCAGGGCGGGGCCGGTGAGGCTTTTTACCATGTCGTGCACGGATTCCAGGGCCAGGAGGCCCCCGCAGGAACGGATGAAATTCTCTTCTTTGGGCGTCAGCTTGCGCCCAAGCCGGTGGGCGCAGTCGGCTATGATCTCGGCCTGCCAGTTGGCAGCCAGCCGGTCCGTCATTTGGCCTGGCGCACGCGCACCCTGAAGCCTTCCACCGCGGTCACGTCCACCTCGGCGCCGGCGGGGATGTCGCCGGAGACGCTTTCCGCCTCCCAGAGTTCCCCCTCCACCAGCACCGTGCCCCGGGGGCTCAGCGCCGTCTTGGCCAGGCCGCGCTTGTCCTTGAGGCTTTCTATGCCCGTCACCACTTTGCGCAGCTGCGCGCGGGCCACGAACCAGGCCAGCCCCGCCACCACCGCCACCAAACCGATTATCGTGGTAAGTATCATATGCATCGACACCGAAAGTCCTCCTATGGAAGGGGTATTGAACAGCATGAGCGCGCCCAGCATGATGGCCACCGCGCCGCCCAGCGTCAGCAGGCCGTAGCTTATCACCTTTATCTCGGCGATAAAGAACACGAAGCCCAGCAGGATCAGCGCCACGCCGGCGAAATTGGCCGACAGCGTCTGGAAGGAATAGAACGCCAGCACCAACGACACCGCGCCCACCACGCCGGGCAGGATCAGGCCGGGATTGTAAAGCTCTATGAACATGCCCGCCGCGCCCAGGCTCATCAGGATCATGGCTATGTTGGGGTCCGTAATGGTGGCCAGGAATTTCTGGCGGCTGGTCTGGCGGAAGTACTCCACCTCCGCGCCCCCCGTGCGCAGCACGCCGAAGTCGCCGGCCTTGAAGCCGTCGGCCTTGGCCAGGAACTCCGTCAGGTCCGCGGCTATGAAGTCGGCTACGCCGCCTTTCACGGCCTCTTCGGCGGAAATGGATTCGCTCTTGGTGACGGATTTTATGGCCCAGTCCACGTTGCGGCCCGTCTTCTGGGTTATGGACTTCATGTAGGCGGAAGCGTCGTTAAGGACCTTCTCCTCCATGGGTTCTTTCTCCGGCTTCTTCCCGTCCTTGCCTCCCAGCCCGCCCAGGGGCGAGCCGCCGCCTATCATCACCGGGTGCGCGGCGCCTATGTTGGTGCCGGGCGCCATGGCCACCAGCGGCGACGCCATGGAGATGAACACGCCGGCGGAAGCCGCGCGCGCGCCCTGCGGGCTCACGTACACCGCCACCGGCTTTTTGGAAGCCAGCATGGCCTTTATTATCGTCCGCATGGACGAGTCCAGCCCGCCGGGCGTATCCAGCGCCACCACCAGCAGGTCCGCGCCTCCCGGGGCGTTGACCTTTTCCACCGCGCCGGAAATGAATTCCGCCGCGGCCGGCGTGATCACGCCCGAATAAGGCGCCACCACCACCTTGCGCACTTCGCAGGTTTTAACCGGGGCCGCGGGCCGGTCGGTCTTGGCGGCCGCCGCGGGCTGCGCGAAAGCCAGGGCCAGCGCGGTCAGGAAAATGGTCTTAATGGTCATTTAGGGTCTCCCGTGTACTGTCACCTTAATTATAGCCCCATTTGTTAGAATAAGGCAATGAGCCGCCTGGTCATAACCGCCGAAGAACGCCTGCCCGCTTTCCCCCTGCTGGTCAGGGCCATGTCCGCGGGGCGCAAACTGGACGCGGACACCGCCGCCAAAGAGGCGCGCCACTGCTGGGGCATACTGGGCGAGAACCTGGACGCCGCGGCCGCCGCCGCGCTGGCGGCGGACTGCGCCGCCTTCGGGGTACGCGTGCTGGAGGTGCCGGCGGAGAACGCCACTCCCCTGCCCGCGCCGCTGCGCGTGAAAAAAGTCGTTTTCGAAGACGGCGCCGCGGTGTTCACCGGCGAGGCCGCCGCGCTCTCCTGCGCCCCGCAGGCCCTGG
Organism: Elusimicrobiales bacterium; assembly: GCA_023701245.1. Taxonomy (GTDB): domain Bacteria; phylum Elusimicrobiota; class Elusimicrobia; order Elusimicrobiales; family UBA9959; genus UBA9959. The sequence goes on along the minus strand of JAMPXK010000005.1, from coordinate 26,644 downwards.
CCGTGCTGGCCGCCGCCCCCATAAAGACCGAGTCCTCCCGCCTGGTGCAGACCACCGAGGGCCCGTCGTCCAAGGAAAAGGCCGTGCGGCTGGGCATCATGGCGGTAACGGGCCTGCCCATAGGCATGGGCAAGACCAGGGAGATCAAGAAAGAAGTGAAAAGCTCGGAGATGGAATTCTACCTGGACCTGGTCCTGGACGGCGGCGCGACGCGCCTGCGCCTGGTTTCCGGGGACCTGGATTTTTCAGGCCTGAAAGAGAAGAAGACCTACTCCAGCCAGGTGAACTTCAGGCTGCTCTGCGCGGAGCTGGCGGCCTTCGCCCCAACCGCCTGGAAGAACGCCGGCCTGCTGGCCATCCTGGCGGGCACCCCTCTTACCTTGCTGCCCTACGACTCCCTGGCCGACCTGGAAAAAGAGACCCTGCGGCTGACGCTGGCCCGCGGCAAATAAAAAAGCCGGTCCCCCGGGACCGGCTTTTTCACGCCCCGCCGTTTCAGGACAGCGCCTGCTGCACGGCGGCCATAAAGGCCTGCACGTTGAAAGGTTTTTCGAAGTAGCCGTCCAGCCCGGCATGCGGCGGGCGGTTGTCCACGGTAGCGGACCCCGTAACCAGGAAAGTCTTGGCCTTGGCCCGTTTTTCCTTGAAGAGGGCTATCAGGTCGGTGCCCTTGCCGTCCTGCAGTTCATAATCCGTTATCAGCAGGTCGTAGGTGTTGGTAGTGATAAGCGTGGAAGCCTCCGCCACGCTGGCGGCGAGGGTCACGGAATAGTCGGCTTCGGCGAAAAGCCTCTTGTACAGCTTCAGCATCGCCGCGTCGTCGTCGGTTACCAGTATCTTTGCAGGCATGTTTCCCCTTCACCAACATGCCCCCACCCTTATTAGCCCCCCGGCTATGTAACTATTGTTACACATTGAACGATGAATTGAAAGTGCCTTCCGGCCCCGGCGGCGCATTTTTTGGACCCAGCCGCAACTGGGCCGTAAAGCCCACGTCAACCGTCAACTACCAGGCGGGCCAGACGCCGCAAAGGCCGCCGGCCAGCAGGCAGACATGCGCGCGGGCCGGGCTGCCGGCGGCGGCGTACACCCCGGCCGCGGCGGCCTCCTGGCGCGGCGCGCGGGCCAGCGGGCCGAAGCCGCCCGCCCCCGTCACAAGGATGACGCCGCAATGGGTGAGCCCGCCGCGCTTGCGCGACACGGCCGCCTGCCGCAGCTTGTCCCGGCATTTGCCCGCCAGGGCCGGCAGCGCGGCGCCCTCGCCCACGCGGCGCACTTCGAAAGCGTAGGCGGCGGCGCCGCGCCGGGCCGCCAGGTCCGCGCTGCGGCTTTTGCAGGGCGGCAGCAGGCGGATCTCCTGGAAGCCTTCGGCGGCCAGGAAGACGGCGGCGCGCAGCTCCGCCATGGCCGCTTCCAGCCGCTCCGGCGCCAGGTTGTTGGGACAGAAACCGGTCTCGAACAGCACGCTCTCCGGCGGGCGGGCCAGCACGGCCGCGGCCTGGCGCAGGAGGGCGGCCAAGCCGCCGGCCACCTCGGCCGGGGCGCGCTTGAGGTCCCGCCGCAGCTGCGACGGCGCCCGCCCCGCGGCGAACGCGGCCAGATAAGCGGCCACGGCCGGCGGCAGCCCGGCGGCGGCTATGGCGGCAAGCACTCCTGCGCGGTTCATAACTCAATGATATAAAAAATTAGGTAGAATCAAAGAATGCAGCGCGCGTACCGCATCCTCTGCGTGGACGACGAGGACTTCAACCTGGAGCTCCTCGAGACCCTCCTGGCCCCCGGCGGCTACGAGGTGGTCACCGCGCTGGACGGCAAAGCGGCCCTGGAGATCCTCTCCCGCAAGAACATAGACCTGGTGCTGGCCGACATCAACATGCCCGTCATGAACGGCTACGAGCTGTGCCGCGCCATCCGCGCCGAGGCCGACCTCAAGCACATCCCCGTGGTGATGATCACCTCCCTGGACTCCCGCGACAGCAAGCTCAAAAGCATGGAAGCCGGCGCCGACGAATTCCTCTCCAAGCCCGTGGACCCGGCGGAACTGCAGCTGCGCGTCAGGAACATCCTGACTTCGCGCGAATACGAGGACGCGTTCACCTACCTTATCCACGCCCTGGCCCGCGCCGCCGAGGCCAACGACATAGATACCGGCAACCACATCCTGCGCGTGGGCGAATATTCCGCCCTGATAGCGCGCGAACTGGGCCTGCCGGAAAAATTCATAGAGAACATCCGCCTGCAGGCCACCCTGCACGACGTGGGCAAGGTGCACGTGCCCAGCCACATCCTGCAGAAAGCCGGCCCCCTGGAAGGCGCCGAGATGGACGAGATGAAGAAGCATTCGGCCTGGGGCGCCGTCATCATAGGCGACCACCCGCACCTGGAGTTCGGCAAGCGCATAGCCCTCTGCCACCACGAAAAGTGGGACGGCACCGGCTACCCCGCCGGCCTTAAAGGCGAGGCCATACCGCTGGAGGCCCGCATAGTGGCCATCGCGGACTGCTACGACGCCCTGCGCAACTCCCGCGTGTACAAGCCCTGCTACGACCACGCCGGCGCCGTGCGCATCATCACGCAGGGCGACGAGCGCCTGAAGCCGGAGCATTTCGAGCCGAAGATCCTGGAGATCTTCCGGCGCGTGGCCCCGCAGTTCGAAACCCTCTACGACAAATTGAAAGACGCCCCCGCCCGCCAGGCGTAAAAAAACCGCCGGGTCTCCCCGGCGGTCGCGGCCCGTCCCTGCGGCGGGCTATTTTTTCGCCAGGCCGGCGGCGTAAGCCGTGTGGAACACGCGCATTTTCTCCACCAGTTCCTTTATGTCGTCCTTGGGCGGCAGGAAGGTGGTGCGGAAATGCAGCGTGCCGGGCGCCTGGCCGAAGCCGGACCCGGGCACCACGCAGATGCCGGTCTCCTCCAGCAGGCTCATGCAGTAATCGTTGTCCAGCGCGGCCGGGTCGGCGCCGGCCTGGTGCGGCAGGTCGAAGCGCACAAAAGCGTACATGGCGCCCTGGGGGATGTCTATGTGCATGCCGGGAATGGCGGAAAGCCCTTTGCCCAGGATGCCGGCCTTTTCCTTCAGGTCGCCCAGGATGCCGTCGCGCTCTTTCACGTACAGCTCGTAGCTCTCGTCGCCTTTTACCGGCGGCGCCACCATCAGGTACGTCACTATCTGCCCGTCCACGTTGGAGCACAGGCCTATGCTCTGCAGCTTCACCAGCTCCGCGTAAACCTCGTCGGACATGTTGCGCACTTCCATGTAGCCGCCGCGGTGGCCGCATTCGCCCAGGAAGCCCTTGGACACGGAGTGGAAACTGAACAGGGTGGTCTCGGTCTCGCCCATGTCGTGCATGACCTTGGCGAAAGAGACGAACTTTTTGCCCGCCGCGTAGACGTTCTCCTGGTACACCTCGTCGGCCAGTATGGCCAGGCCGTGCTTGCGCGCGAAGCGCACCACCATCTCTATGTTCTCGTGCGACAGCAGCGCGCCCGTGGGGTTGCCAGGGTTGATGACGGCTATGGCCACGGGGTTTATGCCGTTCTTTTTGGCGGCTTCGTGGCTGGCGTTCAGCTCTTTCTCGTTAAGCTGCCAGCCGGCGTTCTCGTCCAGGAAATAATTTATCTGCCGCGCGCCGTAAAGCTCTATGGTGGCGCTGTAGAGCGGGTACTGCGGGATGGGGATCATGTAGCCGTCGTTGGGCTTGTTGGTGAGCAGGGTAAAGGCCGCCTGCACGCCCTTGGAGGCCCCGTCGGTAAGCAGCACGCGGTTCATGTCGGCCGGGATGCCGTCGCGGTGGTGGATGAAATCCGCTATGGCCTTGCGGATAAAGGGAATGCCCGCGCTCTGCGTGTAGGCCCCGGTGCCGCTGGGGTTATGCGCCAGTATGGCCCGCGCGCGCTTTACGGCGTCCGCCGGGAACAGCCGGGCGGCTTCGGGCGAGTCCATGAGCGCCGGGTATTCCAGCAGGCTCAGCACCTGCCGCACGAAGGTCAGCGGCTTCTGCTTGAGCGCCTGGGGATTGCCTATGTTGCAGTAAATTATCTTGCGGCCCTTGCCTTCCAGTTCCTGGGCGCGGTTCACTATCTTGCCGCGCACGGCGTAATGGGCTTTTAAAAGTTTGGAGTTAACATCGGTGAGTTTTACCATATCCTAATTATATAACTCTGCCCTCCAAAACAAAAGCCGCCCGGGACGTCCCGGGCGGCCTTGCGCCTTTGCAGGCAGCCGTCTACTTCATCTGCTTGGCGAGATGCGCCCAGCCCTGCTTGAGCTCGGCGGTGAGGCTCTTGATCTCGGCCGCGCCCACCTTCTCCAGCTTGGCGTACTTGGCGGCCACTTCGTCCACGATCTTTTCGTAGTCTTCGCGGTCCATGGATTTCACTTTCTCCACTTTCTCCAGGATCTCGCCTTTCATCTTGAGCGTCCAGCCGGCGATGATCTCCCGGTTCTTGGCGCCGCGCTTGCCGGTAAGGAAGTACGCGCCGATAGCGGCCAACGCGGCCAGCCCTATGCCCGCACCTATTACTTTTTCTTTTTTCATGGTAATACTCCTTGGTAAATTGGCTTCTACCCTGACTATACCAAACTTGCCGCCGGGCCTAATAGTCGAAGTCCTCCTTTGCGGCCGGGGCCGCCTGCTGCTCTCCCAGCACCGCCTGCGCCCGGTTCACCGCGCCGCCGCGGTAATACCCCAGCTCCACCTTGTCGCCCGGCTTGCGGGAATAGATGAAGCTCAGCAGGTCGGCCTCGTCCTGCACTTCTTCCCCGTCGAAAGTCACCACGATGTCGCCGCGCCGCAGCCTGGCCGCCTGCGCCGGGGACCCGGGCATTACGCGGGCCACCATGGCGCCGGCGGGCACCCCCAGCCGCGCCGCGGCCGCGGGGTCCATCTCGGCCAGGGCCACGCCCAGCCAGCCGCGCCGGGCGGGCTTCAGCCCCAGGAATTCCTCGTAGGCGCGCCGCGCCTCCTGCGCCGGTATGGCGAACCCCATCCCCGCGAAAGCCCCCGACGGGGAAAAGATGGCGGAATTTATGCCGATGATCTCCCCTTTAAGGTTCAGCAGCGGCCCGCCGGAATTGCCCTGGTTTATGGCGGCGTCGGTCTGCAGCAGCCGCGCGTAGCGCCGGCCCTGTATGCGCATGCTCAGGTCCGTAGCCGACACTATGCCCGACGTCATGGTCTGCCTGAAGCCGAAAGGGTACCCCACCGCCAGGGCCCAGTCGCCCACCTTGGCCGGCCCTTCCGCGAATTTCAGCGCCGGGAATTTGTCCTTGGACCTGATGCGCAGCACGGCCAGGTCCAGGCGCTGGTCGCTGGCGGCCACCTCGGCCACGTACTTCTTCTCGCGGCCGTCGGCCCCCTTCATGATGACCTGGATACGGTCCGCGCCGCCCACCACGTGCTCGTTGGTGAGCACATAGCCCGCCGGGTCCACCAGCACGCCCGAACCTAGGCCGCCGGAGTCGTACTTGTAGTAGCGCTCCACCGGCACCAGGTGGCCAAAGTAGAATTCCGGCGCCACCACGCGCTCCACTTCCTCGCGCAGCACCTTTATGCTCACCACGGCCGGCCGGGCGGCGGCGGCCACGGCGTTAAAGGCCTGCTGCACCTTCAACGCGTCTTCCTGTGAAAAAGCCGGCCCCGCGCAAAGCGCGGCCAGGCCGGCCGTAATAAGAAGTTTTTTCATTAGCCCTCCTTATCGTACTACGGGAATTATTTTAAAATTGAAGGAGTTTTCTGTCAAGGCGCGGCGGGCGCGCGGTTGCCGGGAAAGATCAGCTCTTCCGCGGGAAAGCCCAGCACCCGGGCCTTGGTCACCAGCATCTCCAGCGTGATATTGGGCAGTTCCGGGGTGCGGGCCAGGATCCACAGGTATTCCCGGGTGGGGCCGGCCACCAGCGCGTAGCTGTAGTCCCCGGCCAGTTCTATTATGTTGTAGCCGCCGTAGAAAGGCCGGAAAAAGCTCACCTTCAGGGCGCCGGTCTTGGGGTCGCCGGTAAAGTAGGCGCGGCCTTCCGCCTGCTTCCACTTTTTCTTGGGCAGGCTGTAGCCGCGATTGAGCACGCGCACGCCGCCGTCCTCGCGCATGGAGTATTCCGCCGTAACGCTGGTAAGCCCCCGCTCGAAGGAGTGGTCCAGGCGGGCTATTTCGTGCCAGGTGCCCAGGTAGCGCGTCAGGTCGAAGTTCTCCACCACCTCCACCCCCTTGGGCGGCGCGGTGGCGCAGCCCGCCAGCAGGCAGGCAAAGAACGCGGTCAGGTAATTTTTCATGGTGTCATCCCTTGTAAGTAATGGAGACCGCGGCCTTGTCGCTGTCCCCGGAGGCCTTGGCCCGGTACGGGCGCTTGCCCGCGTTTATATAGGTCTCGAAAGCCAGCGCGGTATCCAGCGCGGTCTGCCCGGCCTTCAGCGCCAGCATTATGTTCCAGCCGGCCACGTGGTTAACGGTGCCGTCGGGCCGCTTGTAGCGGAAGATGGAAAGCCACAGGCTCATGGTGCCGTCTATGCCGGCGCCGTCGCGGCCGGTGGCGTCCCCGGTGAATTCCACCAGGCCCGCCTTGCCGCCCACGGTAACCTTGCCCGCGGCCACGGCCACACCCTGCGTCTTGTCGTAGGATTCGGCCGTCAGGTCCGCGCCTTTGGCCAGCTCCGCGTCCTGATCGTAATCTTTATCTTTTTTCACAAGTCCCCCCTAACCTGCTAAAAGTCTACAAAATTAGACAGGGGCGGAAAAAAGGACCGGCCTACTTGCTGCCGCGCTGCACCATCAGGTCCAGGTCTTCGCGCAGGCTCTGCAGGTCTTCTTCGTGCTCCACTTCCTGCTCCAGGATGGTCAGGGCCATGTTGTAAGTCACCATGTCCTTGTCCTTGGTGGCGTCCATCAGGGCCTTGTAGGTGCTGATGGCGCACTGTTCGCCGGCTATGTTCTGGTCCAGCAGCACGGCCACGTACGGATCCGCCGGCGCGTCGTACTTGCAGGGGGTTTCCTGCACCCAGCCCTGCGGGCTCAGCACCGGGGTGCCGCCCAACTGTATTATGCGCCCGGCCAGCAGCGTGGCGTGCGTAAGTTCCTCGGTGGCGTGCAGGTTAAGCTCCGCCGCCACGGCGTCTTTCATGGGGCCCTTTATAACTTTGGCGCCCAGCCAGTACTGGTAATAAGCCAGCCATTCGCTGGCAAAAGCCTTGTTGAGCAGGCCCAACAGCTTGTCCACGTCCATCCCTATAATTTCGCGTCCGCGTGTTCCCATATTGTCCCTCCGTATCTTTCACCCGACCCTCTGAAAGTCTACAAAACAAACCCGGCAAAAAAAAGACCGGGGCCCCGCGGCCCCGGCCCTTTCCTTAAGTCTTTTTCAGTCTATCTTTATCTTGTTGGGTTTCGCCTCCTCGCTCTTGGGCAGGCGCACCTCCAGTATGCCGTCCTTGAAGGCGGCTTTTACCGCGGAGGCTTTCACCTGCACGCCTATCTTGAAGGCCCGGTAGAAGCGGCCGGCGGGGATCTCCTGGCGCACCAGGCTCTGCTGCGCCCCGGGCCCCCACACCCGCTTACCGCTGATCACCAGCACATTGTCTTTTATCTCCGTCTCCACCTCCTCTTTCTTCACGCCGGGCAGGGCCACGTACAGCGTGAACCCGTCCTTGTCCTCGGTCACGTCCGCCGGGGGCACCCACTCGGCCATATAATCGGTATCCGCCTGGGGCTTGCGCGCGCCCAGGAAAGCGTCGAACGTGTTGTAGATATTGTCCCGCATTTTCTGCAGGTCCTTTTCGATAGCGGCAACTTCGGTATTCATACTTATCACTCCTTAGCTTATGGTTATCTGGCGGGCTTTGGAAACCTTCTGCTTGGGCATGGTTATCTTTAAAGCCCCGTCCTTGTACTCGGCCTTCGCCTCGCCGGTCTTCACCGGCGCGGGAAGGGTGAAAGAGCGGAAGAAGCGGCCGTAGCTCTGCTCCCGGCGCACGTAGCCGCCGTCGCCTTTCTCTTCCTTTTCCTCGCGGCGCTCGCAGCTGATGGCCAGCGTGTTCTCCGTAAGGTCCAGGTTTATGTCTTTTTTATCCACCCCGGGCAGCGCCACCGACACCTCTATGGCTTTATCCGTCTCGCGGATGTCCATCTGGGGCGTGTTGGCGCTTTTGACAGCGGGCAGGTCGAAGAGGTCCTCAAAAACCCTTCCAAGGGATTCGAAAGAGCTCAGCGCCGCCGCTGACCTTTTGACGAGGGGAACTATGTTCTTGTCGTTCATAGTAGAGTCACCTCTTTTGGGTTTGGTTTTTGTTTTCCAGGCAGGTAGCCTGTTCTAAATATAGTGTAGCATAACTGGCAGTCTCTTGTCAAGACCGCCAATTATCTTTTCCAACACGCCGGGCGCCCGGCCGCCCCCCCCGACGGCCGGCCGCCGCGGCCGCCTATTTGCGGCCCTTGCCCCTGGCCGCCCTGGGCGCGGGTTCCGCGGGCTCTTCCGGCAGTTCTTCCGGCCAGCCCGCGTCTGCCACGTGCTCGCCCGGCAGATGGTCCGCGGGCGCCGCCTGGGCGCCGGCTTCCCCGCCGCCCGGGCCTTCGCCGGGCTTTCCCCCGCCCAGGAACTCTATGCCGTCCACGTACACCAGCATCCGGGAATGGTGCTTGCCGTCCTCTTTGCCGTCCCATTGCTCCAGCACCAGGTGCCCCTCCACGTACACCTGCCGCCCCTTGTGCAGCCTGGCGGCCAGGTCCGCGAGCTTGCGGCCATGCTCGTGATTGTAGGCCTTCATGCTCACCCACACCGGCACTTCCTCCCACTCGCCGGTCTGCGCGTTCTTGCGGCGGTTGTGCACGGCAAAGCCCAGGTTGGCCACCTTGCCCCCGTTCTTGAACTCCGTCACCTCCGGGTCGCGCGTCAGCCGCCCTATCAGCATCACTTTATTCAGGTTCCCCATACTGCCCCCTTGCGGTAATTTTTACTCCCAATAGCATAGCAGGCCGCCCCGACAGCGTAGTGTCGGGTAAAAAAAAGGACCGGAGGGATCTCCTCCGGTCCTTGCCGCCAGCGCCGGGCCTTACAGCCAGGGGTAAAGCCGGCCGGCCACTTTGTCCATGAAGGTGGGTTTATAATGCGTTATGCGGCTGCTCTGCGGTATGTCCTTGGCGAACATCTCCGCGCCTATATAGTCCGCCAGCCCCGCGTCCTGCACAACCACGTTGAGTTCGTGGTTGTTCTTAAGGCTGCGGCTGTCGAGGTTGGAAGAGCCGAAGCTGCTCCACACGCCGTCTATGGTGACCACTTTCTGGTGGGCCATGCGGCCCTGGTATTCGTAGATCTCCACGCCGGCCGCCAGCAGCTGCGGGTAAAAAGAGCGGGAGCTCTTCATAGCTATGGCCTTGTTGTTGAGCGCCGGGAAAACCAATTGCACTTTTACGCCGCGCAGGGCCGCCGCCGCCAGCGCGTCCACCACGTCGGGGTCGGCAAAATAGGGCGCCGCCGCGCTTATGCTCTTTTGCGCCGTGTGGAAGGCGCGCAGGTACATGGCCTTTATATTGCGGTCCGTATTGCCGGTGTGGTACACCACCCGCGCCTCTACGCCGCCGGGGAAATTGCGCAGCTCCGGGTAAAAAGCCGCCCGCTCGCGCACGGTGCCGCCGGATTCCTCCCACTGCTCCAGGAAAGAGTCCTGCAGGCGGGCCACGGCGGGGCCGTCCAGGCGGCTCTGCTGGTCGTGCCAGTCCACCTGGTAATGGCCGCCTATGTTCATGCCGCCGGTAAAGCCCACGCGGCCGTCCACCACCATCACCTTGCGGTGGTCGCGGCTGCCAGTCCAGCGGGCGGAATCGTTGGTGCGGGCCTCGGCGCCGTTCTCCCGCAGGAAAGCCAGCAGCTTCTGTATCTCCAGCCCCTTCTTAACGCCGGAGCCGTAATAGTCCACCAGCAGGCGCACCTGCACGCCCTCTTTGGCCTTGGCCGCCAGCTTACGCGCCAGCGCCCAGCCTATGTCGTCGGCCTGCAGCTGGTACACTTCTATGTGGATAGACTCCCGGGCCGCGTCTATGGCGGCTTCGGCCGCGGGCAGAACCGCGCCGTCTATCAGGAAATCAATTTTGTTCAGGCCCGAACTGCGCGACCCGGTAACCGCGTCTATATAGGCGGCCAGGCCGGCCCAGTCGCCGGGCACGGTGGCGGCCAGGTGGCGGTCGGCCAGTTTTTCTATGGCGGCGGGATAGGTTACCGCGCCGTGCAGCTTCAGGCGCCGCACGTGGTAATACAGCGCGTCGAAAGCGGCCGCGTCGGGGGCGCTTTCGAACAGGCGGTAGATGGCGGCTTCGGTCTGCTGCTGGCGCCAGTCGGCCTCCCCGTTATTCATGGCCGGGGAGGAATGCTTCATTAAAGTCCTGAGCATGGCCAGGCGCTGTTCGGGCGTGGCGGCGGCCATTTCGGCCGGGGTAAGCGCGGCTATGGCGCCGGGGGAGGCAAGGTCCACAACGGGCGGCGGCTGTTTTACCGGCGCGCCCGGCTCCGGGGCGGCCGCGGCGGCGGCGGGAGCCTGCGCGGCTAAAGTTTCAAAAACTTCCTGCGCGGCGGCGGCCGGCGCGAACAAAGGGATAAAAAGAAGAATAGCGGGATTCAGCATTCTCTTATTATCTCTTTATACCCGGCAAACCCAATAGAGGCTAAAGGCCCAAAAAAACGGGGGCATTTGCCCCCGTTTTAACTAGGCCCTTTGTGCCAGGCCTACTTTTTTTCGTAACCGCGGGTATAGTGGTCGTGGAAGTCCGGCGTGCCGCCGGCTTTCATCACTTCCAGCCAATGCGCCAGGCTGCCGCGGTCCATTTTCCAGAATTTGCCGCAGAGCTCCAAATACTGCCGCACCGGCTCCCGCTGACCCGCCTCCAGCAGTTCTTTGGCCAGCTGGAAATTAGGGCCGAAGGAGTTCAGCTGCGGCGAACCGCCGCCCTGGGCAGACTTGATAAGGTAGTCGCCTGCCGCCGCGAAGTTCTTTTCCCGCAGCGCTATGCGGCCCAGCGTCTGGTTGATGTCCTGCACGGCGTTGCCGTAATTCCAGTTCTTCGCGAACTTGGGCAGCAGCGCGGCGTGTTCGGCCGCGTAGGCCCGGGCCGCGTCTATATTGCCGGCGTCCATGGCCGTAACCTCGGCGGCGTTCAGCGCGTAGAAGCGGTCCGCGGGCGTAACGGCCTTCTCCAGCTCGGCAACCGCCGCGTTAAAATCCTTGTCCTCGGAAACCTGCTGCGGCTGTTTCGAACAGGCGGCGGCCGCCGCCAGCACCAGCACCATAAGCATTTTTATTTTCATTTTTCCTCCCGCTAATTACCGCTGTTTTCCCTAGCTGTCCTGCAGGCGGCGCAGTTCGCGGTCGGCGTCGCGCAGGCGCAGCGCCACCACCGTGGCCAGGCGCTGGTAGAAGGCGGAGCCCACCACCGGGTTGCGCGAGGCGATCTGGTCGAAAGCGGGGCGGCCTATAACGTACAGGTCCGTGTCCCTGAGGGCGATGGCGTCGGCGGTGCGCGGCGTGCGGTTAAGAAAGGCCACCTCGCCGAAGAAATCCCCCGGGCCGAACACGGCCAGGTGATGCTGGCGGTGCGTGCTCTTGAGCGGCAGCACAATGCGCACTTCGCCGCGGCGTATCAGGAACAGTTCCTCGCCGTGGCCCTTGCGCACGAAGATAGGCTTGCCGGCCGGCACGTGCAGTTCTTTGAACACCACGCGCAGGTCCGCCAGGGACAGTTCGTCCATCTCCCGCAAAAAATCTATTTCGGCCAGGTCCAGCAGCTCGCCGTAGTACAGGCGCTTCACTCCGGCTTCCTCCAGGATGCGGTCTTCGGCCCATTCCAGCGCGTCGTGCAGCGTTTCGAAGATGCGCCCCGCGCCGCCGCCGCCGGCCAGGCCCAGCTGTTTGAAATAATCCCCCAGGTCCTGCCCGGTGGGCAGGCTGGGCGGCAGGTGCGAGAACACCAGCGCGCCGCCGCGCTCGCGCATCATTTCGTCCACCTGCTGCAGCATGTGCACGGCGGTAAAGTCCACGCTGGTCACGCGCCGCATGTCTATGATAAGCCGCCGGCAGGTCTTCATCTCCTGCTCTATTTCGGAGAACAATTGGTCCGTGGTGCCGAAGAACAGACTGCCCTGCAGTTCCACCACCAGGGTTTCGGCGCCGCGTTCGGCCAGCACGGCCCTTTCGCGCGGCAGGCGCTGCTGCTTGGAGGAGATCTCCAGCCCGGTGGCCTTGCGCCGGATCACGTTGCTGTTCATCTGTTCGCGGATGAACAGCAGCATGGAAAAACCTATGCCCACGCCGGCGGCCGCTATCAGGTCCGCCGCCAGGGCCGTGCCCGCCACGGACAGCACCACGGCGAAGTCCAGCATGGTGCTGCGCTTCAAGGCCAGGCGCACGCTGGCGCGGTCTATCATGCGCGCGCCCACCACCACCAGGATGCCGGCCAAGGCCGCCAGCGGTATGCGCCCTATGGCGCCGCCCAGGATCAGCGCCGCCGCCAGCGCGAAAGCGCCCGTAAGCACGCCCGCCCAGCGCGTGCGCCCGCCGCTGGCCAGGCTTACCATGGTGGCGCCCATGGTGCCGGCGCCGGGCATGCCGCCCAGCAAGGCGCTGGCCAGGTTGGCCGCGCCCTGCCCGCGCAGTTCGCGGTTGGAATTGTGCCGCGAGCGCACCACGGTGTCCGTCACCACGCAGGTCTTTAGCGTATCTATGGAAAGCAGCACCGACAGCGTAAGCGCGGGGCCTATAAGAGCGCGCAGTTCGGGCAGGGCCAGGTGGCTCAGGCCGGCGAAATTAGCCGCCAGGCCCTGCCACATGGCCGCCGGGCTGGTGGAGATGTGGCCGATTATAAAAGGATTGTTGTCCATGGCCAGCAGCTGCGGCTGAAAGAACCCCGCCGCGAAATGCGCCAGTATGCCGGCGCCCAGGCCAATGATGGCGGCCGGCACTTTTTTGGTGACGCGCGGCGCCAGCACCGCGGCCGCGGCCGTAACCACCGCCACGGTCATGGCCGGCCACTGCCACGCGCCGGGCAGGAACAAACCCGCCAGCGCGTCCGTGTTCTTTTCCAGCCCCAGGAAAGGCACTATCTGTTTCAGGATTATCAGCAGGCCCACGCCGCTCATGTAGCCGGTGACCACGGGGTAAGGAATATATTTTATGAGGCGGCCGCCGCCCAGCGCGCCGTAAAGCAGCTGCAGCGCCCCGGAGAACAGCCCCACCAGCGCCAGGGACGCCAGCACCTGCGCCGGCGTGCCGCCGGCCGTTACCAGCCCCGCGCACAGCGCCGCCATTACGGCCGCGGCGGGCGCGCAAGGCGCGGAAATTATGCGCGGCGCGCCGCCCAGCGCCGGAGCCACCAGGCCCAGGGCCACGGCGCCCACCACGCCGGCCAGGGCGCCAGCGCCGGCAAAGCCCGGCCCCAGCGGCGCGTACATGGCCACGCCAAAAGCTATGGAGGACGGCACCGCCACCAGCATGGCCGCCAGGGCGCCGCCGGCGTCGGCCCAGGAAGGCTTATTGTCGGCGGCCGCGGCGTTGGTGTCCGTCATTGGCATGGTGAAAAGTCTACAAAATTAGGCGGCGGGTCAATTAAGGATATCCGTACGGCGCAGCAGGGCGGTATTGTCGCGCAGCCAGCGGCGCCGCGCCTTGTACTCCGGGCAGGCCGCGCCCACATGCGCCCAGAACTTTTTGGAATGGTTCATCTCGCGCAGGTGGCAGAGTTCGTGTATCACCACGTAGTCCAGCACCTCGGGCGCCGCCGCGGCCAGCCGCCAGTTAAAATTCAGGTTGCGCCGCATAGAGCAGCTGCCCCACATGGAGCGCTGGTTCTTTATAAAGACCCGCTTATACTCCACGCCCAGCGCCGCCGCCCAGTGGGCCACCCGCGCGCTTATTATTTCGCGCGCGGCCCGCCGCTGCGCCGCCGTGGGCCCCGGCGCCCCGGCCCGCCGCCGCGCGTACCCCCGGCGCGGCCTGTAAACCGCCGGCCGCGGGAACACCTCCGGCAGGTCCCCCGCCAGCGCCCGCAAAAAATCCTTTACGTCCCGGCACACCCCGGCCACGCTCACTTTATTCTCCTGGCGGTTTTCATGTTGGAAATTATAACAAATGCCCCCGGCGGCGCAGGCGCTACCAGTCCGTGGGGCGGTAGTCTTTAAGGAACTTGCCCCAGATGTGCTGGCCGGTATTGAACCCGTCTATGATAGGGTCCACTATGCGCGCGGCGCCGTCCACTATATCCAGCGGCGGGTGAAAGCGCTGTTCTACCGTTTTGCGCGCCGCTATATGGGCGGGGTCCTCGTCGGTCACCCAGCCGGTGTCCACGGCGTTCATGTGGATGCCGTCGGTATAATAATCCGCCGCCGCGGTGCGCGTCATCATATTGAGCGCGGCCTTGGCCATATTGGTATGCGGGTGGCGCGTGGTCTTGAACTTGCGGTAGAACTGCCCTTCCACCGCCGACACGTTTACTATGTGCTTGTCGCGTTCGGGCGTACGCAGCATAAGCGGCTTTAAGCGCGCGTTCAGGATGAAAGGCGCCACGGCGTTCACCAGCTGCACTTCCAGCAATTCCACGGCGGGCACTTCCGCCATGAGCATGCGCCAGGAATTTTTATGGCGCAGGTCCACCTGCTGCAGGTCCTGGTCCAGCCGGCCCTGCGGGAACAGGGCCGCCTGCGCGGCCAGTTCTTCCGGCAGCAGGGCCACCTGCGACAGCGCCGCCGCGTGCGTAAGCCCGGCGGTTTTGGAAAGCCCCTGCGCCTCCGCGGCCGCAACGCCGCGTTCCGTCGCGGCGGGGCCTTCGGGCAATAAATGGTAACCGCGCAAACCTTCATAGGCGCCCAGCAGCCGCCGCGCGTTTTCAGGCATATCCCGCAGGGGGCCCTGTTCGCGCTCCATCATGTGCTTGTAAAAGTCCGGCGGGCGGCGCACCGTCTGGCAGGCATTGTTGATAATGAAATCCAGCCGCGTGCGCGTGGCAAGCAGGTGGGCGCAAAAAGCCTCTACGCTGGGCGTATGGCGCAGGTCCAGGCCGAAGATCTCCAGCCGGTGGCCCCAGTCTTTATAATCAGGCTCGGCCGCGTAGCGCATGGCCGAATCGCGCGGGAAACGCGTGCTGACTATCAGCTGGGCGCCAGCGCGCAGCAGCTTTATGCCCGCCTGGTAGCCTATCTTCACGCGGCCGCCGGTAAGCAGGGCCACGCGGCCGCTCAGGTCGGCCGTTTCGGTGCGCTTGCGGTAATTCACCACGGCGCAGTCCGGGCAGAGCTGGTCGTAAAAATGATGCAGCTGCGTGTAATTCTTCTTGCAGATATAGCAGTTCTGCTCTTCGTGCGCGGCCGTGGGGGGCGGCGCGTCGGCGGCGTGCGCCTCAAAGCCCACCGGCGGGTACACATTGGGCGTGGTGAACACGGCCTGCCGCCGCAATTTGCGTATGCCGGTCTGGTTGAGGGCGCTTTCTGCCTGTTCGGCGCGCTCGGCCCTGCGCCGCCGGCTGGCCGCCTTCACCAGCTGCCGCCGCGCGCGCGCGTCCGGCCGCGCCACCTCGCCCGCGGCCTTCAAGAGCCGCGTGCTCTCCGCCTCCGGCACGCCGGACAGCAGCCCGCGGTCGCCCGCAACGGCCTCCAGCAATTCCGCCGCGGCCAGCAGCCTGGCCTTAAAATCGGTATCGGCTTTTTCTTTTTTATCCATAGTTGCGTTAATGTGCCGCGCCGCCGGTTCTACCACCCTCTATTTTACCGACCAGAAGCCTTCGAAGATGTAGCCCAGTTTTACGCCCAGCACCGGTTTAAGGGTGGCGTCGCGGCCGCCGCCGGCGTCGGGGATGTCTATGCCGGAAGGCCGCCAGAACAGGTTGAGCGTAAGGCCCACGGGCGTATCCGCCGCCTGGTCCGTAGTATAGATCAGCCCCGCGCTCAATATGGGCGCCAGGTAAAAATTGGTATCGGCCAGGCCCAGGTCACCCAGGGCGGCCACCGTGAACCGCAGCGGGCGGCCTTCCGTCTTGGGCGTTACATACTCCACGCCGGCCAGGAAATCCAGCAGCCAGAAAGAACCGTTATGCGCCGTCTTTACCAGCTGCACCTGCAGCCCGCCCGTGCGGCCAAACAGCTCCCCGTTGCCCACCGCCCGCAGCCCCAGGCCCAGCGGATGCACTATCTCGGTGGCCCGGCTGCTCTTCAGGTACAGGTTCTGCGGCGTAGGCAGCAGGACATACAGTTCATTGGCCGCGTTCCATTTATAGACAGGTTTGTCCGCCGCCAGGGCAGGCAGGGCCAGGCCCAGCAAGATCAATACGCCGATAGTCTTTCTCATAATACCCCGCGCTTATCCTTGTTCTACCCCGGAGCCAAATGCTATTTTTATCCTATGCCCGAATTACCCCGCCTGCGCTGCCCCGGTTGCGGCAAATATATAGGCCCCGCCAAAGCCAAAGAGATCCCGCCCGCCAACACTTACGAAGACTGCCTGCGCCGCTGCGAAAAATGCCGCATAGGCGCCACCAACGCCAAAAACCCGGCCAAAACCAAATTCATCCACGGAACCAAGCCCCAGGAACCTCAGCCGCCCCAGCCCGTTCAGGAACCAGAGCCCCCGCAGGACCCCCAGCCCCCGCAAACTCCGCAGGCCTGAAGCCGCCTTAATCCAGGGGGAGCTTTATTATCCCCTGCTTCTTCAGTTCCCAAAAACACTTGGCCGTGGCGGCCACGTCCGAGGCGGCATTATGCGCGCCTTCGAAATCCGCCCGGAACAGCTTCTGGTGCAGCTCCGCGAGCTTGGGCCATTTGTAGCCGCGCGGCCCCGGTATGGCGCAGAACTCCGTGGTGCCGTGCATGGTGCAGATCTTCTGTTTAGAAGCGGGGATATCCGGCAGGCCATTGCGCAGGAACTCCGCGCCCACTATCTTCTCGTCGAAACTCATATTATGCGCCACCAGGTACTGCGCCTGGTCCAAGAGCGCCTTGAACTCCCGCAGCACCTCTCCCAGCTCCCGCCCTTCTTTGAGCGCGCGTTCGGTAGTAATGCCGTGTATGCGCGCCGATTCGGCGGGGATGGTAAAGCCCTGCGGCTTTATAAGGCAGTCGCAGGAAGCGATCAGCCCGCCGTCCCGGTCATAGGCCATATAGGCCAGCTGCACCAGCCGCGGCCAGTTGCCCAGGTCCGTCACCGGCGCGTTCCAGCTGCGCGGCAGCCCCGTGGTCTCCGTATCGAAGAACAGGTACACCGGCGCCACTGCCGCTTCCGAAAACAGGTCCAGTTGTATATCCGCCATAGTTGCGTTATTTCCCTGTAAGAAAATCCAGCACGGGGATATCCGCGCTGGAAAGGTCGAAATTTTTAAGGTCCGCGGGGGCCACCCACTCTATGCGGGCGTGGTCGTTAAGTTTGAACTCGCCGGACAAATGCCGCACGCGGTAAACCAGCAGTTCTATAGGCAGGTGCTTGTATTCGAACCGGCTCGCGCAGATAAACTCCCCTATTTCCGTATCCACCCCGAACTCTTCCAGAAGCTCCCGCCACAGGCAGGCCTGGGGCGTTTCGCCCGGCTCCATTTTACCGCCCGGGAACTCCCACTTGCCCGCCAGCGCGTCCCCGGCCTTGCGCTGCGCAATAAGTATCTTCCCGTCCTTCTCAATAACCGCGGCCGTAACTTGTCTCATGCAGTCCTGCGCCTAATTGCCGCTGAGTTTTTTAAAATCCGCCCGCGCGCCCCGCCCGGCTTCGGTCAGGGTGTCGCTTATCGCCCGGGGCTTTAAGAAACAGAGGTACAGCCAGTCCATGGCCGCTTCCAGCCGCCGCCCGCAGGCCACCTGGCATTCGTAGCGCAGGCGGTAGCCCTCGGCGTGGTTGGGCTCCAGCGCTATCAGCGCGTCCAGGTCCTTCAATTCTTTTTTTTCTTCCCCCGCCTGCATATAGGCCAGGGCGCGCCAGCTGTAGGCCTCGGCAAACTTGGGGTCCAGGCGCAAAGCTTCCGAGAGGTCCTCTATGGCTTCGGCCAGCCGCGCGGCCCCCGCCGGCTTTTCCGCCATGTAGGAAAGCACCTTGCCCCGCTGCAGATAATACTCCGGCGCCTCGGGGTCCAGGTCTATGGCCTTGGAGATATCCTGCAGGGCCCCTTCCAGGTCGCCCTTGGAAGTAAGGATCTGGCTGCGCATGTAGAACGCCTCGGAACAATCCGCCGCAAAAGCTATAACCTCCCCCAGCGTTTCAAGGGCCTTGGGGGTATCGCCCATTTCGTCAAAAGCCACCGCCCGCCAGTACATGGCCTCCGTATCTTCGGGCAGCAGCTCCAGGCATTTGTCGAAAGCCGCTATAGCCTCGGCCCAGCACCTTTTATCCACCTGTATCATGCCCAAACCGTAATAGGCCTCGTTGTTTTTTGGGTCCAGGCGCACCGCCTGCGCGGCGTCCGCCAGGGCCAAACCCAGCTCCGGCCTGCGGCCGAAATCCGCCGCCCACACTTCATAAGCCTCTTCCTCGAAAGGCGCGCGCCCCGCGTCTTCCCAGGCTTTGGCCAGGTAGGCCTTGGCCCGCAGGCAGTAAAGCTGCGAACTGCGGTCCCCGGCCGCTATGGCCTGGCTGTAATTGTTGATAGCCGGCCCAAACAGCCCCTCGCTGAAATAGGCCTCGCCGCGCTTAATAAGGAAATCTATATTGCTCATACCCAATAGTATACCCAAACCCGCCCCCGCTGCGCCATATCCCGCGCCGGCTCCAATTTGCAGCCGCCATGACGTAACGCTTCAAGGTCACAAATTGTGACCCTGGATCTTTGCCGTAAAACCTATCTTCTTAACCGGCGGCGGCTCCGCGATAAGGCTTTTAATGGCGTCGAACACCACTTTGAACTGGTAGTCATATTTCTTTTCCATCTCCTCCAGTTTGCGCCTCAGGTCAACGTGCTCGGCCAGCAACCCACGCAATTTGACGAAGGTGCGCATTATAGCGATGTTGACCGCTATGGCGCGCTTACTGTGAAGCACCCCGGAAAGCATCGCCACCCCCTGCTCCGTAAACGCAAATACGTTAGGAGCATGTTTGAGCCCCGGACTTATCACAAATTGTGATAAGTCTCGTATTTCATCGCGGGTCAACTTAAAAATAAAGTCCTCCGGGAAGCGGTCGAGATTACGTCTTACCGCCTGGTTCAATACGCGGGTTTCAACCTGGTATAGAGCTGCGAGGTCGCGGTCGAGCAGGACTTTATGTTTACGGATCAAAAGTATCTTTGACTCAAGTATCTCATGTGGAATAATTTCTTTAGACATAATCCCCTTCTTCCTCACAAATAGCATAGCAGACCACCCCGACACCGTAGTGTCGGGGCGGGAGAGGATTTTTTGGAATTGAGCGGCGCCCGGGCGGGCTAGCCGCGCTGGCAGGGCTTGTGGCGGAAACAGCCTACAAGGTGGTCGTTCACCAGGCCGGTGGCCTGCATGTGGGCGTACATAATGGTGCTGCCCACGAACTTAAACCCCCGGCGCTTGAGGTCCGCGCTGAGCGCGTCGGACTCGGCACTACGGGCCGGCAGCTGCGCCAGCCGCCGCCAGCGGTTCACCTTCTGCCGGCCGCCCACGAAACCCCAGATATACGCAGAGAAACTGCCGAACTCTTTCTGAACCTGCAGGAACAGCCGCGCATTGTGCACCGCCGCCTGCACCTTCAGGCGGTTGCGCACTATGCCCGGGTCCTTAAGCAGGGCGGCTATTTTGGCCGGCGTAAAGCGCGCCACCTTAACCGGGTCGAACCCGGCAAAAGCCCGGCGGTAGCCCTCGCGCTTGTTCAAAATGGTGTTCCAGCTGAGCCCCGCCTGCGCGCTCTCCAGCGTTAGGAACTCGAACTGCACCCGGTCGCTATGCACCGGCACGCCCCACTCCCTGTCGTGGTAGGGAATATAATGCGGGCTTGAACCATAAGCCCAAGGGCAGCGCTCTATCTTTTTCTCAACCATGCGCATAGTATATTTCATTTGGCGACAAGCTGTCGCCAAAATGACGGGCCCCGCCTTCCGCCCAATTTGGCAACAGGCTGTTGCCAATTTAAACCCCTCGAATTCGAGGGGTTTCAACCCGTGACATAATGTCACGCCTTATTTCCGCCACAAGCTGTGGCAGAATTATGCCCGGACGGACATATTGTGCAACCAGTTCATTTTGAGGTTCCAATTTGGAACCTCAAGTCTGCGATTAACTGAACCGGCGCCAATTTGTCACCAGTTGCGCCGGCTGTTCCGGGGACGCCACGTCAGTGAGGTAGTATTTGCCATCAGCGGCCTGCAATTTCAGTTGGTTACACCTTGTAACCAACTCACTGCCTTAGGCCTTAAGGCGGTTTTTCAGGACTTTCCAGCAATTCCTGACCGCTCGGGATTCAACAGGCGGTGCCTGTCGAATCGGACAAGTCACCCTTCTTCTTCGGGGTCACACCAGTCTATTACCGTGCCCCCGCTTTTGGGATAGTCCGGGCTGACCAGCCAGTGCATCTCCGGGCTGCGCAGCACCATAAATTCCCGCACCTTGAATGTCTTGTCCTCATGGATATCCAGCATCACCGCATCCAGCGACGGGACAGGGATAAAAGGGTAGAGCGCCTTTAACACCTCTCCCTTTTTCTCTTCGGGGATGATATACGCGTCGACATACCCGCCCTCGACCTTTATAGGGCGGGTAGGGTAAGGCAGCGGCTGCTCATACGGATAAGTTAACGTTTTCATGTTCCCTCCTAACCGTTCTAAATATGGCGAATTCGCCACAATTACATTTACCCTGCCTCCCGTGTCTAATTTTATACCGGTCAAAAACCTATTTATTTCTTCGGACCGGAGCTCTCGTCGCTATTCGAAGACAAATAATGCCCGGCGCCCCGCCCCTTTGAGGTCGCGAATTGCGACCTCAAACGTTACCCCTCCTTTCCTCTGAGGCGCATGGCGGCCTGCTCACGGGCGTGCTCTATAGCCTGGTGCAGGCGGGTCTGCAGAAGAGGCATGGGCGGCAGTTCGGTGAGGTATTCGCTTACGCGGATGGCTTTGGCGTCCAACCGACAGAGTTCCACCTGTTCAGCGTCGGCAGAGGCACAGAGTATCAGACCGATAGGAGACTTTTCACCGGGTGCTCGTTCATGCTTGTCCAGCCAGCGCAAGTAGAACTCCATCTGCCCCACATGGGCCGGTTGAAAAGACTCAAGCTTTAACTCAATGGCGACCAGCCGGCGCAGGTGACGATGATAGAAGAGCAGGTCCAGATGAAAGTCATCCTTGCCCACGCTCATACGTTTTTGCCGGGCGACAAAACTGAACCCCGGGCCCATTTCCAGCAGGAAGCCTTCCATCTCGCGCAGGATGGCGCCTTCCAGGTCGCGTTCACTATAGGCTCCTTTCAGGCCCAGGCAATCCAGAATATACGGGTCGCGGAAAACGGTCTCAGGCGTTACATGACCTGCGCGCAGGTTGCCGAGTTCCGCCGAGATCACCTCCTTGGTATTCTTCGACAGGGCCGTGCGCTGGAATAACATACCGCCTATCTTTTTGCGCAGCGTGCGGACGTCCCAATGCTCGATCCGGCACATCTCTGCGTAGAAGTCCCGGGCGAGCGGATCTTTGACCGGCAATATCTCCATGAAATGGCTCCAGCTTAATTGTGTCGACAGCGTCGACACAATTGCCTCATCTGGTTGAGCTTCCGCAAAGCGGATCATCCTGGTAAGCGCAGAGTAAGTAAACCCTTCCCCGAAGTCTGCGCTCAATTGTTGCGACACTGTCGCAAGAATTCGTTTCCCATAGGCAGCACGGCCTCCTTGAAGGTTTTCCTTCAGCAAGCGTCGCCCTACATGCCAGTACAGCATTGTAAATGTAGAATTGGCCACTGTGGCCACGCGCTGGCGGGCGGATTGAATGAGCGCACGGAGGTCGGAAAGAAGCCCGGCTTCATCCACTACTGCCGGTGGCTGTGACTGCGAATGTGCAATCTTCTTTACCTGCTTTTTCTTGGCCATAAGTCCCCCTTCCCACAAATAGCATAGCAGGTGAACCCGACAACGGTCTGTCGGGTTTGCGAATGGCGATTTTGTATTTAAATTACAGGGAAGCCGATATCCCGCAGGTAGTCGTAGGTGGAGTTATAGAACCCCGGGAGCCGGGTGTGGTCCGCGGTCTCCCCCTCCGGCACCACCAGTACCATGCCTTGGCGGGCGCGGGTGAGTAACACGCGGTAAGCGTTCTTCTGGTAGTCTTTGCGCGCGTCTTTGAGGATGCGCAGCCATTTGTCGCCCTTGAAGGACCAGTTCTCCCAGCCCGCGGGTGTAAACCGCATGTCCGCGTCCCAGGTGACGCAGGCCCAGTCCAGCTCCAGGCCCTGCACGTGGAATTCCGTGGCCACGTCCTCCAGATAATAGGACGAGCGCACGTCGTCCTTGCCGGCCAGGAACCAGTCAACCGGGTCCACGGGGGATTTCACGTCTATGGCGTAAGGTGAAGCCCGACTTTAGTTTTCATGTACCCTCCTAACCGTTCTAAATATGGCAGATTCGCCATAATTAAAATATTGATAAGGGGTCGAATTCGACCCCTTTGACTTCCGGTTTGATCCGGCCGTGTATTTTGCCTCCGGTTCCTTTGTCCCAAGGCGCCTGACAGCCGGTAGTCCGAGCAGCGAGTGCATCTGTGCTATCGCCGTGGCATTCAATTGACGCAGCCTTTGACTCTGCGTCAGCCCCTGCCGAATCAGCACCGAATTCACGCTTTCGAGATTTGAAAGAACAACCAACTGATCAACAGTGGCATAGTCACGCATATTGCCTTGCCTCGCGGGATTCTCCTGCCGCCACTGCGCCGCCGTGCGGCCGAACAGGGCTACGTTCAGCAGGTCCGCCTCGCTGGCATAGACGGCTTCTATCTGGGCATGCCCCAGGCGCGGCGGCAGCAGCACCTCTTTTATGGCGTCCGTGTGGATGCGGTAATTCACTTTAGCGAGCGCACGCTGAACATCCCAGCCTGTTTTCAGGCGCTCGGCCTCGGCCTCCTTCAGGCGCTGAAATTCCTTTATCAGGTATAGTTTGAATTCTGGGCTGAGCCAGGCCGCGAATTCGAAGGCGATGTCCTTATGGGCGAAGATACCGCCTCCGTAACGCCCGGCCCTTGAAATCACTCCGATCGCGCCGGTCGCTTCGCGCCATTTTTTCGGGGAAAGCGTAAAACTGTTCAGCCCGGCTTCTTTTTTAACCCTATCGAATTCGATAGGGTTAAAATCCGGGTTATTTAACCTTTCCCATATGCCAAGGAATTCCACTGTGTTGCGGTTGCGCATCCAGGCATAAACAAGCAGTTCATCGCCGAACTTCCTGGCCATGTCACCCAACGAGATATAATCGGCGTTCCCCTTCTCTATAATGGAAACGTCCTTTCCCTGCACTGTGATTCTCTTAATACCCATAATGCCCCCTCCTGCCAATAGCATAGCAGGCCAACCCGACAACGGTCTGTCGGGTTGGAAATGACTATTTTGAATTAAATTACCGGGAAGCCGATGCTTTGCAGGTACTCGTAGGTGGAGTTATAAAACCCCGGGAGTCGGGTGTGGTCGGCGGGCTCCCCCTCCGGCACCACCAGCACCATGCCCTGGCGGGCGCGGGTCAATAAAACGCGGTAGGCGTTTTTCTGGTAGTCTTTGCGCGCGTTTTTGAGGATGCGCAGCCATTTGTTGCCCTTGAAGGACCAGTTCTCCCAGCCTGCGGGGGTAAACCGCATGTCCGCGTCCCAGGTGACGCAGGCCCAGTCCAGCTCCAGGCCCTGCACGTGGAATTCCGTGGCCACGTCCTCCAGGTAATAGGACGAGCGCACGTCGTCCTTGCCGGCCAGGAACCAGTCCACCGGGTCCACGGGTGATTTCACGTCTATAGCGTAGGGCTTAAGCCGCTCGGCCTGGGAAGACACCACTATGCCGTAGCGCTCGGTGCCCTGCGCGCGCTCGCGCAGCCAGCGCTTGGCTTTCTGCAGGTCGCGGGTAAGCACTATGGGGTAGTTGGCGCCAATGGCCTTAAGCGTCTCTTTGGCGGAGGCGGCCTCCAGGTCCAGCACCTTCTTAACCAGCTCGGAGACGCGCTCGGCGCGGAAAGAGCGCAGCGAAACGGCCAGGTGCAGCTCGTCCTTGTATTCCACCTTCAGCGGCGTCTCTTTTAATTTGGCGATAACCGAGCCCGCGCCGTATTCGCTGTCGGTAAGGCGCGGCGAAATGTAGACGTCCCAGCCGGGGAACCGGCGCAGGAGCGAGTCTATCCACTCGCTTATGCCGGCCTCGCCGGTGTTTATCTCCTGGCCGCCGCCCACCAGGCACACTATCACGGCCCAGTCCGGATGCCGGTCCAGGCAGGAGATCAGGAACTCCGGCTCGGACTGGTTGAAGTCGGGGCGCTTCTTCTTGCGCTTCATGAAGTTGGCTGTCTGCTGCAGGTCCCAGGCCCGCTGGGCCTCGTCGAAAAGCGCCACGTGCTCTTTAGGCGGCCCCCCGTCTATAAGGCAGTCGTCCCGGAAATTGTGCACGTTCTGCACAAACATCTTAACATCGCTGAGCACGGCCCCTTTCCTTACCTTTTTACCCTTGGCCTTTTCATGCAGAACCTTGTCCCGGGCGAGGGCCTCGCGCAGCACCGCCACCAGCGGGCCATTGCCGGAAAGAAAGACGCTGTATAACTCGTCGTCCTTGTTGATGTGGGTGGTGGCGATATTAAGGCCCACCAGGGTTTTCCCCGCGCCGGGCACGCCCGCTACAAAGCAGATGGCCTTGCGCCGGCCCGCGCGGGCGGCGGCTATTATCTGCGCCACGCTGGCCGAGGTCTGAGCCAGGTTTATGGCGCCGGCGTCGCTGCGGCTGATCTCCGCCACTTTATGCCCGCGGTATAAAGCCATGGCGGCTTCAACAATGGTGGGCGTAGGCGAGTAGCGCCCGCCCTCCCAGGTTTCGGCAGCTATGCTGGGGCCGTCGGCGAAGGCGAGCGCCGCGGCAATCACCTGGTTGATCTGCGAGGCGGCGCATTTGATGGGCGTGAAGAGCTTGGGGTTGTTGGCGGAACAGCTCACGGCCACCGGCTGGGGCTGGGCCTGTGTGGAGATAAGCACCGGGGCCACATATTTGCCGTGGCTGGTTTCGTGGAAATTTGAAAGGTCCAGCGCGTAATCCAGCACCTGGTCCACCGCATAAGCCGAAAAGTCCTGCGCGCCCACCTTGAACTCCAGCACAAAGATCACGTGCTCGATTATGAGCACCACGTCTATCCTGCGCCCCATGCGCGGGATGGAGTACTCGAAATAGATCTTGCCCTCTTTGCCCCGCAGCGCTTTTTGAAGAATCTCTATCTGCTGAGTCCAGGCGGAAAGCTGCTCTGGATCGACGGCGAAGCCGGCGTCAGCGCTGCCCCGGCTTAAATGACCGACTATCTGCTCCGAGGAAGAAGAGCAGAAAGCGGAGATCGATGCTGAATAATATTCGCGTCTCACAAAACACAAGCCGAGGCCCTATGGTTATTGCTGCCGCGCAGAAACCGTCTTACTTCTGCTGGATTGAGGAAAGTTCGAGCAATCTTGCACGTATTAGGTTGCTGATTTTGTCACAGCTCCCGATGATCTCATCCCTATGTTTCAGGCTATCTTCCCAATACTTTCTGACGTCTTCTTTAGGGGAATCAAACCTATAATACGCCTCTTCTTTTCGTGTTATATCTGCAAGATTCGAAAACTCATGATAAATCTGTTCCGGCAGGAATGGGCGATTCTTTTCATACGAATTCCAAAATGGTGCCAAACTATCATAGTAACGCTTGAGTCGCTCTCTTTTTCTGTCATCCTCTGATTGTTTTGGGTCCACATAATCCATAATTGGACGAAGCGATAAGACGGCTGCCCGCAAGTCCACAACTCTGTCCCATGCTTCTTTATATGTGTCAAATTCGCGATCAAATGTCACACGACTAACGTGCTGTGCTCTATCAATCACGGCTTGAAGCCGTGCCATTAATTCAGATGACTTTTGTTGAAGATTTGAAAGCTCTTTATCTAAGGCATGTCTTTCTCTATAAAGAATTCTATCTGCCCAGATTTTTGATAGTAAGCTCGATAGACTGAACAAAATCAATCCAGCACCACCCAGAGAAAGTATTACAGCCCTAGAAACTTCCCAGATTTCAGTGCTAGTCATATTAGATTTCACTCAACGATCAAGTGGTTGGCCAGTACATCCTAACCAACGGAACTAACGCCCGAGTAGATAGGTCTGAACTCTCATAGTGTTGAATTAGAAGTTTTACAAGCTCATTTAGATCAACTAAGGTTATTGGGATGGTTGCTCTTTCAGCTTCATAGCGAGCTTCTGTCGAGAATCCACCTGTGCTCACATACAGCCCTTTATCTCCAGCCCGAAGTGCTCCGATGAAACTTCTAATATCCGGGGCCCCTATCTGCTGACGTGGACGGTGCTTAACCTCAACACGGATTCTCGGTTGCTCAAGTCCAAGGCCATCTGGGGAGGCGACGATATCTTTTCCTAAGTCTGGGCCTTTGGGAGAGACGCGAGTCTTGTACCCCATAGCCCTCAAAATGCCAGCCACCAATTCTTGCGCATCTTCCCAATCCAACTCAAGGATGCGGTCCTTAATGAATTCAAAAG
>JAMPXK010000053.1 GCA_023701245.1 Elusimicrobiales bacterium | reverse complement strand
GGCGGCCCCAGGCCGCCAGCGTTACCATGGCCGCGGTAAAGAGGGCGGCCGTCAGTACGGCACGGCGTCGGACCAGCAGCGCCCAGGCCGCGTTGGTTCCCGCCATGAAAGCGGAAAGCCCGTACACTCCCCAGAAACTGAGCGATTGGAAGAACGACGGGATATAGGTCTGGCTGTAGCCCAGTCCCAGCCACGGGCATTTTAGCGGCCAGAGTTCGGAGCGGAAATATTCTATGCCGGCCCAGCAGGCGCCGCAGGCCAGCGCCCAGAGCAGGGCCTTCAGGCGCGGCCGGTGCTCGCCCCCGAGGTCCCAGAGGGCGCGCATAAGCCCCGCGTGCAGGGCCAGCCAGAAAGCGAAGACGAACCAGAAGACGATGGCCAGGTAATGCACCACGTTGGCCATCCAGATCAGGGAGGCCACGTAGAAGACCAGGCCCGCCGCGGCGCCGCGGCGCGCGGCCGGCCAGGGCCCGCGGGTATCCAGCACGGCGTAAAAGAGCGGGGCGAGGGCCGCCCAGGCCAGCCAGCCGTGGCCCCAGGGCGCGAAGGAAGCGGCCAGGCCCAGGCCCGAAAGGGCCGCCAGGAAATAATGGAAGAAGCGCTTTTCTGTCATTTCTTGACGCAGGTGTAAAGTACGCTCGACGGGGTAAGCTCCTGCGCCTGCGGCTCGGTGAACCCGGCTTTCTTGAGCAGTACCTGGAGCTGGTCTTCGGAGAGCCGCTCTTTTACCGGCGGGCCCGCCGGGGTCTGGGCTTTTTTCCATTCGATTACGGAGAATTTCACGCCAGGTTTGAGCGCGGCCGCTATAGCGGCCAGGAAGGCGTTCTTATCGTCTACTTCGTGCAGTACGTTGACCAGCAGGGCCAGCGTGTAGTCGGCCGCGGGGAGTTCCAGCTTGCCGATCCTGGTCTGAAAGGTCTGGATATTGAAGATGCCGGTGGAGGCGGTCTTGGAGCGCAGTTCCGCCAGCATCACGCCGGAGGCGTCCACCGCGTAGACCATGCCCTTGGGCCCCACCATCCGCGAGGCCGGCAGGGCGAAGTAGCCCATGCCGCAGCCCACGTCCAGTATGATATCTCCGGGCTTTATGCCCGCTTTCACCAGCGTCTCTTCCGGGGGCATGACCTCGCGCCGCTGCGGGTTGTCCAGCTTGTGCCTGTCTTCGGGGTCGAAAATATGGGCCATAGGTCCTTAGTTCTTAAAGTTGCCGGCCCTGGTCCAGCCGTCTATGACCTTGAGCGTAAGGCGGGCGCAGGCGGAGAAATCCTTGAGGTCCAGGTATTCGCGGGTGGTGTGCACTTCGCGCATGCCGGTGGAGAGGATAGGCGCCTTGATGCCGTGGCCGTACATTATGTTGCCGTCGGTGCCGCCGCCGGAGGCGGAGGGCTTCATCTTCAGGCCTTCCTCTTTCATGGCGGCCGCGATAAGGGGCAGTACGGGGTTGGCCTTGTCTATGCGCAGGTTGGGGAATTTCTGCTCTACCAGGAACTCGTAGCGCGGGGTGACCAGTTTCCCGTCGGCGCGCACCTTTATCTTCTTCACGGCCTTCTTCAGGCAGTCTTCCATGTGGCGGGTCTGCTTTTTGAGCTTGGCGGGGTCGTGGGAGCGGGCTTCGCCGGAGAGTTCCACCAGCGGCGGCACTATGTTGATGGCGTTGCCGCCGGAGATGAAGCCGATGTTGGCGGTGGTCTCGCTGTCTATGCGGCCCAGTTTCATGCCGGCTATGGCGCCGGCCACCACCTTGATGGCTGAGATGCCTTTTTCCGGGGCCACTCCGGAGTGGGCGGCGGCGCCGTAAACCTTGATGTCCATCTTGTCGGCGGCGGGGGCGCTGGTGATGACGTGTTCTATGCCCTGCTCGTTGTCGAAGATGAGGCCGTAGCGGGAGCGGAGCCTGGAGTAATCCAGGTACTTGGCGCCCATCAGCGCCATCTCTTCGCTGATGGTGAAGACGGCTTCTATGGGCGGGTGGTGCAGGTGGTTCTCTTCTATGGTCTTGAGGACTTCCAGGATGATGGCTATGCCGGCCTTGCAGTCGGCGCCGAGGATGGTGGTGCCGTCGGAGGAGACGCGGTCCTTGGTGACCACGGGGCGGACGTTGTCGGCGGGGCCCACGGTGTCCATGTGGGCGGACAGCAGGAACGGCTCGCCGGGGATGGTGCCGGGGAAACGGGCTATGAGGTTGCCGGTCTCGCCGCCTATCTTGCGGCCGGCGTCGTCTATGAAAACTTCGGCGCCCATGAATTTGAGGAGTATGGAAAGGCGGCGGGCTATGGCGCCTTCTTTGCCCGAAAGGGAGGTGATCTTGGCGAGGTCGCAGAACAACTGGACCATGCGCTTCTCGTTGATGGCCGGTGTCATAGGACTATTATTTAATTTTTCCCGCGCGTTTACAATATAAATCTCCCGCCGCGAGGTTTCATGAAGTCCTGGCGTGGAGGCATGGGGCCCTGCAGGCACGGGGTCGGCCACACCGTGGCCGCCCCTCCTCACACTGCGGTGTCGCTTCTCTCCACTCCCTCGCCGCGCTACGCAAGCGGCTTCAGTCCGTGAGGGCCTGCCGGGCCCCATGCCTCCACGCCAGGACGCGCCGTATGAAAAACAAAACCGCCGGGGAGGCCCGGCGGTCCAAACATACGGGGAGAACTTACTGCAGTTTGTGCTCGCCGGAGAAGAGGCGGGAGAAGTCCTGCGGGTCCGCGGCGCCGAATTCTATGCCGCCTTCCTGTGTCTCCAGGTCGGCGACGAGTTTGCCGCCGTCGTAAAGTTTCACCTTTATCGTGCCTTTAAGGGCCTCGTAGTCGTGGAATTCTATGCCCTGCGGGGCCATGAACTTCAAGAGCAGGAACTTTTCCCTGGGGGCGAAAGCGGTGATCTCTATACGCTGCCCTTCGCGGTTGGCGGCCAGCACTTTCCATTTCCCGAAGTTGACGTCCAGCCGGATGAGGTCGCCGCTGCCGGGCCGGAAGGCGTATTCGCGGCCCTTGTGGCGCAGACCTATGCCCATGGCGTTGGGAAAATCTATGCCGCCCAGCACCTTGGGCAGCCCGCCGCCGGCGGCCAGCACCGTGCCTGGCGAACCCTTGAAATGGTTGGAGACCAGCCAGGCCCACCACTTGGGAAAACTTTTGCCCCAGTTGCGGTCCTGGTAGGCGGGCGCGCGGCTGAGGGTGAAAGTCTCCCCCCGGTAAGTGATGGCGCCGCTCATGTAGGCGGAGGCCTGCGCGGGGAACCAGAAGATGTTGGAGATGCCGGGCGGGTACATGGTCCAGCCCATGGCGTTGAAGGCCCAATCCTTCTCCAGGGTTAGGTCCCAGGAGAATTCCTCCCCGCCGGACAGCGGCAGGCGGCCTTTCAGGGCCTTGTCCGTGGCCAGGTTGCCGCCTATCTCCACGTAAGTGGCAAAGGCCTTCGCGTGGAAACTCTTCACCGGGAAAGTCAGTTCATGCGTTTGTCCGGCTTCGAAATTCCCGGCGCTGACATAGGCTCGCGACGGCGCCGCGGTCTGGTCCCGGTCCCACGGGTTCACGACGCCGTAGCAGAAATAGAACGCGCGGGCGGTGCCGGGAACCACTACCTTGTAATACCACCACTCGTACCAGTCGTCCTTGGAGCGGCCGTCCCAGATCAGCGAATTGTACTTGCCGGGCAAAAAAACTTTTTCCCGGTCTCCCGCCAGCGGGACCGGGTTGCCGGGTTCCGGGACCAGTACCGCGTCCGCCGGGCCCAGGGCCTCCGCGGCCGGGCCGGCTGCCGCCGGGGAGCAGGCGGCCAGCAGGGCTGTGAGGATAAAAAAGAGGTGTTTCTTCATAGTTCTGTCCGGGAATTATACTACAAAGCCGGGCCTAAGGGCCCGGAGGTCCCAGGGTCTTTCGGCACTCGCGCGCGCCTCCCGGGGCCCTTATAATATCCATGAAGGCAACATCCATACTGGAGGGCTATGCGCTACATCACGGTTCTGCTCGCTTCCCTGTTCCTGGCTTGCCCCTTTTCCCTTAACGCAGAAGTTCCCCGCCAAGACGACGCCCTGGCCGCCGCCGTTTCTTTCATGGGCGACGGGGGCGACGGCACCGGCGTGTGGCTTTCAGAATGGCTGCGCGCCCGCGGCGCCCGCTACGAATTCAGCTCCGCCATAAGCGGCAAGAGCGCCCGGCGCATAGAGTCCGCCGGGACCTCGGCCGTGCCTGTGATAATGCTCAACGAGAACCTGAAGGCGTCCTCGCCGCGCCCGGCTTATTACGCTGTGCTGATAGCCGGCGAAGCCGCGGAGTTCATCTACCTGGCCGTGCCCGAATCGGCCGAGAAGCGCTACATGGTCTGCGCCGCCATGGCCGAAGTTTATTTCGAACTTTACGGCACCCGTTTGGACCTGCCCGTGATAGGCGGCGTGACCGACGAAGAGACGGCCTTCCGGATAAATACCTGGGTCTGGGACGGGGCCGACAGCGGCCCCGCGGCGATCGCCCGGGAAGGCCGCTACAAGACCCTGGCCACCCTCGCTTCAGAAACCAAGCTCGCCCTGGAACAGGCAATGCAGGACGGGACAAGCACCTCCGCGCTGAACGCCCGGCTGGCCTCTATTCTCAGGGCGCAGGCCTATTACGACTCGGAATTCACCAGGCGCGAAAAAGGCTGGTGGACGCTTTACCAGCCGCGCTAGCCCTCCGTTTTCCGTCCTGGGGGTCATGATTTTGTACAATTGAGCCATGACCCCCGTTAAAAAACGACTTCTGCTGGTCCTGCTCGCGCTCGCCCTTGGCGGCGGCGCCTGTTCCTCTCCCCAGGCTAAAGTAGCGCTTAAACGCGCGCACCTGCTGCCCGACAGGGTCTATTACGTCTCCGCCGAGCAGTTCAAGACCGCCGACTTCGCCCCCCCGCCCGCGCCCGGGTCCGAAGCGCAGCAGGCGGACCTGGCCGCCATCCTGGACTGGCAGGCCAAGCGCAGTAAAGCCGATTGCAGGAAGGCGAAGAAGACCGCCAAGGCCGATTACGATTTTTTCTGGAAGGAAAAGCCCTTATTCCCCGAACCGCTCCCGGTGGAGGTGAAGGAATTCTTCGAGCGCCTCGCGCTGGACCTCGACGGGGCCGTGACCAATATGAAGAAGCGCTGGGAGCGGCCCCGCCCTTTCCGGGCCTATCCCGGCCAGGCCGAGCCCTGCATAAAGAAGAGCAGCGGGTTCTCTTACCCCAGCGGCCACTCCTCCTATTCCAGGGTCTTCGCCAACGTCCTTTCCGACATCGCGCCCGAGCGCCGCGCCGACTTTATAGCCAAGGCCGACGAGATAGCGCAGGACCGGGTGATAGGCGGAGTGCATTTCCCCACCGATATCGCCGCCGGCAAGCGCTTCGGCGACCTGTATCATTCGGAACTGCTCAAGTCCGAGGCCTACAGGCAAGACATAGAGAAAATGAAGGCCCTGCTGCCGAAGTAGCCGCCGCTGGCAAATAAAAGAACCGGAGGCCGCCCTCCGGTTCTTTTATTTTACTCCGGTACGGGCCCTAGCGCCGTCCGCGCCCCCTGCCCCGGCCGCGTCCGCGGCCCCTGCCGCTGTCACGCGGCTGGGTCCACTTTGAAACCTTCCAGCGATCCCGCCCCGCGGGGCGGTCCGCTTGCGGCGCCTGGCCGGGCCGCGCCTGCTGCTGGGGACGTGACTCCAGCGAAAGGTCTATCTTGCCGTTGGAGGTGTCCACCGAGGCGAGCATTACCTTGACCTTGGTGCCGGGCCGCAGACCGTTGACGCGCAGCAGCCCCTCGGCGCCGGTGTCGCCCAGCATCACGAAAGCCCCGCTGTCTATGACCGTGGTGACGGCCCCGTCCATGACGGAACCGACCAGCTCCTTGAGCATTTCGGCGCGCATGATATCCACCGACTTATGCTCGGCGTCGGAAGCGGCCCGTTCGCGCTCGGAGCAGTGTATGCCGGCCTTCTCCAGCGGCAGCGCGCCGTGGTTCTCCTTCTTGCCGCGCAGCAGGGACTTGACCGCGCGGTGCGTCATCAGGTCCGGGTAGCGGCGGATGGGCGAGGTGAAATGCGAGTAGAACCGCGTGGCGATGCCGAAATGCCCCTCCGACTCCGGCGAGTAGACGGCCTGGCGCATGCTGCGCACCATCAGGGAATTTATGAGGGTGGTCAGCGGATGGTTCTCTGCCTGGCGCAGCACGTCCTGCAGGCCCTTGGGCGCGTTGGGTCCGTGGATATGCCCGGCGCTCAGGCCCAGCTCTCCCAGGGCCGAAGAGAGGGCTTTAAGCTTCAGCGGGTCCGGCGCGTCGTGCCTGCGGTGCAGGAAAGGCATCTTGGCGTTGTAGAGTTCGGTGGCCACGGCTTCGTTGGCCAGCAGCATGAACTCCTCTATCAGCCGGTGGCTTTTCAGCCGGGGCCGCAGCGAGACGCCCAGCGGCCTGCCGTGGGGGTCGGCGTTGATCTTGTATTCCGGCAGGTTGAAGTCCAGCGCGCCGCGGGCCACGCGCCGGCGGTAGAGCACGTCGGTGAGGACGCCCATGCGGCGCACCGCCTCGCCTATGCTCTTGTGCAGGTCCGGCACTTTGCCGCCGTCCAGCAGGGTCTGCACTTCCTCGTAAGTGAAGCGGCGCCAGGAGCGGATCACCGTCTCCGCCAGGCGGCGCTTGAAGACTTTGCCGTTGCGGTCTATGTCCATGAAAGCGGAAAGGGTCAGGCGCTCCTGGCGGGGCACCAGGCTGCAGAGGTTGTCGGAGAGGGCCGGCGGCAGCATGGGCACCACGCGGTCGGGCAGGTAGACGCTGGTGGCCCGCTCGTAAGCTTCCTTGTCCAGCGCCGTGCCGGACTTCACGTAATTGGCCACGTCGGCTATGTGCACGCCCAGGCGCAGGTTCCCCCCGCCCAGGTCCTCCAGGGAAACGGCGTCGTCGAAGTCCTTGGCGTCCGCGCCGTCGATGGTGCAGACCGGGAGGTCGAAAAGTATCTCGCGGCCTTTCCAGGCCGCGGGCTCCAGCCGGGCCCCGAAGGCCGCCGCCTGGTCCAGCACTTCTTTCGGGAACACTTCGTTGATGCTGCGGGCCCGCAGGATGGAATCTATGCGGGCGCGGATGTCGCCGGGGTCGCCCAGTATTTCCGTCACTATGCCGGAAGCGGGCGCGCCGCTCTCGGGCCAGCGCTTTACTTCCAGCACGGCCAGCACGCCTTCCGCCGGGGTGATCTTCTGCGCGAAGCCGGCCACTATGGCAGGAGGTGCGGAGCCCTTCTCCGGGAACAGGGCCCAGCTGCTCCTCACCTGCCGCAGTACGCCTACCATGGTGGAATGCGCGCGCTTTACCACCTTTACTATCTCACCGGCCAGGCGCCCGGTCTTTTCGGGGCGCACCCTGGCCTGCACGCGGTCGCCGTCCATGGCCATGTCCAGGCCGCGGCCCTGTATGAAAACGTCCTCTGTCCCGGGCTTTTCGGAGAGCAGGAAAGCGAAAGTCCCCTTATGCTGTATCACGCCCTCCACCAGGGCCTCGTGTCCGCCGGCGGCGCCGCGCCGCTCGTTCTTTTTCCAGTGTTTTTTCATTTTTCCTTTTTTATGTCCGCCGGGCTACCGGAGGATCTCCCTGCCGTTGATCTTGAGGCTGGTCAGTTTCGCGTAGGCGCCTGAGGTGGGGCCTCCCGCGAACCCGCCCAGGAAGAATTTCTGCGAGGGAGCGTCCGCGGCCGCGGGGGCGTCCACGGAAAGAACGGTGGTGAACTTGCCCCTCTTCAGGGCGTAGGCGACGGAAAAGACCGTGCCCGAGCGCGAGAAGCGCAGCGTCCTGGCCTTTACCGGGACCTGTAAGGCCTTGCCCCCGGGGAGGTAGAAGACCATCAGGGCGTCGTCTTCGGGCCGGGGACCGTTCTGCCGCTGCGCCATGACCTTGATGATGGCCGAGGCGCTGCCTATGGACGGGCGCACGGAATCCCCGCCTACCCAGATGCCGTAGGAGAAACGCTTTACCTGGCCGGGCGGGATCTTGAAATCCGCTTCCAGGTCCACCGTCCAGGCGGGGCCCAGGAGCTCGCGCGAAAGGATAAGGCCCGGGGAATAGCCGTCGGAGGACATGTCGCGGGTGTCGTCCTGGCGCTCGGTCAGGCGGTAATAAACCCCGTCGGGCGCCACCTCGTGGGAACCGTAGGCGTCGTTCCAGCCGGTCCAGGTCTCCCAGTCGTCCACGGCGTAGGCGCCCTTCTTGAACATCATGGGATTCAGGCAGCCCGCGGCGAAGAAGGCGGCGAGGAGAACGCACGGAAGTCCGGAGTTGAATTTCATAAGGTCAGCGCTGGCGGCTGTCCAGCCAGATGGTAACGGGGCCGTCGTTGATTATCTCCACTTCCATATCCGCCGCGAAGACGCCCGTCTTTACCGGCGCCCCCTTGGCGGCCAGGGCTGTCGCGAAGTGTTCGTAGAGCCGGGCGGCTTGCGCGGGCTTGGCCGCGGCGGTGAAGTCGGGGCGTCGGCCTTTGGAGGCGTCGCCGTAAAGAGTGAACTGGGAGATCACCAGGGCCTCGCCCTTTACGTCCAGCAGGGAGTGATCGAACTTGCCGTCGGCGTTGGAGAAGATCCGGAGGTTGGCGGTCTTTTCCGCCAGCAGGTCGGCGTCGGCCTCGGTGTCTCCTTCTCCCACGCCCAGCAGCACCACGAAGCCGGCCCCTATGGCGCGCTGGGTCCCGGCGGTCTTTACGCCGCCGCGCTTTACGCGCTGTATCAGTGCCCTCATACGGTAATTATAAAATATTTGCCGCCCGCCTCCTATTGAATAACCTGCCGGCCGGTTGTATAATTATGGTGAACGGGCCCAAAGCCGCGAGGCGCAGGGCCAAAAGGAAAAACTATGGTAACCGGACTCGTGCTCGTGAAACTGATGCCTGGCAAGGAAAAGCAGACCCTGCAGAAGCTTAAAGGCCTTAAGAGCGTCGTCCATATGTCCGCGGTCTTCGGCCGCTGGGACCTGGTGCTCGACATGGAGACCGACGACCTCCCCACCCTCTCCAACATCGTAGTCCAGGAGATCCGCGGTATTCCCGGCGTGCTCTCCACCGAGACGCTGGTGACCACTTCTCTCTAGCCCGCGCCCGGACCCCGCGGTCCGGGCCCCCCCGCGCATGCGCCAGCTTATCGCCATGGTCCTGCTGCTGGCGGCCTCTACGGCCGCCGCGCAGGTCTATCTTGGCGCCGAGGTGGGGCCCGACGCCTTCCTGCGGGGCGAAGAGGCCCGGATAGACACTTCCGGGGAGGACGCTTTCGCCTGGGCGCTCACGGCGGAGATCAGCAGCGCCACGCTCTGCGAGGTTTTCGGCTCCACGGCCCCGGAGCGCGAAGCCCTGCGCTACCTCAGGCAGGGCATCTACAGGCAGGAGTTGGCCGCGCTGCTGCTCCTGTCGGAGAAGACCGCGGTGCCTTTTAAAAAACTGGCCGAGGACCTGGCCGCGGAAAAAAGTTTGCGCGCGCTGGCCAAAAAATACAAGGCCGACGCCATGACCCTGTTCGCGGACGGCGGGCGCCTGAAGGCGGCCGCGGAACAGCGCATGCCGCTCTTCCTGATAGCGGTGTCCACGTTCTCCTCCCTGGCGCCCGAGGTGGCCGGGACCACCGCCGCGCCCGCGGCCCTTACGCAAGACGATGAGTAAACCCGCCCTGACCCTCGCCCTCCTGCTTTGCGCCGGCGCCGCCGCGGCCCTGCGCGTGCCGGCCGGGGCCAGGGAAGCGAGGCTGCTGCTGCCCGACGGCGCCGCCGTGACGGCCGAACTCGCCCTTACCGGGGAAGAGCACGCCCGGGGCCTGATGTACAGGGAAGTCCTCCCGCCCGGCCGCGGCATGCTTTTTGTCTTCCCGGAGCCGGGGACAAAGTCTTTCTGGATGAAGAACACGCTGATAGACCTGGACATGGTCTTTATGGACGGCAAGCTGAAGGTGCTGAAGGTCTTTCACCGCGTTCCCCGGTCCCGGCCGGGGCAGCCCGACAACGAGCTGGCCCGGGCCGTCTCGCCGGCTTCCGTGGTGCTGGAACTGCCCGCCGGTTACGCCCGGGCCCACGGCGTGCGCCCCGGCGCCGTACTGCGAGTTTCTTTTCCCGCCGCCTCCGGCCAAAAAAAGAACGGCGGGAACTGATCCCGCCGTTCTTCGCGAGCCCGCGGCTCCCTACCTGAAGTAGTAATAATTCTGTATGCGCGTCAGCCCCGCCGCGGGGAAGGGCGCGCAGCTCTTTGCCGCCACCGGCACGCTCAGGACTTCCTGGTGGGCCGTGTAGTACTCGTCGTTGTAACTCGCCAGCACGGCGAATTCCCCGGCGGGCGAGGCCTCTACGGGAGAATCCATGAGCAGCGGCGGGAATTTGGGCCGCGAGTCGTACACCTTGGCGCCGTTAGTGGTGTTCACGGCGAGATATTGCCCGTAGTGCGAGTCCGCGAAGCGCCGGTTCACCGCCGCCGCCGGGGTGAAGGTGACCGTGACGGCGCAGGAGTCGCCGGGGCCCACGCTGGTGCCGGTGCAGCCGTCGCCGCTGATCTTGAACGAGGCCGGCAGCTTGGACGTATCCAGCTTGAGGGCGTACCAGCCGGTCCCGCCGGTATTGGTAACGCGGATGGTCTGGCTAAGACTGCGGCCCTCCGGGACCATCCCGAAATCCGCCCTGTTGACCCGGCCCTGCGAGGCGTTGCCCAGGTGGCTGCCCATCCAGGACGTCCATTGCGAGTTGGACGCTTTGCCTTTTACTTCCATGTAGGTCTGGTAGTAGGAGGAACCCTCGTCGTTGGTGGGCACGTAGAAGGCGGTAATATGGTCCTTGGCGGACTGCGGGGAGAACCTGATATGGAACGTGCAGCTCTTGCCCGGCGCCAGGGTGGCGTTGCTGCACTTGTCCTCCTCCGCGTGGAAAGGGGCGCTGTCGTCGATGTTCTCTATGGCGCCCACAGCGAGGGGCAGCTCGCCTATGTTCATGAGTATGACGAGCCGGGTGGCGGTCTCGTAGGTGCGCATGTCCCCGAAATCGGAGATGCGGGGCCAGAGGTAGGCCACCGGCGCCGGGGGAGGCTTGCTTTCGGTCTGGGCCGGAGCCATCGCCCCGGCGGAACTCGCCGCTGCCGCGCCGCCTCCTCCTCCGTGCGAACCGTAAGCGCCGGCGTTAAGGCCGGTGCCGCTGCCGCCGCCCTGCCCGCCCGCGGATTGCCCCTGCCGGGAACCTTCCCCGGAGCCCGAAGTGTTCCTGTTGGCCACATCGGCCGCGTGCTGCTGGCGGGCCGCCGCGGCGCCGTGCAGGGCCGGCGGGGCGCCGCTGTCGCCCAGGTTGACCTGGAAAGTGGAATGACCGCCGGGGCCGCTTCCGGCGTCGGCGCCGGAGGTCTTGAGGCGCGGCAGGGTGGTGCGCACGGCCGTAGCCGCTCCCGGCTTGCCGCGCAGGCCGGCGGGATTATAAACGCGCTTCTCCCCCCCGGGCTGGACGCCGTTGAGCATGGCGGATTGCGGCGAGGATTCGTAGTTGATGTTGTGGCGTACCTGCTGGATGAATTCCTGCATCTGCGCGGGGTTCTTCACCTTTACGGCCTGCCTTATGCCCGATCCGGGGGCGGAGGTCTCGGTGGAGTAGTTCTTGTTCACCTGGCGGAAGAGGTCTATGGAGGAACCCTGCTGGGCGGGCCTTGAGAGCGGGTTGGAGCCCGGGGCGTAGTTGTCCCCCTGGGTGAAATTCACTTCGGCGGGTTTGTCCGCGGTCCGGGTGTATTGGGGCGAACTGCCCGCGAAATAACCTATGCCTACCGCGAAAGCCCCGGTAACCGCGGCCAGCGGCAGGGCCGCCGCTTTCCAGGTTAAATTGAAACCGCTTTTCATAGTGCCTCCGGCTGGCTGGGCGTTTTGGGCGCCTTAATTAAGTATACACCACAGCCGGCCCGGTTTCAAGGCTATGCCAGTGCCGCATCAGGCGCTATGCGCATCAGGCGGCCAAGGCTATGCCAGTGCCGCATCAGGCGCTATGCGCATCAGGCGGCCAAGGCTATGACGGTGCGGCGGTTCCCTGTTTTATAGTAAAATAAATGCGCATGGGAATCTGGGACAACGCTTTCAAGATCCCGGAGCCCCCTGACCCCACGGACGAGGAAAAGAGGCTCCTGGACGCGCTGGCCGAAAAGGTGCGGCGGCGCGGCCTCGGCGAAATAGCCTCTTTCACCGTGGAGAGCACCAGGCCGCTGCATAACCTGGGCGCGCAAGGGCTGGTCTTCATAGAGCCGGCCCTGAAACTGCTCTTTAAGAAAGAAGAGATAGAAAAGTACCGCGCCCTGCTGGAGAACAGCAAGGCCGTCACGTATCTGGTGGACAGGCTCAGCGCCGAACCACCCAAAAAGGAAGACCCAGATGTCAAAAAAAGACCTTGAAGTCATCATAGCCACCGACTGCGGCAGCACCACCACCAAAGCCATCCTTATCGAGAAGAAGGGCGATACCTACCGCCAGACCTTCCGCGGCGAGGCCCCTACCACCGTGGAGGCCCCTTTCGAAGACGTGACCAAGGGCGTGCTCAACGCCATCACCGAAGTGGAAGAACTGTCCGGCCGCAAGATCCTCGACGGCGAAAAGATCATCACCCCCAATAACGGCAACGTGGGCGCCGACATCTACGTGTCCACTTCCTCGGCCGGCGGCGGCCTGCAGATGATGGTGGCCGGGGCCGTGAAGGCCATGACCGGCGAATCCGCCCAGCGCTGCGCCCTGGGCGCCGGCGCCATCGTGATGGACGTGCTGGCCTCCAACGACGGCCGCGCCGACCACGAGAAGATCGAGCGCATCCGCCAGCTGCGCCCCGACATGATGCTGCTCTCCGGCGGCACCGACGGCGGCACCGTGACCCACGTGGTGGAGCTCGCGCAGTTCCTCAAGGCCGCCGACCCCAAGCCGCGCCTGGGCGCCTCCTATAAACTTCCCGTGATCTACGCCGGCAACAACAAGGCCCACGCGCAGATCAAGGAGATCCTGGACGAACGCACCGCGCTCATCATCACCGAGAACCTGCGCCCTACCCTGGAGCGCGAGAACCTGATGCCCGCGCGCCACAAGATCCACGACATCTTCCTGGAGCACGTGATGCAGCAGGCCCCCGGTTACCCCCGCCTCATGAAAATGGTGGGCGCCCCCATCATGCCTACCCCCGCGGCGGTCGGTACCATGACCGAGAAGTTCGCCAAGGCCAACGGCTTTAACGTCCTGGCCGTGGACATCGGCGGCGCCACCACCGACGTCTTCTCCGTGTTCAGCGAGGTGTTCAACCGCACCGTCAGCGCCAACCTGGGCATGAGCTACTCCATCTCCAACGTGATGGCCGAGGCGGGCCTGGCCAACATCCTGCGCTGGCTGCCCTTCGACATAGACGAGCAGGACCTGCGCAACCGGCTCAAGAACAAGATGATCCGGCCCACCACCATCCCGCAGACAGTGGAGGACCTGCAGATAGAGCACGCGGTCTCGCGCGAGGCGCTGCGCCTGGCCTTCGACCAGCACAAGGCGCTGGCCGTCGGCCTCAAAGGCGTGCAGCAGGAGCGCTCCATTTCCGACGCTTTCGACCAGACCGCGTCTGGCGCCAGTCTCATCAACGTGATGCGGCTGGACTACGTGATAGGCTCCGGCGGTATCCTGGCCCATTCCCCCCGCCGCACCCAGTCCATGCTGATGATGATAGACGCCTACCAGCCCGAGGGCATCACCCGCATGGCCGTGGACTCCATCTTCATGATGCCGCACCTGGGCGTGCTGGCCCAGATCAGCGAGAAGGCCGCGCTCGACGTGTTCTACCACGACTGCCTGGTGCGCCTGGGTACCTGCCTCGCCCCCAAGGGCCTGGCCAAGGAAGGCCAGCTGATCATGGAATGGGAAGTGACCGCTCCCGACGGCAAGAAGCGGGCCGGGCAGCTGCGCTTCGGCGACATCCTGCACGTGCCTTTCGACTCGCCCAAGGCCCGCCTCGTGGCCAGGCCTTCCAAGGGATTCGACATGGGCTCCGGCCCCGGCAACAAGGTGGAGGCCGAGATCGAAGGCGGCGTGGTGGGCCTGGTGCTCGACGGCCGCGGCCGGCCTTTCAACCTGGCCAAGGACGCCGGCAAGCGCCGCGACGACCTGAACAAGTGGTACAAGGCCATGGGGATGTACCCCGTTTAGGCCCGCAGGATAATTTCAAGAGGAGACAAACTATGGCCCACGCTTATACGCCCGGACTCAAAGTAATGCCCTGCACGCTGTTCAGGAAGAAGCGCCTGCTGCCCATCCCCGGCAAGGTGCTGGTGGAGGACGGCCGGCAGGTGGAAGCCACCGACATGGTGGCCCAGACCGAGCTGCCCGGCAAGGTGTTCCCCGTCAACGTCGCCAACCGCATGTCGGTCGGCCCCGAGGAGATCAAGGACCTGCTGCTCAAGAAAGAGGGCGACCCGGTGAAGAAAGGCGAGATCATCGCCGAGAATAAACCCTTCATCAAGTGGTTCAAGACCTCCATAGAGTCTCCCATAGACGGCACGGTGGACTCCATCTCGCATGTGACCGGCCAGGTGATGCTGCGCGAGCCCCCGAAGGTGCTGCCGCTGCAGGCCTACGTGAAGGGCCGGGTGGTGGAAGTGGTCCCCAATTTCGGCGTGACCATAGAATCCGAAGGCACGTTCATCCAGGGTATTTTCGGCATAGGCGGCGAGACCAACGGCGACATCCACATGGCCGTGCAGAGCCCCGACGAGGAACTTACCCCGGAGGCCATCAACGAAGCCTGCCGCGGCAAGATCGTGATAGGCGGCAAGCACGCCGGCATCACCGCCATCAGGCGCGGTGTGGAGATGGGCGTGAAGGCCATCGTGGTGGGCGGCATCCACGACCGCGACCTGCGCCAGCTGCTGGGCTACGACATAGGCGTGGCCGTGACCGGCACCGAGCAGATAGGCCTGACCGTGATCGTGACCGAGGGTTTCGGCATGATCCCGATGGCCGAGTACACCTTCAAACTGCTGGCCTCGCGCAACGGCGAGAAGGCTTCCGTCTCCGGCGCCACGCAGATCCGCGCCGGCGTCATGCGCCCCGAGATCATCGTGCCCGGCTTCCCCAAGCACGTCACCGAGTGCAAGAAGGACCAGGGCCGCGGCTGGATAGAGCCCGGCGACCCCATCCGCATCATCCGCGAACCGCACTTCGGCGTTATCGGCACGGTAAAGAGCCTGCCGCCGGAGCTGACGGTCATCGGCAGCGAATCCCACGCCCGCGTGCTGGAAGTGACGCTGGCCGGCGGCGAAGTTATAGTGGTGCCGCGCGCTAATATCGAAGTGCTGGAGAAGTAGAGGCGGCAAGGCAGCGGCCAGCGCCAGGCAGAGGCCGGCTGGCCGTTGCTGCTTTCATGGCTAAAAAGAACAAGAGAGCGGCGGCGGCCCCGGTTGCCCAACCGGCGCGTTCCCGCTTTCCCGGCTGGCTGGTCTGGGGCGCGTTCCTGCTCTGGGGCGGCTGGGTGTTCAAGACCTACCTGTCCGCGTTCCCCCCCGACGTCAATTCCCTGTTCGTGATGCTGGCCCCGGCCCAGTACCTGGGGCCGGGCCTGCTCAAAGCCCTGTGGGGACACCTTACCGCGCTGCTGGCGGGGGCGTTCTTCGTGCTGGCCTGCGCGGGCCTCGGGCGGTTCCTGCTGGGCGCCGTCCTAAAACCCGGCCGCCTTACCGTCTGTGAGGACGCCGCTTTTTCCGCCGCGCTCGGTTTCGGCGTCTTCGGGCACCTGGTGCTGCTGCTGGCCGCCTTCGGCCTGCTTTCGGCCGGTCCCGTGACCGCGCTCCAGGGGGCGGGCATAATCCTGGGCGTGGCCGCCAACCGGCGTTTCAGCATACCTGGCGAAGAGAACGCCCCGGAGTTCAGGCCGCTGTTCCCGGACCTGCTGGCCATGGTCCTGCTGGGGGGCGCGCTGCTGCTGAACCTGGCCGCTGCTCTGAGCCCGGAGATCTTCTACGACTCGCTGGTCTACCACCTGGCCGTACCCAATTTCTACGCCATCAAGGGCCGCCTGGCGGACATGCCCTACAATCTCTATTCCAACCTGTTCCTGCTGCACGGCATGCTTTACTCCGCCGGGCTCCTGCTCCGGGACGAGATGGTGCCCAAACTCGTCAACTACGCCGCAGGCCTCCTGAGCCTCGCCGCCGTGCTGGGGATCGGGCGCCGCTGGTTCAGCCCGCGCGCCGGGCTCTGGGCCGGGCTGATCTTCTATACCGTGACGCATGCCATGCTGGCCTCCTGGTCCTCCGGCACCGAATGGCTGCTGACGCTGTTCGCCGTCTGCTCGCTGGCCGCTGCCCTGCGCCACGAGCCAGGGGAGTACCGGTTCCTGCTGCTGGCGGCCTTTCTTTCCGGCTGCGGCATGGCGGTAAAGACCACGGGCCTGTTCCCCGCCGTGGGGACAGGCCTGGTGCTGCTCTGGCGTTCCCGCCTGGACCGCGGGGCGGCCCTGCGCGCAGCGCTGGTCTTCGTCCTGGTGGCCGCCCTGCCGGTGCTGCCCTGGCTGGTCAAGAACTGGCTCTACCGCGGCAACCCGTTCTTCCCTTTCCTTACCTCGGTTTTCGGCCTGTCCGGGGCCGACCCCGCCAAACTCAGCGCTTTCATGGTGGAGACCCGACAGATGGGAGCCGTGCAGCTGAAGGCCTGGCTGCTGCACCCGTGGAACGTGACCATGGGCGCGCTGCCCAATTCCCAGTATTTCACCCCCCTGTTCCTGGCCCTGCTGCCGCTGCTGTTCCTGCTGGAACCCGTAGGGACGCTGCCGCTCTGGCTGTATTTCCTCTGCGGCTGGCTGCTGTGGTCCTTCGCGTCCACCATGGTGCGGTTCCTCATGCCGGCGTATCCGGCGGCCGCGCTGCTGATAGCCGCCGCCCTGGAGGGAGAGGGCAGGCCGGCCCTGAAGAAGACCCTCTACTACCTGTCGCTGCTGGCCTGCGCGCTCTCCCTCTACTGGGCGGGCATCATCTTTTACTCGCAGGGCCGCTGGCGGCCCGTGTTCGGCGTAATCTCCCGGGACGCTTACCTGTCGGATACGCAGCCTACTTACCCTTATAGTCATTACGCGGCCCTGCGCTTTATAAACGAGAAGCTGCCCCCCGGCGCCAAGACGCTGATAATCGGCGACGCCCGGAGTTTTTACCTCAAGAAGGATTTTGTGGTCAGTTCAGTCTTCGACAAGACCCCGATAGTGGAATACGCCCTGGCCGCGGCCGACGGCGAGGCCCTTTACGCCCGGCTCAGGGCAGAAGGCGTTACGCACCTGCTGATAAACGCGGCGGAAGGCATCAAGCTCGGCCAGGGTTACGGCATGTTCTACTGGGACGGCCGCGCCCGGGGCGTCTTCGACGCCTTCTGGGACCGGCATGTCAGGGAAGTCTTTTCGCGCGACGAGGCCATGGGCGGCCGCTTCCTTAACCGGGTGACCGTCTATGAACTGGCCGACAAACTTTCCGCCGGTGAGCGCCCCCCGCTCAACCTGCTGCGCGACGTGGTCATGAAGAACGTAGCCCCCGGCAAATAACCCCGGCCCTCCCCGGTTTTTTCTCCTTGCCTGAAAATGCCAATAAATGTATATTATTACAAGTTATGTTAAAAACACGCCTCAACCTCGCTGCATTTTCTGTTTTTTTAGCGGTCGCCGCAGTTTCGGCCGCAACCCCCGCCTCCCAGAACGTCCCGCTTAAGCCGGATCTCAACGGCTTCCAGGCCAAGGACATGCCCTATGACAAGGGCGAGGCGGTTCTGCTTACCTGGCCCGCCGGCCCCGCCGACGTGCCCGGCGCCGCTTACCAGGTTTACGCCGCCGGCGCCGACGGCGCCTGGACCCTGGCCGTGGAATTCCCGGCCGACTCCAAATACGCGTCGGATTTCGACCTGCCCTTCTGGGCGTGGGAGCACGACAAGGCCCTGCACGCCGTGCAGGTGGAAATGCCCCAGGTGTTCAAAGACTTCAAGACCGGGACGGAATACGGTTTCAAGGTTAAATACGTCCTCGGCAAGACTTCCGTAGAGAGCTCCGCGGCCAAAGTCGCGGCCGTCCCCAACCTCTTCAACCTGGCCCGCCTCAATAACCTGGTGCTGCTGGTGGTTACCGTCATAGTCTTCTTCTGGACGGTCTCCCACGCCAAGCGCAAGGGCCTGTTCATCCGCCGTATCGCCGGCCTGGACGCCATCGACGAGGCCATCGGCCGCGCCACGGAAATGGGCCGCCCGATCTTCTACTCCACCGGCATAGGCAGCATGAGCGCGATCCCCACCATCGCCTCCACCTCGATACTCAGCGAAGTCGCCCGCAAGGTGGCGCAGTACGACA
Organism: Elusimicrobiales bacterium; assembly: GCA_023701245.1. Taxonomy (GTDB): domain Bacteria; phylum Elusimicrobiota; class Elusimicrobia; order Elusimicrobiales; family UBA9959; genus UBA9959. The sequence continues at coordinate 94 of JAMPXK010000053.1, read as the reverse complement.
CGCAGCTCAAGGTGCCGCACTTCGACCCCATCGTCATGACGGTGTCCAAGGAGATAGTTAAGCAGGCCTATACCGAGGCCGAGCGCCCCGACTC
>JAMPXK010000052.1 GCA_023701245.1 Elusimicrobiales bacterium | reverse complement strand
CCACTCGGCCTCGTCGCTTACGCAAGCCTCGGCCTGCGCGAAGGCCCGCGGACGGCATATCCCCTCGCCTCCTGCTCGCACCACTCGGCAACGCAAAACCTCAAATATCGGGATAATGTTGACAGGGTCGGACGGATTTGCTATCCTATCTGTAAGTTTGGGAGAAGCAGTCCCAATTGTTTACCGTAGCTTACAAGCCGCGAAGGTATCCAAAAAGTCCAAAGACTACCCGCGCGGTGAGGTTCTTCCCAATAAGTATTCGGAAGACGCGTTAAGTTTCCCCCCACCTACAGGAACTTAGCACAAAGTATCGGGAATATAGAAACTTATATTTCGGAGGCTTGTTGCTATGAAAAGATCTACTTCGGCGCTATTTATTTCGTTGCTGCTTTCGCCCCTGTGCGTTTTCGCCCAGGCCGGCGCCCTCGACGCCGTCCTCGCCCGCACCGACGCGGCCCTGGCCGCGGACTTCTACCGGGCCGCGCAGCAAATGCCCGCCTTCGGCGTGCCGCCCCCCGTCAGCATCTCCGACGAGCGCTACAGCGACACCCCCGCGGCCGACTACCTGCCGCTCAATAAGCGCGCCGTCTACGAATACGAATACACCTCCAGCGAGTTCACCGGCGTAAAGACCATCCGCATAGAGTTCATGGAATATTCCGAAGCGGCCCGTACCGCCCAGGTCAACATGATCATCTTCAACAAGACCAAGCCCAAGGTCTCAAACTTCGTCATGACCGCCGGCCCCGACGGCATCCGCTCCTCGGATTCCCCCATCGCCGGCCCGCGCCTGGAGCTCCCCTTCCCCCTGGCCTACAACCAGGTCTGGAACGAAGGCTCCGACCGCAACCGCGTGGCCGCCCTGAACGCCAAGGTGGCGGTGCCCGCGGGCGTGTATAACGGCTGCCTCAAGATCACCTCCAAGCTGGGCGGCGGCGACGCCGGCTCGGCCGAGCGCTACTACGCCCCCGGCGTGGGCCTCGTCTACGAACAGATCGCGGCCGAAGACAGCCAGCAGACCATAAAGCTTACCGCCTACCAGTTGAAATAACCTCCAGCCAGGCAGCAAAAAACCCGGCCAGATGGCCGGGTTTTTTATCGTACCGACGGGACGCTACATGCCCAGGCCGGGCAGGCCGCCCAGGGCGCTCATCTTCTGCGCCGCCGCCTTCTGGCTCTCGCGCACCGCGCGGTTCACCGTGTCGGCCAGGGAAGCTTCCAGCCTGGCCTTGTCCACGGCCGCCAGTTCGGACTTGATCTCCACCTTTTTCACTTCCTGCGACCCGGTAATGGTAACTTTCACCAGGCTGTCCTCGCTGGCCAGTTCCAGGGCGTCCAGTTCCTTCTTTATCTCGTCCATCTTGCGCTTCATTTCCCAAAGCTGCTTCATTTTGTCCAGCATAGGTTCCTCACTTTAGTTCCAGTTTTTTTATCTTTATGGCGAAAGCCGCGAACAGCAGGGTCATGAACGGGCTGACGTAATTGAACACCGCGTAAGGCAGGTAGGCCAGGGTACTTACTCCCAGCACGCTGGCCTGGTAGGCGCCGCAGGTGTTCCAGGGCACCAGCGCCGAGGTCACCGTGCCGGAATCCTCCAGCGTGCGGCTGAGGTTCTCCGGCGCCAGGCCCTTGTCCCGGAACGGCTCGGCGAACATTTTGCCCGGCACCACTATGGCCAAGTACTGGTCGGAAGCGGTCAGGTTCACCGCCACGCAGCTCGCCACCGTGCTGGCGAAAAGGCCGAACACCGAATCGGCTGCCTTCAGCAGCGTGGCGCTTATCCTGTGCAGGGCGCCTATGGCCTCCATCACCCCGCCGAAGAACATGGCGCAGATTATCAGCCAGACCGTGTCCAGCATCCCCTTCATGCCCTTGGACGCGAACAGGTCGTTAAGACTGGGCTCCGAGGTGGCTATGGAGGTCTTCACCGTCAGGGCGTTCATGACGCCCTTGTAGGCCGAGAGGAAATCCAGCTGCTCCGTGCCCGACAGTTTGGCCACCACCTGCGGCTGGAAGACCAGGGCGAAAACCCCGCCGAGCAGCGTGCCTATCACCAGCGCCACCAGCGGCTGGGTCTTGCGCACTATCATGAAGATCACCAGCGCCGGCACCAGGAACAGCCACGGCGTTACCGCAAAGACGGAATCTATGGCGGCAAGCACGTTCCGGGCGTTGGCGGCGCCGTGCGGGGCAACAAAAAAACCCATGCCGATGAACGCCAGCATAGTCACTATATAAGTGGGCACCGTGGTAATGGTCATATAGCGCACATGCGTGAACAGGTCCGTACCGGCCATAGCCGGCGCCAGGTTGGTGGTATCGGACAGCGGGGAAAGCTTGTCCCCGAAGTAGGCGCCGGAGATCACCGCGCCGGCCGCCATAGCCTCGGGCACGCCTATAGCCTTGGCTATGCCTATCAGCGCTACCCCCACGGTGGCGGAAGTAGACCAGCTGCTGCCGGTAGCCAGCGACACCACCGAGCAGATCAGCAGGGTGGCGGGCAGGAAAACGTAGGGATTAAGGATCTTGAGCCCGTAGTAGATCATCGACGGGATAATGCCGCTTATCAGCCAGGCCCCGGAGAGTGCCCCGACCATAAGGAGGATGAGGATGGCCCCGGTGGTGGACTTGAGGTTGCCGGAGACGTGGGCCAGCATACTGTCGTAGGTCACTTTATGCCGGAAGCCTACCAGCGCAGCAATAGCCCCGCCCAGCAGCAGTATGAACTGGTTGGACCCCGCCACGGCGGCATCGCCGTAAACGTGCACGTTGTAGGCCAGCATCCCCACCACGGCCGCCACCGGGAAAAGGGCCGCCCCGATCCCTATCTTCTTATTCTCATGCTGCCCTGGTATCATATAACCTCTGGGGTCAGGTCTTTACTTTTGACCTTTTTTAAAGAAACCCCTGCCGGCAGGTCAAAAGTAAAGGCCTGACCCCTACAGGGAATTGAAGTAATCTACTAATTTTCGGCCGGCCGCTTCTACCTCGGGGCTCAGGCCTTCCTTGTAATCCAGCGATTTGGCCTGCACGCCTATCACGGCCAGCTCGCAGCCGGTGTCTTCCTTCACTATGGAGAACGTGACCGACAGCGGGAAGCTGTGCGTGGACATGATGGTGCTCTGGTTGATGGCCTCGAGCGGGATCACCCGGACCTCCCCCGCTTCCCCCTGGAAATGGGCCGCATCCACCAGGATGAGCTTTTCCGGCCGCCAGTCTATGGCGGTCTGGGCGATGTTCTCCGGAGTGGTCCCGGCGTCCAGCAGGCGCAGGTCCGGGCGTTTGAACTTCACCTGGGAGCAAACGTAAGGGCCGACGCCATCGTCGGCCCTTAACGTACTGCCCAGCGTTACTACCAGCGTCCGGCCTTTGGGGGCCAGCGCGGCGGCTACCTCTTTACTCCACGAAGGTGACATCGAGGTAATGCGCGGAGCAGGAGATGCACGGGTCGTAAGCCCGCACGAGCATCTCGAGCTTGAGGCGGATCTTATCCTTCCCCTCGCTCAGGATCTCGGGCAGGAACTTGGCGAAGTCGTGCTCGATATTGCAGACGTTCTGGTTGGTCGGGATGATGCAGTTGGCGGTCTTGATCATGCCGTTCTTGTCCGTCACGTAGTTGTGGTGCAGGATGCCGCGCGGCACCTCCACCGAGCCCACGCCGTCGCCGGCGCGCACCGGCACGGCGCCCTTCTCGTTGACGCCCACGGTGAGCTGCTCGCTGTAATCCAGGCCGGTCTTCTTGAGGTCCTTCAGGATGTCCAGCGCGTGGTGGTAGCAGTGCACTATCTCCACCACCTGAGCAACGGTGTTCAGGAAGGGGTTGTCGCAGACCGGCTTGAAGCCCAGTTCCTTGGCGAGCGCCTTGGCCTTGGGATGCAGCTTGTGCGCGTTGAGGTTGAAGCGGGCCAGCGCGCCCACGAAAACGCTCTCTCCGCTCCACTTGGTCCATTTGGCGGAAGAGCGCGGGTCTATGTACTCGTTGGTGGACTTCTTGTAGTCCTTGTAGCTCACGCGTTTGCCCTCCGTGGAACCGATGTCGCCGTTGAGCAGCGGGTATTCGCCGTCGTCGGAGACCAGGGCCACGTACTCGGTCTTGCGGTGGAAGTCGGGGAATTTCAGGGTCTTGGCGAGCTTGAGCACCTCGCCCAGGTCCTCGGCCATGCCTTCCAGGATCTTTATCTGCGTGTCGATCTCTTTCTTGGAAGGCAGCTTGGTCCAGCCGCCCGCGATCATGGTGATCGGGTGGATGTGGCGCCCCACCAGGATGTCGCAGCAGTCGTTGACGGCCTTCTTAAGGCGCAGCACCTGGCGCACGGTCTTATTGTGCGAGGCGATGAGCGGAATGAAGGAAGGCACGCCCAGCACGTCGGGAGCGGCCAGCAGGTACACATGCAGGATGTGGCTGTCGAGGAATTCGTAGTCGAGCAGCAGTTTGCGCAGCTTCACGGTCTGCTCGGTCGGGACTACGCCCAGCGCGTCCTCGGCGGCTTTCACGCTGGCCAGCGAGTGGCCGCAGGAGCAGATGCCGCAGATGCGGCTGGTGATGTGCTGCGCCTCGAAGATGGAGCGGCCGCGCACCATGCCTTCGAACAGGCGGGGCGTTTCCACCACGTGGAACTCGCACTTCTCTATCTTGCCGTTCTTCACGTTGGCAACGATGTTACCATGGCCCTCTACGCGGGTCACGTACTCCACCTTAATGTCGAGATCTTTCACGTTAGCCATTATTTCACACCTTCCTTGCACTTGTTGTACATGTCGAACTTAGCTTTTATAAGTTCGGGCTTCAGGTTGTATTTGCTGATGACGTCGCCCGCGTTCTTGGCGGGGTTCGACACCTCGCCGCGGCAGCCGTAGCAGATATTGCCGTTATTGACGCACCAGCTGTTGCAGCCGGCCTTGGTCCAGGGACCCAGGCAGGCCAGGCCGCGCTCGTACATGCACACGTTCTCGTTGAGCTTGCACTCGGCGCAGACCGGGTTGTCCGGCACGGTGTAGGGCAGGCCGCGCAGGGCGTGCTTGAGCACCTCCACCAGTTCGGGGATGTAGATCGGGCAGCCGTTGATGTAGTAGTCCACCTTCACTACCTGGTCCACGCGCTTGGTGTACGTGCTGTCGAACAGTTTATAGTCCTTGCCGTAAACGCTCTGGCGTATTTCGTCGAGCTCGAAGGAGTTCTTCATGCCGTTGACGCCGCCGGTGGTGGCGCAGGAGCCGTAGGCTATGAGCACCTTGGCGCGGGCGCGGATCTTCTTGAGGCGTTCCTCGGCGTGATGGTCGCCTATGGAGCCTTCTATGAAGACCACGTCGTACTCGCCGTCCCACTTCTCGCTGATGGCCTCGCGGAACTCCACCACGTCCACAGCGCCGAGCACGTCGAGCAGCAGCTCGCCGAAGTTGGTGATCTGCAGCTGGCAGCCTTCGCAGCAGGCGAAGTCGAAGAAGGCAACCTTGGGCTTGGCGGCGGCTTTCGGGGCCTTCGCCGGGGTCTTTACGGTCTTTTTGGCTGTTTTCATCGTTGGTTCTCCGTATTAAAGTTTCTTCGATTCCTTCACCTCTTCGTAGGTGAAGGTGGGGCCGTCTTTACAGCAGTAGTAGTTCTTCGGGTGGTCTATCTGGCAGTGGCCGCATTTCCCCATGCCGCATTTCATGTGCCGCTCCAGCGACAGGATGATCTGGCGCTCGGGCAGGCTCTTCTTGAGCAGTTCGGCTATGACGAACTTGTACATGATCGGCGGGCCCACCACCACGCCGAAGGTCTTCTCCGGGTTGATGGTCACGCCGGGGATCAGGCTGGTGATCAGGCCTACGTTGCCTTTCCAGTCGGGGGCCGTGCGGTCCACCGTGCAGGAGAAGTTGACGTCCAGGCGCTTCTGCCAGTTCTTTATCTCGTCTCCGAACAGCATGTCGGTGGGCGTCTTGCAGCCCAGCAGGATGTCCACTTTGCCGAACTCGCGGCGGTTGTCGATCACGTAATTTATGAGCGAGCGCAGCGGCGCTATGCCCAGGCCGCCGGCCACGAACAGCAGGTCGTTGCCGGTCATCAGCTTCACCGGGAAAGGCTTGCCGAACGGCCCGCGGATGCCCAGCCAGTCGCCCTTGCCCAGGGAGTGCATGTGCTTGGTAAGCCGGCCTGCGGCGCGCACGGTCAGTTCGAAAGAGCCGCGCTTGGTCGGGGAGGAGCAGACGGAGATCGGCGCCTCGCCGATGCCGTACAGTTCCACCTGCACGAACTGCCCGGGCTCGTGGTCCAGGTCGCCGTCCTCGAGCTTTATGTCGAACCACTTTTCGGTGGCCGTCATCTGCTTGGCGGCTATGATCTGCCCCTTGCGGAGCCTCCAGTTGGAATTCTCTATGTGGATGTTCTCGGTCATGATATATCCTTATTTATGCTCGGCGGCCAGGGCCTTCAGGGTGTCCTTCAGGTTTATCTTGGCCATGCAAGTGCGCGTGCAGCGGCCGCAGCCGGTGCAGAAGGAGCGGTAGAACTTGTCGAGCGGGTACTTGAACTTGCGGTAGAAGCGGTGCCGCTGCCTGTTGGCGCGCTCCTCGCGGAAGTTCTCGCCGCCCGCTACGGTGGCGAACGTTTCGAACTGGCAGGAATCCCAGGTCCGCGTGCGGAAACCGGTCTTCAGGTCCAGGTTGATGGTGTCGGCCATGTCGAAGCAGTAGCAGGTGGGGCAGACATTGGTGCAGTTGCCGCAGCTGACGCAGCGGCCGCCCACGTCGTGCCAGACCTTGCTCTCCACGCCTTTGGCGAAGATCCCGGGCAGCGCCTTGGGGTCCACGCCTATCTCGTTCTGGAAGGCGTGCTTCTTGCCCTCGCGCACGCGGTCCAGCGCGGCCATGTCGGCCGAAGAGGTCTTGGCCAGGCCCATGCTCTCCACCAGGTCCTCGCCCTTCTGGGTGTTGACGTGGATGACGTACTTGTCTCCGATGTCGGTGAAGAAGAGGTCGTACCCGCCGTTGGGGTAGTGGTTGCCCACCAGCGCGCAGCTGGCGTTGGAATCGCAGTACTTGTTGCACTCGAGGCCGATGATGAAGATGTTCTCTTTGCGCAGCAGGTAGTTATAATCGCGGGGCTTCTCCGAGAAGACCATGTTGAGGCACTGGATGCCGGCCAGGTCGCAGGTATGCACCGCGAAGACGGCCAGTTTTTCCGCATCCAGGCTGGCGGTATCTTCCGGCTTGCCGTCGGCAAGGCTGAAGTCCAGCATTTTTTCACGCGGGGGCATGAAATACTTCTTGGGCGGGAGTATGGTAGGGATATACTCCATGCTTATCTCAGCGGCCGAGGTAACTTCTTCAAAAGCGAAGTTATTGTGCCCTTTGGCTACAGGGGCGCAGACTTTCATTTTCTTGGAGAGCTTATTTATAAAGCTGTCCAGTTCGTCCTTCATCAGTATATGGTAGTTCACCGGTACCTCCGTTTTCGTGTTAACGCATGCTGCCCTTATATTATATTACTTTACCTCAGGTTACTCGCCCCGCCGCCGTTCACTTTTAACGCCGCCAACGACACGGCTATTAGATTAACTAATACAATCCGGCTCCGGGCGCCCCCCTCCTCCCAATGCGCCGCCGCCCGGGACCGGCGGCAAAGCCCCCGGGCAGCGCAATTAGAAGAATTAATAACAGCCAAAAATCGTTAATTTTTAACGGTCCAAAAAAGTGCCGGCGCCCCCGCTTCCAGCCCCGCAAATTTGTAAAATATCAGCATGGATCAACTTGTGTTCCTGCGTCATGGCCATGCCCTGGGTACCCGCGAAGCCGGAGTCTGCTGCGACTCCGAGCGCCCCCTCTCCCCCCGCGGGGAAGAAGAAGCCCTGGCCGCCGCCCGGCGCCTGCTCGCCTCCGGCTTCCGGCCGGACGTGATAGTGGCCAGCCCCTTCCTGCGCGCGGCCCGCACCGCCGACCTGGCCGCCTCGGTCTTTCCGGCGGCCCGCCGCGAAACCTCCCCCGCACTGAGCGAGGGCCCCGCCCAGGCCGTGCTGGACCTGGCAGAAAGTACCGCCGCCGGTTCCGTCCTTATAGTAGGGCACCAGCCCCTCCTGGGCGCCATCGCGGGCTTCTGCCTGGGCGCCGCCCCCCTGGACCTCTCTCCCGCCGGCTTCGTCCGGCTGCGGCGCGGCGGCCCGCGCGCAAAAGAGGCCCTGCTGGAACTCTACGACCCGGCCTCCCTCAAGGAACAGCCCCGTTGAAAACGCTCCTGCTGCTTTTACTGGCGGCCGTCCCGGCCGGCGCCTCGGGGCGCCAGGTGGACATCCGCCTCTATTCCCTGCACAAGATACAGGCCATCTCGCTGGAGGCCGAAGACGGCGTCCAGGTGGACGGCCGGAATTTTTCAGGCAAGGCCCGTATCTCCATTAAAGGCTCCCAGGTGGCCATGGACGGTGCCGCCAAGGCCGGCCCGGAAAAAAGCCTGCGCGTTTCCGCGGCTGGCCCCGTCTGGCTTTCCGGACCCGGCCTGCCCCGGCGCCGCTACACAGGCCAGCTGCTTTTCTCCTCGGACAAGAAGCGCCTCAAGATCATCAACTCCGTCCCGCTGGAAACCTACATCGCCGGCGTGGTCACCGGAGAAGCGTCGGACCTGTCCCACCCGGAAGCCTACAAGGCCCAGGCGGTCACGGCGCGGACCTACATAGTGAAACATCTTAAAAATCATTCGGGCGAGGGCTACCACCTCTGCGACTCCACCCACTGCCAGCTCTACACCGGCGTAGGCAGCGTCAGCCCCAAGGCCCGCGCCGCCGCCGAAGCTACCAGCGGAGAGCTGCTCTTCTACAAAGGCCAGCCCGCGGCCACCTTCTACCACTCCATCTGCGGCGGCCACACAGAAGAGATGACCAGCGTCTGGTATTACGACCACAAGCCTTACCTGGTCTCGGTGAAAGACGGCCCGCCCGGCAAACCCTACTGCGCCATCGCCCCGCGCTTCCGCTGGAAGACCAAACTCTACTACACGGGCCTTACCCGCCTGGCGCGCCAGGCCGGCTGGATCCTGCCCGACGAACAGGCCCTCTCCCTGCGCATCACCGGCTGGAGCCCTTCCGGCCGGGCCAAAGTGCTGGAACTGCGCACCCAGCGCCGGGCGGTGCTCATCCAGGGAACCGACTTTTACCACGGCATAGGCCGCCGGGCCGGCTGGCAGGCCGTGCGCAGCACCGCTTTCAGCCTCCTGGCCGCCAAAGACTACGTGCTGCTCGACGGAGCCGGCAACGGCCACGGCGTGGGCATGTGCCAGTGGGGCGCGGAAGGCATGGCCCGCCGGGGCTTTAAATACCGCGAGATCCTCAAGCACTACTATCCAGGCACGGAGACCGGTCATGACTGAACTTCAGGCGATAATACTCGGCATACTCCAGGGCGCCGGGGAGTTCCTCCCCATCTCCAGTTCTGCCCACCTGGCGCTGGCGCCGCGGCTTTTCGGCTGGGAGTACCAGGGCCTCGCCTACGACGTGATGCTGCACCTGGGCACCCTGCTGGCCGTGCTCATCTATTTCGGCAGGGACTGGGTGCGCATCTTCCGCGACGCCTTCACCTCCCCGCGCCCGCAAGGCGGCGCCTTGCTGTGGCTGCTGGTCCTGGCCTCGGTGCCGGCCGCGCTCGCCGGCCTGCTGCTCAACGATTACGCCGAAACCCTCTTCCGCGACCCGCTCTGGATAGCCTTCAACCTTGTTTTCTTCTCCTTCTTCATCTGGCTGGCGGACCGCAAACCAGCGCAGACCCTCGACGAGCCGGCCTTTACCGCCCGGCACGCCCTGCTCATCGGCCTGGCCCAGTGCATAGCGCTGATGCCCGGCGCTTCGCGCTCCGGCATGACCATCATGGCCGCCCTTTTTCTGGGGTACCGCCGGCCCGCCGCGGCGCGCCTCTCCTTCCTGCTCTCCACGCCGGTCATCCTGGGCGCCGGCCTGCTGGAACTGCGCAAGCTCTCCCCGGACCAGCTCAACGCCCCGTTCGCCTGGGGCCTGGCCGCGGCTTTCCTCTCCGGGCTGGCTTTCATAAAACTCCTGATGTCGTGGATGCAGCGCCGCACGCTCACGCCTTTCCTGGTGTACCGGGTAGCCCTGGGCGTCACCATCTTCCTGCTGTTCTGGCAGTGACCCTGCCGCCCGCAAAAGAAAAGACCCGGCAAAACCGGGTCTTTTTTATTTTCGGCTCCGGGCGCGGGCCGGCTAGGGCCCGGTATAGGGGAAGAAAACTTTTATAAGCGCTCCCCCGGCCGGCGCGTTCTCCAGGCGCAGCCACCCGCCGTGGCTGCGCGCTATCTGGCTGGACACGTAAAGCCCCAGGCCGGTCCCGCCGGTCTCTTTTCGGGTGGTGCCGAAGGCCTTCACCCCGTCGTTCAGCATCTGCTCCGGGAACCCCGGGCCGTTGTCGGCTATCTCCGCCTGCACCCCGCCTTCCACGGCCGCGGCGCTGACGCGCACCCAGCCGCCCTCCGGCACAAAGGAGAGGGCGTTGGAAATAGTGTTGATAAAAAGGCGCTCCACGTGCACTTTGCTGATGCGCAGCGCCGGCAGGTCCGCCGGGATCTGCAGCTTCACCTGCACGTTGCGCTTGCGGGCCGCGTATTCCGTCAGCATCACGGCCGTTTCGGCGGGTTCGCCCAGCGCCGCCTGCTCGAAGACGAATTCCTTGCCGCGCACGATGGCGAAGGCGTTGGAGATGACGCCCTTGGCGAAGCGCGCCGCTTTCAGGATGCGCTCCAGGTCCTTCTTCTCGGGCTTTTCGTCCTCCACCGAGATCTGGGCGGTCAGGAGGATGACGGAAACGGCGTTGCCCAGGTCGTGCAGCACCCCGGCGGCCAGCGTTCCCACCTCGCCGGCGGACGCGCTCTGCACCAGTTCCGTTTCTTTCTGTTCTATGGCCTTTTCCAGCTGTCCCACCTGCTGGCGCTTGAAAGCCAGGCCCGCTTCAGCGCGCTTTTTGGACTGGGCGGTACTGTAGACCACCCCGGCGGAAAAAGAGAGCACCGCCACCTTGATGGCGAAGCCCAGCACCCCGGCCAGCTCTCCGCCGCCCAGCGGCCACGACATCACGCCTATGGCCAGCACGCACAGGAAGACCACCCCGAAGGCGTCCTTGAAACTGGCCATCAGCGACGCAGCGAACACCGGCAGCAGGTACAGCGTCCAGAAATAGGAGGAGCCGCCGCCGGAATAATAGACCACGCCGGTGATGATCCAGTAGTTAGCCAGCAGGATCAGGTCTATCAGCCAGAGATTGACCGAGTCGCGGCTGCGCAGCAGGTAGTTGAACACGAAGTTGGTGCCCAGCAGCAGCAGGAAGAAGTAAAGGATGCGCGGGTATTCTATCTGCGGGCTGTTGCGGTAAAAATAGGCCAGCGCCACCATGAAGATGGAGAAGACCACTTCGTAGGAGTTACGGGAGAAGTTGGTGACCTCTCCTCGGTCCAGCGCTTTAACAAGTTTGACGGCGGTTTTAAACATCGAATATCCGGAACCCGGTATTTCCAGTATAGTATAATTGCCTTATGACCGGAAACCCGCCGCCCCAGAAACTGCTCAAATTCGACAAAGCCCTGCTCTTCAATTTCTTCTTTTTCGGCATCCTGATCTTCCTGCTCTACCAGCTGCTGCGCGTCCTCTCCCCCTTCCTCGGCTCAATCATCGTGGCCTCCACGTTCGCGCTCATCTTCTTCCCGGTCAACACCTGGCTGCGCAAGAAGGTCTTCGCCAACCGCACCGCGGCCGCGGGGGCCTCCACCCTCACCGCCCTCCTCACCCTGGTCCTGCCCCTGCTCGTCTTCGGCTGGCTGCTGCTCAAGGAATCCCGCGAGCTCTACCCCAAGACCAACCAGTGGCTTACCACCATCTCCCAGCGCGAATTCGACATCCGCCTGCCTGACCGCGTAAAATCCTACGTGGACCTGGAACCGGGCGAGATCCTGACCGGCAACATCAAGGTGCTGCAGGAAAAGATCACCCGCTCCGGCGCGGGCCTGCTCAAGAACATCTTTTTCTTCCTTATCAACTTCGGCGTGATGGTGGTCACCCTCTTCATGCTGTTCCGCGACGGGGAGCGCTTCCTCACCTGGCTTATCGACATCATCCCCATGGACCAGGAGTACAAGCACCGCGTGGCCAACCAGCTCTACACCACCACCATGGCCGTGGTGCGCGGCCTGCTCCTGACCGCCATGATCCAGGGGTTCATAGGCGCCCTGGGCTACTGGCTGGCCGGCGTAAAGTCCCCCGCCCTCTTCGGCATGCTCACCTCCTTCGCGGCGCTCATCCCCTTCGTCGGCACCAGCCTGGTCTGGCTGCCGCTCGCCATCGGCATGTATTTCCTGGAGGGCGCCCGGGCCGGCCTCTTCGTCCTGCTGTGGGGCGCCGTGGCCGTGGGCCTGACGGACAACCTCATCCGCCCGGTGCTGATAGGCAAAGGCGCCAAACTCCCCATCTTCCTGCTGTTCCTGGGCATCTTCGGCGGCCTGCAGGTCTACGGGCCCATCGGCCTCTTCCTCGGGCCGCTGCTCATCTCCTGCATCATCGTCTTCCTGCAGATCTACCGCGAGCACAAGAACCTGCCCCTGCCGCCGCAGCCTTAACGTGCTGCCGCCAAAAGAAAAAGCCCGGCTCTCGCCGGGCTTTTTTCGCGCCTGGGCGCCTCAGCTCCTTATCCTGGCCTCGGACTCCGGGCAGGTCTCGCGCACCGCGCAGCGCACGCAGGCGCCCTTGCGCCCCATGTCCAGCGCCAGCATCTTTTCCGCGGTCCCGCGTATCAGGGCCAGCGTAGCGTCGGCCGCGGCCGGGTCGTAGGGCGCCGTCACCTTCTTAAGGGAGGTCAGGATGAAATAACCCATGGAGCCCACCTTGGCCCCCAGGGCGCGCTCCAGGCCCAGCGCGTAAATAGCCAGCTGCAGGCTGCCCGCCACGTCCCACTCGTCGCGGTCCTCGAACCCCATCTTGTAGTCCAGCAGTTCCACCCGGCCGTCGGGCAGCTGGTCCACGCGGTCTATGGTGCCTTTTACGCGCCACTTTTCGAAAGGGAACTCGAAGCTTCTCTCCCAGTAGAGCACCTTGGCGGGGTTGGCCTGCCAGTGCAGCCACCAGTCCTCCAGCACCTTCGCGCCGCGGGCGTAGAACTCCATGCTCTCCTGGGCCTTCACATAGCCCTGGTGCAGCCAGTTATCGGCGTAATAGCCCAGCAGGTCGCCCAGGTCCCCGGGGCGGGCGTGAAAAGCGGCCAGCGCCTTGTGCACGGAGAGCCCCAGCGAGGAATAGGGCGACTGCGGCGCGAACTTGCGCTCGACGTAAATGTAGCGGTAAAGGAAAGGGCAGTCCAGGTAGGCCCGGAGCTTGCTGTAATTCAGCTCTAGCGGGTCGAAGATCATCGCTTGACCGGGCGGAAGAAATCCACGTCCGTGTCGCCGTACTTTTCCTTGCGGACATGCTCCAGGCCCGCCGGGGCCGGGGTCACGGGCTCCTTGCGGTGATGCTGCACCACTATGGTCGCGCCCGGGTTGACGATATTGGCCTCGGCCAGCAGGGTCAGCGTTTCCACGCTGTAGAAAAGCGGCAGGTTCTCATCGGTGCGGTAAGGCGGCCCCATGAAGACCACGTCGTAGCCCTTGTAGTCGGAGTAGTGTTCCAGCCACTTCAGGCCGCTGAGCACGTCGGCCTTGAGCGCCTTGGCCTTTTCCCCGAAACCCAGGGACGCTATGTTCTTCTCTATGACCTTCATGCACTGGCCGTCCTTCTCCACGAAGACCGCCTTGGACGCCCCGCGCGACAGCGCCTCCAGGCCCACGGCGCCGGTGCCGGCGTAAAGGTCCAGGAAAACGGCGCCGGTGATGTAGGGCCGCAGCATGTCGAAAAGGGACTGGCGTATGCGCCCGGAAATGGGTTTTACGAACTTGTCCTTCGGAATGGTGTAAATGTTGCGGCCCCTGTGGGTGCCGGCTATTATCCTCATCATAAATGTAACGCCCTTGTAACAATTACTTAACTGCCGGAAAGATATAATGTATTATAGTAAATACCGCAGTTCGGACGGCGGAGAAAACACATGGAAAACCCCGATATAGTCATAGTCGACGACGACCCGATGGTAGGCGAGCTTTCGCGCGACCTCCTGACCGACGCCGGCTATAAAGTCACCCTGGTGCAGGATTCCATGGAGGCCATCCCCACCATCAAGGCCCAGATGCCCCGCCTCATCGTGACCGACATCATGATGCCCGGCATCACCGGCATGGACATCTGCAAGGCCGTAAAATCCGACCGCGCCCTCAAGCACATCAAGATCATCGTGGTCTCGGGCAAGTCCTACCAGGTGGAAAAGCAGCGCGCCTTCCAGTTCGGCGCGGACTTCTTCCTGCAGAAACCCTACAACGTGGAGACCTTCTCCTCCACCGTAAAGAGCATTCTCGACGGCGTCACCGCCAACCCCGCCCCCCCGCCGGCGGCCCCCATGTCATCTTCCATCATCCACGAGAACGAGCCCGTGCAGACCAGCGACCTGCAGCCCGGCCAGATCCGTGTCACCGTGTGGGGCGCGCGCGGCCTGCCCGCCCTGATGCCCAACACCCCTTCGCGCTACGGGCGCCAGACCTCCTGCCTGTCGGTGGAGACCAAGGACCACCTGTTCATTTTCGACGCCGGCACCGGCATTGTGGAGCTGGGCCGCGAGATCGTGGCCAAGAAGCGCTACTACAAGGACATCTGGATCTGCCTGACGCATTTCCACCTGGACCACATCCTGGGCCTGGGCCGCTTCGCCCCCCTCTACGACTCAAACTTCTCCATCCACCTCATCGCCTCCAACGACCCGGAGAAGAGCCTTAAGGAAGTGGCGCAGAGCACCTTCTACAGTTCTTTCGCGCTCACCAAGCAGCCGCCCAAGGCCAAGATAGACGTTTACGAGATCCTGGAGGACAACTACG
The DNA here is from genome assembly GCA_023701245.1 of Elusimicrobiales bacterium. GTDB lineage: Bacteria > Elusimicrobiota > Elusimicrobia > Elusimicrobiales > UBA9959 > UBA9959. Next base: position 3,561 of record JAMPXK010000052.1, on the reverse strand, counting down.
AGCTGTTCCCCGGCGTCAAGCTTTCGGCCATGTACGCCAACCACCCCACCAGCACCCTGGTATACATGCTGGACATGCTGGGCAAGAAGATCACCTACGCCCCCGACAGCGAGATCTGGGGCGACGCCACGGCCTTCCAGGACTACGACGAGAAGTTCGGCGGCTTCTGCAAGGGTTCGGACCTCTTCGTCCACGACGCCGTCTACACCGACAAGGACTACGAGACCCGCAAGCACGAGGGGCATTCCGGCCTGTCGATAGTGGTGGATTTCGCCGCGGAGAAAGTGCAGGCCAAAGAACTGGTCCTCTGGCACGCCAACCCGGACTACAGCGACGAGGACCTGGACCGCATGCTGACCGACGCCAAGACGCGCGCCCAGGCCAAGGGCTTCACCATGCAGTGCCACCTCCCCCAGGAGCGCCACTCCTTCCTCCTCCAGGGCCACCCGTAGCGCCCCCCCGGCAATAAAAAAACCCGGAGCCTTCTCCGGGTTTTTTTATTGGGGGCCGGGTTCAGCTGTGGCCCTGGGTCAGGTTCACCGCCCGCTCGGGGATAACCCCGAAGCGCTCTTCGTAGCGTTTGATGTTCTCCAGCATGGCCGCCAGGAAGCGCTTGGTGTGCACGGGGCTGGAAATTATCCGCGCGCGCAGCTTGGCCTTGGGCTGGTTCGGCTGCAGGAACAGGAAATCGAAGATGAATTCCGTCTCGCTATGGGTCACGCCGGCCAGGTTGGCGTAGATGCCCTGGGCGGTCGCTTCGTCCATCTGTACTTCCAGCTGCATGGGCTTGCCGGCTTCCTGCTTGTTTTCTGCCATATCGTCTCCTTGAAAGCGCGGGGTGTTCCTTGCGCGCGTTGTTAAGAGTATAATATATTTCGCCGCGACCCAACTATGGAGAAAACCATGCTACGCCTCTTTACCGTTTGCCTCCTCCTGCTGCCCGCCGCCCTGCGCGCGCAGACAGACCTGCGCTGCCCCGACTTCCGGCCCAAGGCCCGGACGGTCACCACGTCGCGCATGCAGCCGCTGCGCCGCGGCAAGGTCTGGCTGCCCGGCACGGCCACCAGCGTCACTTCCGTCTCCTGCGACATGTACGGCATGAAGACCGAAGAGGCGCAGTACGACGGCAAGAACCTGGTGCTCAAGCACTCCTACGTTTACAAGGAAAAAGAGGACGCCCGGGCGGTCTGCGACAAGCTCAAGTCCCAGGAGAAGCTCACCTCCACTTTCAGCGAGGAAGCCACTTCCTCCCTGGACGAGTTCTGCCGCCGCAACAAGAAAAAGGATTACACCGCGGTGTTCGTCTACGACGCCTCCCCCTCCCAGGGCGCCGAAAGCGCCCGCAAACCCGTGCGGCAGATCTTCCGCCTCTTCAACGCCCGCGGCTTCGTCACCGAAGAGCACGCCTTCGACCCGGTGATGAACCTGGAATCGGTCTCGCTCTACGCCTACGACAAGAGCAACAATCTCACGGAGCTGACCGCCAACGACTCCGAAGGCCGCCAGCTCAAGCGCGAGACCTACACCTGGGACAAGCCCACCATGTCGCGCATCAAGTCCGTCTACGGCGAGAACAACGAACTGCGCGCGCGCACGGTCTACGCCCAGCGCGAGGACGGCACCCTGCGCCGCGAGCTGCTCACCTCCTACGACTCGGGCGAACAGCCCCTGACCAAGACCGAGATCTACTGCGACGCCAAGGGGTTCCCCCAGACGGAGCTGGTCTACGACGCGGACGCCGCCGAGCCCCGCTACGAATTCACCTACGAGCACAAGTTCGACGCCAAGGGCAACTGGACCGAGCAGCGCAAGTCGCGCGTGATAGTCTACAACGGCCGGCGTATGGCCGGCAGCCAGTACGCCCCCGAAGTCACCCTCCGCGACTTCATGTACTACTGATCCCGGGCCGTAAGCCCGCAAAAAAACCGGCCCCGCTGTTAAGCGGGGCCGGCTGTTTTCCGGTTCAGGCGGCCTTATTTGGCGCCGGGAGCCTTCTTGACGTTAACAGCCTTGGGGCCCTTGTCGGTGTTCTCGGTTTCGAACTCGACTTCCTGGTTTTCGGCCAGGGTTTTAAAACCGTCGCCCTGGATTGAAGAGTGATGTACGAAAAGGTCCTTGGAACCGTCCTCGGGGATGATGAAGCCGAACCCTTTCTTGTCGTTGAACCACTTAACTTTACCTTTTGCCATTTGCTTATTTACCTCTCTTTAATTACTGATGCTACCGGGCCGTTACCAGCCGTTAAAAACATTATATATATTTTAAAGGCGCGCAACGCAAGTGCCTGGCCTTATTCTTCGCTCCACTTTATATAAAGCGGCATCAGCGCGTTGACCGCGTCCGGGTGGCGCCCCAGCACGCGCACCGAGAAGTCGTGCCGGCCGCTCTTGTAGCAGGGCACCTCCCCCTTGTACACATAGGCGTCGCCCATGCGCGTGTCCTGTGTCATGGACACGGACTTGCCTTCTTTGAAGAGCCCTTCTCCCCCCGCCGTGCCCACATGCAGCTGCACGTCCACGTCCTCGGGCTTCAGGTCCCCCAGCCAGACGATGGCGCTCACCGGCAGCTTGGTCCCGGCGTGAACCTCCATCTCCGGCTTGAACTGGTCCGTCACCACTTTCACGCGCGGCCAGTTCGCTTCCAGCTTGCCGCGCCAGCGCGCCAGCTCCGCCACGCGGGAGTTGTCCGCGAAACGCCTGGAGGCGCGGTGCGCCGGGGCGTAGAACTTCTCGTAATATTCCCGCACCATGCGGTTGGTGTTGAAATGCGGCACCAGTTTCTGCACGCAGGCCTTCATCATCTTGATCCAGCCGTGCGGCAGGCCATCAGGCCCGCGGTCGTAATAAAGCGGCGCCACCACTTTCCGTATCAGGTTGTAGATGCTCTCCGCTTCCACGTAGTCGCGCTCTTCGTCGCTGTTGTAGGCCTCCACCCCGCCTATGGCCCAGCCCACGTCGGGGGAGTAGCCTTCCGGCCACCAGCCGTCCAGCACGGAGAGGTTCATGACGCCGTTGATGACGGCCTTCATGCCGCTGGTGCCGCTGGCCTCCAGCGGGCGGATGGGGTTGTTCATCCACACGTCCACGCCCTGCACCATGTAGCGGGCCACGTTCATATTGTAGTCTTCCACGAAGATGATGCGGTTCTTGAACCGCTTGTCCATGGAGAGCTTCGCCACCTGCTTTATGAACTCCTTGCCGTGGGAGTCCGCCTGGTGGGCCTTGCCCGCGAACACGAACTGCACCGGCATCTTCTCGTCGGTCACCAGCTCCAGCAGCCGCTCCAGGTCGCGCATGAAGAGCGTCGCGCGCTTGTAAGTGGCGAAGCGCCGCGCGAAACCGATGGTGAGGTATTCCGGGTTCAGCACGCTCTCCGCTTCCCGCAGCACCGTGCGGTCGGCGGCGAGGCGCTGGTGCTGGCGCTTCAGGCGTTCGCGCACCAGTTTCACCAGCTTCACCTTGCGCAGCATGTGCGTGTCCCAGAATTCCCTGTTGTCTATCTCGGTGATCCTGGGCCAGTCGCAGGAGTCGGGGATATTGTTATGGCCGCCGGCCAGCGCCT
>JAMPXK010000051.1 GCA_023701245.1 Elusimicrobiales bacterium | reverse complement strand
TGGCGCAGAGTTCCGGCCGCTCGGGGAACAGCTCCGGCTTAAGGAACCGGGCGTTGGTCTGCGGCATGAAGACCACCTTCGGGTCGTTCTTCACTCGCTCGTGGATCTGGCCGTCGCCCACGTCCACGGCGTAAACTTTAAGCGCTCCGGCCTGCAGGAAACAGTCCGTGAAGCCGCCGGTGGCCACTCCCACGTCCAGGCAGATCTTCCCGGCAGGAGACACCTGGAAAGCGTCCAAGGCGCCTTTGAGCTTCAGGCCGCCGCGGGACACATAGGGGCAGTCGTTCTTCACCAGCTCCACGGCGTCGCCCTCGCGCACCGCCTGGCCCGCCTTGTCGGCCGGCCGGCCGTTGACGGTCACCAGCCCCGCCATAATGGCGCGCAGGGCCTTTTCACGGCTTTCGAAAAGGCCCCGCTCCACGCAGGCTACGTCCAAACGTTTATTTTTCATCCGGCGCTTATTTCTCCCGGTCTTCGTCCTCGAATTCTTCCAGTTTAAGTTTGCCCTCGGCGTCCTTGCGCAAAACCTCTATCTTGCGCTTCACTTCCTCCAGCTTCACGGACAGCTCTTTGGAAATGACCACGCCTTCCTCGAACAAGGACAGGGATTCCTCAATGGGGGTGCCCTCATCCTCGAGCTTGGCCACTATCTCTTCGAGCTTGGCCAGTTTTTCTTCGAAACCGCCGTTAGTTTTTTTCACCATAAAGTCTCCTGTTGGCCGCCGTTCTTCTCCGCGCCTTTTTTACCCGGCTTCGGCTTGTCCGCCGCGGCGCCGCCCGCGCCTATCACTTCCGCTTCGGCCCTGCCCTCGGCGAACTGCAGGTTCAGCCGGTCCCCGGGCGACAGCGAAGCCGCGGTCTTCACAGCCTTGCCCCCCGCGTCCTTCACTATGGCGTAGCCTTTCTTCAGCGGGAAAAGCGGGCTCAGCGCTTTCAGCTTTTCGCTCTGCAAATTCAGTTTCTCCCCGGCGCGGCGCAGGCGGTCCGCCGAAGCCGCTACCATGCCCTCCACGGCGTCGTCCAGGCGCCGCAGTGGCCGCTCCAGCAGCACCAGCGGGTTCTGCATGGGCCGGCTGGAGACCAGGCGGTGGAACTTACCCTGCAGGTTCTCGTAATAGATGCGCAGGCTCTGCAGCAGCCGCCGTTCCAGGCCGGCTATCTGCGCCGCCAGCTCCACCTTGCTCTTCACCACCAGTTCGGCGGCGGCGCTCGGCGTAGCCGCGCGCAGGTCCGCCACGAAATCCGCGATCGTAAAATCCGTCTCATGCCCCACACAGGAGATCACCGGGATCTTTGAATTAGCGATGGCGCGGGCCACTATCTCCTCGTTGAAAGCCCACAGGTCCTCCATGGACCCGCCGCCGCGCCCCACCAGCATCACGTCGATGTCCGGGAAATTCTCGTTGAGGTCGATGACGGCGTTGGCGATCTCTTCCGCGGAACCGGCACCCTGTACTTTCACCGGCGCCACTATGATGTGCATATTGGCGTAACGGCGCTTTAAAATGGAAAGAATGTCCCTTATGGCCGCGCCCGTAGGCGATGTCACCACGGCTATTTTCTGCGGCAGGGCCGGGATGGGCCGTTTTCTCGAAGGGTCGAAGAGGCCTTCGGCCGCCAGCTTCTTTTTGAGCTGCTCGAAAGCCAGCTGCAGCGGGCCTATGCCGGCCGGCTGTATCTCTTTGGCCATCAGCTGGTACTTGCTCTGCTTGTCGTAGGTGGTGATATTGCCGCGCACCCGCACCAGCAGGCCGTTCTGCAGGTCGAACTTGAGCCCCTGCGCGAAGCCGCGGAACATGACCCCGGAGATATTGGAGTTGGCGTCTTTCAGGTCGAAATAGGTGTGCCCCAGCGACGAGACCTTGAGGCCGGAGATCTCACCCTCCACCCACAGCTCGCGGAAATTGGTCTCGAGCAGGTATTTTATTCCCTGGCTGAGCTCGCTGACGGTATAGATCCTGGGCTCGCTCATTTTCCTGGCCTCTGGCCGTGCCGTATCATGAGCTATGCTCCTCAGAACGGCCCCCGCGCAGGCGTTTCAGGCGCTTGCCTATCTCCGCCTCGAAACCCTGGTCCGTGGGTTCGTAAAACACCTTCGGGTCGGGCATGTATTCCTGCTTCACGTAATGATTCTCGAAATCGTGCGGGTACTTGTAGCCGCGGCCATGCCCCAGCGCCGCGCCGTCTTTGGAGCCGTCGCGCAGGTGCAGCGGCACCTCGCGCTCAACCCCGCTCTTGACCTCAGCCTGGGCCGCGTTCACGGCGAGGTAGGAGGCGTTGGACTTGGGCGAGCAGGCTACGTAAATGGCGGCCTGGGCCAGCACTATGCGGGCCTCCGGCATGCCGAGCACTTCGGAGGAATTGAAAGCGCTCTGCGCCATGACCAGGGCCATGGGATTGGCATTGCCCACGTCCTCGCTGGCGCAGATGAGTATGCGCCGCGCCACGAAGCGCGGGTCCTCGCCGGCCTCCAGCATCTTGGCGAGCCAGTACACGGCGGCGTCCGGGTCGGAACCGCGCATGCTCTTGATGAAGGCGGAAATATGGTCGTAATGCTCGTCGGAACTGCGGTCGTAGCGGAGGCTCCTGCGCTGAATGCTCTCCCTCGCCACGGACTCGTCTATGCGGCGCACGCCATCAGGACCCGGCTTGGTGGTGACGGCGGCCAGCTCCAGCGCGTTGAGCAGGCGGCGGGCGTCACCGGAGGAATTGTCCACCAGGTACTTCTTGGCTCCGGGCGTAACTTCGGGCTTGAGGTTGAGCAGGCCTTCCGGGTGCGTGAGCGCCCTGTCGAAAATATCCGAAAGATGTTCGGCCTTGAGCGGTTTGAACTCCACCACTATGAAGCGCGACAGCAGGGCCTGGTTAATGTAGAAGAAAGGGTTCTCCGTCGTCATGCCTATGAGGATGATCTCGCCTTTTTCCACGGAAGGCAGCAGCACGTCCTGCTGGGTGCGGTTGAAATGGTGTATCTCGTCGAGCACCAGCAGCACGCGCTGGGCCTTGGCGAACCCCGCGCCGAGGCCGCGGGAATACTCTATGATCTTGCGGAGGTCCGGCACCCCGGCCATTACGGCGTTGAGCTCGAAGACCTTGGCGTTGGCGCGGCCGGCGATATAGCGGGCCAGGGCGGTCTTGCCGCAGCCGGGCGGCCCGAAGAACACCGCGGATTTCAGGGTATCCGCCTCTATGGCGCGGCGCAGCAGCTTGCCCTCGCCCAGGATCTCCTCCTGGCCGGAGAATTCGGCCAGGTCCCTGGGTGCGAGGCGCGCGGCCAGGGGTTTGTAAACAGGCCCGCCCTCCTGTTCCGGCACGGCCGGTTTTTCGTCAAAAAGGGATTCAGACATCCTGGCCGTCCCCCTCCAGGGTCTTCTCCAGGCGCCCCACCATCTCTTCTATCTTCTTGGAGTCGGCCTCCCGGTTGGTCTCGGAGCGCTGCCTGAGGTTGTAGAGTTCCACCGCGAAATCGAATGCGGCCAGGATGGCCAGCTTGGAGGAATCCACGACATTGAGCTTATCCTCTATCTGCGCCAGCTTCTCCTCTACCTGGTTCACGATGGAGCCCAGCTCTATAGGGGTCAGGCCGTCCACGGCGGGAAACTTTATCATGCGGCCGCGCACTTTCACCTCGAAATCGTTATTGCTCATCTTCTTCCTCGAACAGGCCCGGCTGCAGGTCGTTGGCTTTCTCAATTTTGGCGCAGATTCGCTCCAGGCGGCGCCGCACCTTGGCCCGGAAATCCGCCAGCTCCCTGGCGGCGGCGGTATTGGAAGAGGCCTTGTTCCTGGCGGCGCCAAGCAGCTCCACCTGCTTGCGGAGAACCCCGTTCTCCTCTTTCAGGCGGGCTATGAGTTCGGAGGCCCCGGCCACCAGTTCCTCCAGGCGCTTTATGCGGCTGTGCATTAGGGTAATTATACAGAATCTATAAAATTTATAGGAAACAAAAAGCCCCCCCGCGCCGCGCGGCGCCGGGGGGCCGGTACCGGCCCGGCCTGAACTAAGGCTCCATGGCTCCCCGCATTATATCCAGATACTCCTCGCAGGAGTAGATGCCGTTCACAGGATTAGGCCCGGAACTTGCCAGTTGGATGTTGAAATAATAAGTCTGTTCTTTCTTAAGCACGCATTCCCAGTGCCGGGACGGGACCGCTTCCAGGGTATAGGTAAGGCTGTTGCCCGTATAACCTGAATGGACCGGGCCGCATTTACCGGGAACCGCTCCGCCTCCGGGCGCGGCTGAGATCCAGGCCTTGTAGTTGCAGTTATCGGTACTGTTGGTGGTCTCCACCCAGGCAACCATGCTGTTGCCCCGCGGCGTGAACCGCACGGAAAAGCCCGTCCCGTCCCCGGAAAATTTCAGCCTGGCATGCCCGCCCACCATAGGCAGGCTTTTCCAGCCGTTATAAACGCGGAGATTCCCGGCGGCAGCGGCGCTCTGGGAAGCGGCGCCGGCCGCCGCGCCAGGTACCGCGCCGGAACCGGACCCCCCGCCTCCTTTGGCAGCTCCCCCGCCTTTGGGCGGCGCTATCTTTTCCCCGCTGCTGATGCCGGCTTTAGGCTCCGGGACGTCTTCCCTGGCCGGCTCGGACGCGTCCTGCTCCTCCTGAACCGCCTCGGTGGTGGTTTCCCGAGAGGTTTCTTCCTCCTCGTAGTCCTGCGCCAGGGCCAGCGGCGCCAGAAAGGCCAGCAAGGCCAGGCAACGGATAAAATATGCCATGATCAGAACCTCCCAGGATCCGCAAGGCGTCCCCCGAGTATAGTTTAGGCCCGGGAACTGCGTTTGTCAAGGCACGCGCCAGAGCGGACATAGGGCCCACCCGGGGGCGGGCCCTTGGCCCGGCAAATAGCGGGTCCTTGGACCTTTGTGAGACCGCTTAAAAGAGGGAATAATATATAGGAAGCAAAATACCGGAGGTTCCATGAACAAAATAGCCAGATCCGTTTCTTTCCTCGCCGCGGCCCTTCTCTTCCCCGCCTCGGCCTTCGCAGAAAAAAGCATTTACGGCAATGACGACCGCCTCGACTATTTCGAAGCGGCTCCCGCCATGCGCCAGCTGGCCGACTCCGTGATCTCCCTCTGGCCCTCCAAGCAGGTCAAAGAAGAGAACGGCGGCTACAAACTGGCCACCATAGGTTTCGGGGAAGCCCTCGGTCTCTGCCCCGGTGAAAAGTTCAGCGAGCAGCCCATAGGCGCCTTCTGCTCCGGCACCCTGGTAGGCGAAGACATCATCATGACCGCCGGCCACTGCATAACCGACGAAGCCCAGTGCGCCGATACCCGGTTCGTGTTCAACTTCAATATCGACAAGCAGGGCGCCGCCGCCCGCACCAAGGTGCAGGGCAAAGACGTTTACGGCTGCAAGCGCATCATCAAGCGCGACCTGGACAAGCAGGGTTCCGGCATCATAGGCACCGGCCTGGCCATACTGGGCGCGCTGCTCAATAAAGCCGGCCCCGACTACGCCCTGGTGCAGCTGGACCGCAAAGTGGAAGGCCGCAAGCCCCTGGCCGTCAACCGCGGCAACGGCGTCAATGACGGCGACAAGGTATTCGTGATAGGCCACCCCGTGGGCCTGCCCCTCAAGGTCACCGGCAACGGCACCGTGCGCACCACCAAGCCGCGCGCCTTCTTCCTCACCGACCTGGACACTTTCGGCGGCAATTCCGGCAGCGCCGTCTTCAACGCCAACACCGGCAAGATAGAAGGCATCCTGGTGCGCGGCGGCACCGACTTCGTGGACACCCCCCAGGGCTGCAAGATCCAGCTCCGGAGCGGCCAGAACGAAGGCCGCGGCGAAGCCGTGACCAAGATAGAACGCCTGAGCAAGTACATCCCCGAGATCGGCGCCACCAAGTCGGCCCCTACCCTCCTGGACATGCAGGTGGAGGACGTGCCCGCGCCGTCCGAGCAGCTCTCCCGCCAGGTCAGTTTCTAACCGGCCCGGCTGAAATAAGAAACCCCGCTACGGCGGGGTTTTTTATTGTTTCTACGCGGCAAGGCCGCCGGCCGGCTTACTTCTTTATGAACGTGCCGTCGCGGTATTCTTCAAAGGCCGTCCTCAACTCCGCCTCGGTGTTCATTACTATCGGACCGCGCCAAGCCACCGGCTCCTCCAGCGGCTTGCCCGCCATCAGCATGAAGCGCAACCCTTCGGGGGAAGCCGCGCAGAACAGCCCCTCCCCGGAGCCCAGCAGGGCCGCTTGCCCCGGCTCCACCAGGCGCTTCTTTTCCCTGTCGAAATACCCTTTCCCCTCGAAAACGCAGCAGAGCACGTTGTCGGCGGGCCGCGTTTTCAGTTCGAACTGCGCCCCCTTATCGCATTTTACGTCGAAGAACCAGGGGTCTATCACGATATCCTCGGCCGGCCCTGTCACGCCGCCATACTCTCCGCAGATCACCTTGATGGTCCAACCCGGGCCTTTCGCCGCGGGAATGGCGTCGGCCGGGATGTCGCGGTACCTCGGGGCCGTCATCTTATGCTTGCGCGGCAAATTGGTCCAGAGCTGGAAACCGCGCATAACGCCGTCGTAAACCTGCGGCATCTCCTGGTGCACTATCCCGGACCCGGCGGTCATCCACTGCACCTGCCCGCTCTTTATAACCCCGGCATTCCCCAGCGAGTCGCCGTGCTCAACCACTCCCTCGAGCATATAGGTCACGGTCTCTATGCCGCGGTGCGGGTGCCAGGGAAAACCCGCGATGTAGTCCGCCGGGTCGGGCGACCCGAAATTATCCAGCAGCAGGAAAGGGTCCGTCAGCGAACTGTCGCCAAAGCCGAAGATGCGCCGCAGTTTTACCCCGGCGCCCTCCATGACCCAGTTGCCGTCCAGCACCGTTTTCAGTTCCCTCGTTTTCATCGTGGTCCCTCCCCCGCATAACCATTTTCTAGCAAATGGCCGGCGGCTTGGCAACAGCGGCAAAGAAAAACCGCCGGCGCTCCGGCGGCAGGAACAGGCGGGTCCGCGGTTATTTGAAACTGACGGTGAAGGACACTTCGGCGTCTCCGCCGCGCGAGACCAGGTCTATGCCGGTATCCGTGCCGTCGTAAAGCCGGCTGGACGGAACGGTATCGGACCGCAGGGCGCGGCCCTCCAGGTAGAACTCGTTAGGCATGAAGACCTTGCTCTCTCCGCGCTCGAGGCCTTCGGTGCCTCCGGATTCCAGGATCTTGAGCAGCTTGTGCCCCGTGTCCTGGTTGTTGTTGACGAAATCCGTCCCGGCGGCGTTGCGGCGGGCGTCCACGTGCCAGATGGTCAGGCCGCCGCTCATCACCCTGCTGAAATCGTTGGCCACCGGGCGCCGGTTCTCCAGCAGGAAGAACTCCCCGAAAATATCCTTTGTCCGCCCCGCCGCCACCAGCATCACGCAGTCCCCGGCCTGGGCCGCCGGCTGCAGCGTATAGTCCCCGCCGACAAAAGCCAGGCGGGGCTCGGTCCAGCCCAGCAGCATCTTGCTGAAACAGTTATGGTCGTACTTGCCGCCGTCCATCATGTCGAAACCGCCCACGCCGCCGTCCGGGCCTACGCCGGGTTTATAGTCGTAATAATCCGGCAGGCCCAGCGCGTGGCCGGTCTCATGGATGAGCGTGGCGGGATCGAACTCGTCTTCCGGACCGTCCCCGTTGGAGAGGACGCCCTGCCAGGAGTAGGCCCCCAGGGTCTTGCCGCCAGCCTTGAACTCTTTATCCGAGAACTTCGTGGCCGCCCCCCACCAGAAAGTCGCCCATTTTCCCAGCGGGCCGGTCCAGATGACGGCGATGTAATCTATGGCGCCGTCGCCGTCGCTGTCATAGCGGGTGAAGTCCCGGTCCTTGTAATGCTCCAGCGCTCCTTTGATAACCGCCTCTCGCCCTTCCCAGGTATGCGGCACGTCCGCGCGCCGCCCGGCCCGGTACCAGCCCAGCACGTCGCCGTCCAGGTTCAGTTTGCCGAAGGAGGAACGCCGGTAATAGGCGCTCATGCTTTCGTAAGGGAATTTGCCGCCCGCGCCGAAGATCTTGGCGTGCATAAGGTCGGGCGTGTCGCCGGGCCTGGCGGGATAGTCCTCGAAATCCACCAGGAGCACCAGTATCCTGGGGCTCCCTTCCGGCGGCAGGCCGCCGTGGGGAGATTGGAACAGCACGACGCTTTTGTCCCCGCGCAGGCGGGCCTCGAGGCGCGCGCGCAGGCGGGCCAGCAGGTGCGGCGCCACGCGCTGATTGCCAAGGCGCAGCGCGGCGCCGGAGAAAGGCAAACGCCCGCCGCCATCCGCTGGCGGAGGCTGCAAAGCGGAAGAAAGCCGGGCCAAACCCAGCAGCAGCGCCAATGTTAAGTTGAGGAACTTCATGTTTATACTTATATAGTCTACACCGCGCGGGCGGCGGCGGCATGAGCCTTTGGACCCCCCTGCTGCGGGTCTTTAGGGAGCGGGCCTGGCCGCGGCGGGAGGCGCTGGCGGCGCGCATTCCGCGCAAAAAAGAAGGCCGGGCTATACGCCCGGCCCCGCTTTCAAGACTCAGTATCTATTTGGGATCTTTTATCAGTTTCAGCAGCACTTTCGCCAGCTGGTCCGAACAGGAAGTGGACTTGGCGCCGCAGGCTATTCCCCTCAGTTTAGCCGCGGCCTCCGCTACCGGCATGCCCTCCAGCAGGCGGGCCAGCGCCTCAAGGTTGCCGGGGCAGCCCTTGAAGAACTTAACGCCGCGGAGTTTTCCCGCTACCACGCGGAAGGAAACTTCTTTGGAACAGACTCCGGCCAGTTTGTGCTTCATTTTCAGGCGCGCAGTTTTGCGCCGAAGTTCTTGGAAAGTTTGTCGAGGATGGCGGTCATCCGGGCGCCCACCTCGGAGTCGTTCAAGGTCCCCGTCATAGAAGAGAAAGTGAAGCGGATGCTCAGGCTGCGGCAGCCGGCGGGGATGTTCTTGCCCTTGTAGACGTCCACCAGCCTGGCGCTGGCCAGGTCCTGCACGCCGGAGAAAGCACGCTCCAGGTCGCCCCAGGCGTGTTTTTCTTCCAGTACTATGGAAAGGTCGCGCCAGTTCTGGGGGAAGGCCGACACGGGTTTGATCTTGGCTATTTTCTGCCAGAACTCGGTCTTGCCGGCCTGCGCCACGCAGGCGAGGGGTATCTCGAAATAGAGGATATTGTCGTCCTTGAGGTCGGCGGCCTGGGCCGCGGCGCGGCTGAGCTTGCCCAGGTAGCCGGCCGAGTTGGCGCCCAGCCGCATTTCCAGGCACAGGCCCGGCTGGAAATACGCCGGGGCCTTCCTGGCGGTCTCGCAGCGGAAGCCGCCCTTGCCCGCGAACAGCCGGCTCATCACGCCCTTCAGATGGTAGAAATCGGCCTTCTCCGCGCCGCCGCGCCAGGACCCGCCCTCGGGGAAATCCCCGTACAGCAGGCCGGAGCAGTAAACCTCTTCGGCTTTGCCTGCGTCCTTGCGCGAGTAGACGGTGCCGCTCTCGAAGAGCTGCACGGTCTCGCGGCCGCGGTTGAGATTGTAGCGCAGCGTCTTGAGCAGCCCGGCCAGCAGCGTGGGCCGCATATACTGAAAATCCTGCGACAGGGGATTCTTCACTTCCAGCGCCGCCGCCGGGTCCAGGCCGCAGACCTTCAGCTCCCTGGCGGAGACGAAATCGTAGTTATAGACTTCGCTGAAACCCAGGGAGGCCAGCGTGGACTTAAGTTCCGAACCCGCGGTCCACAACGGCGTCACGTTGGACGGCAGCATGGGCATCGCGGACGCGGAAGGGATCACGTCGTAGCCCACGTAGCGGGCCACTTCTTCTGCGACGTCCTGGATGGTCTCCAGGTCCTGGCGCCAGGAGGGCGCGGCGAACTTCCAGGGTTTGCCGTCCTTCACCGCGGGCTGAAAAGCTTTCAGGCAGGCGAAGATCTCGCTGTCGGCTATGCCGGTGCCCAGTATGGCGTTGATCCTGGCCGGGTCCACGTCCACCACCGGCGGCTGGTACTTAACCGGGCAATTGTCGGTGATCTGTTCTACGCTGGCTCCGGGCGCGGCCTCGAGTATCAGGCCGGCCAGGCGGCGGGCGGCCTTCAGGGGCAGCTCCGGGTCGGTACCGCGTTCGAAGCGGTAGGAAGATTCGCTCTTTATGCCGGTGGTCTTGGCCGCCTGCCGCACGGTAGGCGGGTGAAAGCGGGCGGATTCTATCAGTATGGCCTCGGTAGCGTCGGAAACGGCCGAGTAGGCGCCGCCCATCACGCCGGCCAGCGCCACGGGCTTGGAGGCGTCGGCTATCACCATCATGCCGGGGTCCAGCTTGAGGGCCTGGCCGTCCAGGGTCTTCATCATCTCGCCGGCCAGGGCGCGGCGGACTATGATCTTGGGACCGGAAAGCTGGGCGATGTCGAAGCAATGCGTGGGCTGCCCCAGTTCGTACATAACGTAGTTGGAGCCGTCTATCAGGAGATTGCCCTTGGGATTGGCGCCCATGGCGCGCAGGCGCGCGGCCATCCACTCGGGAGTTCTGGCGCCTTTCACGCCCTTTATAACTATCGCGCCGTAGCGCGGGCACAGGTCCGGCACCTTTATCTCCACCGGCACCGCCTCGCCGCGGGCCTCGCCCTGGAAGACGGAAGAGTCCTTCAGCTTAAGGCCGTAAAAAATTGAAAGCTCGCGGGCCAGCGCGTAATGGGAAAGACAATAGCCCTGGTTGGGCAGCATCTCCACTTCCAGCACGCAGTCGGCCTTCGGGAAAAGGGCCGCGGCGTCCGAGCCCAGCTGCGTCTCGGGCGCCAGCACCAGGATGCCGGAATTGTCGTAGCCTTCCAGCCCCAGTTCCCCGGCGGAGCAGATCATGCCCTCGCTCTCCACGCCGCGGATCTTGGCCTTCTTCAGCTCGCCCTCGGCGAGCATAGCGCCCACCTTGGCAAAAGGGATATGCTGGCCCACCGCGATGTTCTTGGCGCCGCAGACCACGCGCATAACGGCCTTGCCGTCGTTCACGTCCACCAGCGCCAGCTTGTCGGCGTTGGGATGCTTGTCGATCTTCTCTATCCGGCCCACGCACACGCCGGTGAACGAGACGCCGGTCCTGCGCAGCTCTTCCACCTTCAGGCCGATGCGGCCCAGTTTCGCCGCCAGTTCTTCAGGCGGCGGCGGATTCTCGATAAAATCTGCAAGCCAGGAATATAGGATCTTCATTGCATTTCTCTCTTAGATCTGCCATTAAGGTTTCGACAGGCGGACCGGGTTAGCAAAACCCTGTCGGAGGCCGAGGCTTGCGTAAGCGACGAGGCCGAGACAGGGAGTGGCGAGCACGGTGTGCGAGACCACGTTTTTGCGTTCCGGTCTGCCTGGCGGAACCGCCACCCCTACTGCACCTGCTTAAGAACGCGCAGATCGTTCTCGTAGAGCATGCGCATGTCGCTGATGCCGTAGAGCAGCATCGCAAAACGCTCGATGCCGCCGCCAAAAGCGAAACCGCTCCACTTCTCGGGGTCGTACTTGCAGCCCTTCAGCACATTAGGGTGCACCATGCCGGCGCCCATGAGCTCCAGCCAGCCGGTGCCCTTGCACACGGGGCAGCGCCCGGTACCGCTCTTGCAGAAAACGCAGCTCATGTCCACTTCCGCGCCCGGTTCCACGAACGGGAAGTAAGACGGGTTAAAGCGGGTCTTCACGGCCGACCCGAACAGGTCCTTCATAAAGGCGTCCGCCGTCCACTTAAGGTCGGCCATGCTCACGCCCTTGTCCACGTAAAGCCCCTCTATCTGGTGAAAAGCGAAAGAATGACTGGCGTCCACCGCCTCGGAGCGGAACACACGCCCGGTATGGAATACCCGGATAGGCGGCTCCTGCCGCTCCATGGAGCGGATCTGCACCGGGGAAGTATGGGTGCGAAGCAGCATGAACTTGCCCGCGGCGTCCTTGGCGTCCACGTAGAACGTGTCCTGCATGTCGCGAGCCGGATGGAAAGGCGGAAAGTTCAGCGCCTCGAAATTATGGTAATCGTCCTCTATAAGCGGCCCGTCGCCCATAGTGAAGCCCAGCTTCAGGAAGGCCTCCGCCAGGCGGTTCATCACGTGGGTAAGCGGGTGCAGGCTGCCCTTGGGAAAAGGCATCCCAGGCAGCGTCAGGTCCAGGCCGGGAACGGCGGCGGCCGCAGCGGCCGGGGCTGAGCCTTTCAGTTCGGCCAGCTTGGCCTCCATTTCCTGCTTGGCGGTATTGCCCAGCGCGCCCAGCGGCTTTCGCTCTTCGAGAGGGATATCCTTGAGGTCGCGCAGCAGCAGCGCAAGCTCGCCCTTGCGGCCCAGGAAGCGCAACTCCAGCGCCTCCGGGTCACCGGCGGGTTTCTGCCCTATAGAAACGGAAAAACTGTCCCGTATTGCGGACAGTCTTTCCTTCCAATCCGTGGCGTTCACGGGTTGGCCTTATTTCTCGGTGCCGACCACTTTCTTGATCGTACCGATGGATTTCCTGGCGATCTCGGCCAGCTGCTTGAAGGACTGCGGGTCGCGGATGGCGATCTCCGACAGCATCTTGCGGTTCAGCTGGATGTTGGCCTTGTGCAGGCCGTCCATGAACCGGCTGTAAGACATTCCCTCTTCGCGGGCGGCGGCGTTCAGGCGCACTATCCACAGCTGGCGGATGTCGCCCTTCTTGTCACGGCGGTGTATATAAGCCGTGGTGAGGGACTTCTTCACCTGCTGGGTCGCCTGGCGCAGGCGGTTGCCCTTGTTGCCGTAATAGCCCTTGGAGAGCTTTAAAATCCTTTTCTTACGTTTGTTGCGAGCTACGCTGTATTTTATTCTCATGACGCTACTTCCGTCCCGCGGGGTTCACCGGCAGGGGCGGCTCCTTTGGTTGTTCTTATTCGTAGGGCAGGTACTTCTTAAGTACGCGGCCTTCGGCGGAATTCTTCTCTTCGACTTTGGCGGTGCGCAGGTTGCGGCCCCGCTTGGCCGACATCCCGGTCAGCAGGTGGCGCAGGCCGGACTTCCGGTGCAGCCACTTGCCCGAGACGGTCTTCTTAAATCTTTTCTTGGCTCCGCTGTGGGATTTCATTTTAGGCATAATTATTCCGTTGTCTGAATTGCGCGGCTTTCTCCGCGCCGGCTATCCGCTTATTATATAAATTTCGCGGGAGCCTTGGCCAGCGTCACTCGCCGGCGCCTTCCGGCTTCGGCGCCGGTTTGGGGGCCGCGGGGCCCGACTGCTTGGTGTGGGCCGGGGCCAGCATGATGCTCATGCGGTTGCCCATCATGGACGGGCGGCCTTCCACCACGCCGACGGCGGACAGGTTGTTCTTGATGGCCATCAGGATCTCTTCGCCCAGGTTGCGGTGCTGGTTCTCGCGGCCGCGGAACACCACGGTGACGCGCACCTTGTTGTGTTCCTTGAGGAATTCCTCTATGTGCTTGACCTTGGTCTGCAGGTCGTGGCTGGCGATGCGCGGGTTAAGGCGGATCTCCTTGAGCACGCCGGCCTTCTGCTTCTTGCGGTTCTCGCGGTCCTGCTTTTCCTTCTCGTAAAGGAACTTGGAAAAGTCCATTACCTTGCAGACGGGCGGATTGGCCCCGGGGGAGATCTCCACCAGGTCCAGGTTGGCGCCCCTGGCCATGTTCACCGCTTCTATGAGCGGCTTTATTCCCAGCATGGTCCCGTGCATGTCTATAAGGCGGACCTGCGGGGACGTGATATTGCGGTTAACCCTTACTCTCTTGTCGTGGTACAAACTCTGCCTCCTGTGGCTTAGACGACCGGCGGGGCCTTAAAGGCCCCGTCAAAGCTATATTCTACCTTTTTTAAGGCCCGGTTGACAGGGGCGTCAGCCCCGGTGCCCCTGCAGGGCGTTGAGCATCCTCCCCGCCAGCCGCAGGGCGCCCGCATAGCCCAGGAAGGGCTCGTCAGCCAGGCAATGATGCGCGTAGGACGGGAAACCCAGTTCCACCAGCGGCGCCCCCCCGGCCAGCCCCTGCTGCCAGGCGAAAGAATCGGCCACGGCCAGGCCGGGGCGGCGGTAGCGCCCCAGGGAGAGCAGCGCCGCGGCGGCTTCGTCCGGAGCGGGCGCGAACAGCAGCGCGCCTGGTTTGGGCGCGGGCCCCAGCGGCCGGGGGCCGCAGTTGAAGAAAGCGGCCGAGACCTCGGAGCAGAGCTCGCCGGCAAAAGCGGCCAGCGCGCCGTAAAGATAAGGATCGCCGCAAAAGACCAAGCTGCGGTTCTGCAGCAGCCGCAGGGCCGGGCGCAGCAGGTCGGCCGCGGCAACTTCTTCGGCGGCCAGGGCGGCGGGCAGCGGGCCTTTCAGGCCGGCGGCCTTGCGCACGGCGGCGAGCCACGCGGAAGTGCCGGCCAGGCCCAGCGGCAGGCCGGTCTCAAGCAGCTTCGCCCCGGTGCGCGCGGCCAGGGTGCGGGCGGCTTTGCGGCCATAAGGCAGGGAAATTATAAGCCCGGCCTCGCCCGCGCGTGAAAGGGCCGCGCAGCTGCTCCCTTCCGGCCAGACGCAGACCAGCTCCAGCCCGGCCAGGGCGAGCAGGCGGCGCAGTTCTTTTAAATTGCCGACATGGTCGAACTCGTTGCGGTCGAACATGTACCCCACTACCGCCGCTTTGAGTTTCCCCTTCCTGCCGGTCAGCGGCAGGGCGCGGGCCAGCGTTTCCAGCGTGTCGGCGTAGCCGTCCAGCCAGTCGGATTCCGAAGGCATGGGCGGCAGGGCGGCCACCGGCGCCTTGGCTTCCACGGCCGCGGCAATGCCGCCGTAGTCCATGCCGGCCATGCGGCAGAAGGGCAGGCTGGCAACGGTTACGGCCCCGTAACCGCCGTGGGCGGCCAGGCTCTTGAGCAGCGCGGAAAGCTTCTTCTCCGGGTTCTTGTCCGGGTTCAGCGGGTTCACCATGGTGCAGACGGCGCGGTGCCGTCCGTCGGGGGAGAGCAGCGTGCAGAACAGGTCGTGGTTGCCTTCCAGCAGGTCCACCTTCTGCATCACGCAGTTGGCGCCGTCCACCACGGCGCACAGGTCCTTCACCGCGTTGGCCGCGAGGAAATACCCCATCAGGTAGGGCATGGAGTAGGACTTGTCGAAGACCTTAGCGGGACGGGTATCTTTCATTAAAATTCCAGCGGCACAGCGTTTCCAGGCGGCGCAGCGTCTCGGCGGCGCCTTCGTAGCCGGGCTCGAACACCAGCGGCGACAAGGCGGTCTTGCCGGCCGCGGCCGCGCGGGGGTCCATGGGGATATCGGAATAGACCAGGCGCAGCGCTCTGTCAGCCTTCAGCAGTTTCCGCAGTTCTCCCGGGTCAGAGAAACAGACCAGCGAAGCGCGGCGGCGTATCGCGGCGGGCAGCAGTTTAAATTCCACGGCGGCCGCGGCGCGCGTCTCGGGCGTGGGCGCGTAGATCACCAGGCGCAATTGCAGGCCGGCCTCGGCCAGAAAATCCAGCGCAGGCACGCCGCAGCGCGGATGCGCTCCGCGCAGGCAGCCAAGTTCCCCCGCCTGTCCCACGAAAGCCGCGGCGAAGCGGCCCAGTTTTTTGGAGAGGGCCGCGTATTGGGCCAGCGCGGCTTTTGGGGCCGCGGCGCTCTTCCTGCGGCCGAGAGCGGCGGTTATCTCTTTCAGCCAGGCCCCGGTGGCGGCCAGGCCGTAAGGCGCCGGCGGCACTACGCATTTGCAGCCGGCCGCGGCGAAACCTTGCTCCAGCACCGGGTCCGGTTCCGGCAGCACCTGCAGGGCCGAGGAGGCCGCGGCGGCATAAAAGTCCCCGCCTTCCGGCGCCGCCGACAGGCCGGCGCTCTTCAGCAGCGCTTCCAGCGCTCCGCGCGAAGAGCCGAAGCCGCAAAGGTTCACGTCCCAGGCGCGGCTGCGCTTCACCTCTTTAAGCCGCTCGGCAGCGTAGGCCGACCGCGCCTTTATTTTTTCCGGCACGCCCAGGTAGAAACTGTTGAGATTGTAGCGGGAGATCTGCACGCCTTCGGCGGCGGCCACTTTACCGGAGTGCGCCTTCAGGTCCGTGGCCAGCAGCATGGGCGAGCAGGTATTGTAGAGCTCCACCAGGCCGCCCTTGCCGGTAATTTTCGCGGCCGCGCCCAGGGCGGCTTCCACTTTAGGCCCGTCGCCCAATACGGCGTCGGCGTAGGTGAACCCGGTATTAACGGCGCTGGCGTCCTCTTTGGGCAGGCCCGGGCAGACCGGCTCCAGCCCGCTGCCGGCCAGCCCGGCGGCGGAACGCTGCAGGGCGCTCAGCGGCGTTCGGGCCGCGCTGGAAAACCTGCACTCGGATTCGCCGTGCTCCACCAGCATCACTCCGGGCGGGACCGAAATAGTCTCCGCGCCGGGAAAGACAAAACGGTGCCACTGCCCAAAGCCCACATGCGGTTCGCGCGGCGCGCCGCCGCCGGGCAGGGAATGGCTGGCTATCTCCTCGAAAGCGTTTATGTTGCGGTAGAAATCGGTGCCGCCTCCGAAGGCGTTGAAAAAATCGTCGAAGGAAACGCCAGAGAGCCCCGCGGCCGCCGCGTCCAGTTCCCCCCGGTGCGAGGAGGACTCCGCCCCCGCGTCCGGGGCAAAACACACCGCCCAGTCCCCGGAGCGGGTCATGCCGGGCCTGGCGTCCGAGGCGGAAGAAACTATCACGTTGAAGACCAGCTGGCCTGTGCGCCAGCTGGCCAGCGCCTGGCCGCCGGCTATGCCGGTAACGGTAAAGCCGGCACGCCGCAGGCGTTCCGCCGGCGGCAGGCGGTCGTCGCCGGCCGCGCCGAAGCTCGCCTTTTGGGCGGGCTTGCCCGTAAAAAGTCCCTGGAATTCGTGGTCGGAGAGGGGCCGCGGCGAGATCGCCGGTTTTTTGGCGTTCTGTATGGCCGCGGCCAGGCGCACCATGGCGGCGGCGGCCGGGCTGCGCGCATCCGTGATGGTCACGGGGCGGTGCATTTTCTCGGCCTTGGCCACGGCGGGGTCGCGCGGTATGACGCCCAGCACCCGGGTGCGGGCGGCCGCGGCAAAGGCCTGCGCCAGGCGCACGGCGGAGGCGTCTTTTGCGTTCACGGCCAGGCCCGCCAGCCAAACGCCGTTGCGAGCGTAATTGTTCACCATGGCCACCAGCTTGTTGGCGGCGTAAAGCGAGAGCATCTCTTCGGACACCACTATAACGGCCTTGCCGGCCAGCCCCCGGCGCAGCGGAGCCGCGAAGCCGCCGCACACCACGTCGCCCAGCACGTCGAAGACCACGGCGTCGTAGCCGTCCTTCTCCAGCACGGAGAATTCCTTCATGATGTCGAGCATGGCGCCTATGCCCGCGCCCGCGCAGCCTACGCCCGCCTGCGGGCCGCCGGCCTCCACGCAACTGATGTTCTTGAAAAGAGAGGGATGGATGCTGGAGCGCAGGGCCTGCTCGCCCGCGAACACGCCGCCGTCGGCAAAATGCTTTACGCGGCGGCCGGTCAGCGCCAGGGTGGAGTCGCCTTTGGGATCGCAGCCTACGTGCAGCACCTTGCGGCCGCGCGCGGCGAGTATGGCCGACACGTTGGACGCGACGGTGCTCTTGCCTATGCCGCCTTTGCCGAAGAAGACTATGCTCTCCATAGGGTAATTCTAACTTTTACCGAAGCGCAGCCGGTAGACCAGCAGGCCCAGGCGTTCGTTGAGGGCGGCCCGGGCTTCGAGACTGCTGCCGGGCAGGTAATCGGTGAGGTCGCGCCGAGCGCCCGGCATGGCCCTGCGGGCCACCGGGAAAGGGACCAGGTCGGTGAAGCCGGCTTTCTTGAACAGGAAAACGGCGCGTGGCATGTGGTAGGCGAAACTTAGCAGCAGTATCTTCTTATAGCCCTTTTCGTCGCAGAGTTTCTTTACGTTGGCGGCACTCTCTATGGTGTCGCGGGCGGCGGGCTCGGTGATAAGGAACTTGCGCTGTACGCCGGCTTCTTCCAGCCAGCGGGCCACGGCTTCGGCTTCGGGGTAGGCGGTGAACGGGGAGCCGCCGGTGATTATTATCGGCAAACCGGTTTTTTTATGAAGCAGGGCCGCGGCGGCGGCTCTTTCCAGGGTGTGCGGGTAGAGGTTTTCGGCCGCGGACAGCACATTGGTCCAGTCGCGGGATCCCGCGCAGAGCATTACTATGGCGTCGCCCTTGGGGTTCTCTGGGCGGGCGTACTTATTCTCCAGGCCCCGCAGGGTGAGGTCGGCAAAAACGTGGGTGGTGGCTATCCAGGTGAAGGCGGCGAGAATCAGGCAGGCCACGGCGGCTTTACGCTCGCGGCGCCATAAATATAAGGAAAGCCCACCAAAGGCCACCACCAGCAGCCCCGGCGGCAGCAAAAACGCCGCCAATATCTTCTTCAGTATGAACATCCCACTAATTGTAACTAATCAGGCCCCGCCATAGCCAAGGGGCCGGCGGGGGTATGGGGGCTTCAGGCGCGCGGTCGCGAACACCGTTCGCGCCGCTTGTCGCTCGGGCAAATTGTGTCGCTTCGCTCCACCCGTCGCTTACGCAAGCCTCGGCCTCCGCGAGTGCCTTCACCCCCCAAACCCCCGCCGGCCCTGAGCCTCC
>JAMPXK010000094.1 GCA_023701245.1 Elusimicrobiales bacterium | reverse complement strand
GGGTACGGAGAATTTATGAGAATTTCCAGGCTCTTGCTGATCCCTTTCATCCTGGCGGGCTGCGCGGGTACGGCCGCCGCCGGGTACGCCCCCGATTTCGACCGGTACGTGGATATTGAACTGGCCATAGAAGCGGCCGCTTCCGCCGGCGGGCTGCTGCCCGGGCCCGGCCGCCCCGAAAGGGCCGGCCAGGTGTGGGTCAGCCTGGAGCGCGGCGACGTGACCGCGCTGGACGGGGCCCTCTTCAAGCGCGCCCCGGTGGCGCAGAACAAACATCTGGCCATTTACGAATTCGAGACCGAAGACCTGGACCAGCTGTCCGACGGCATGTACAGGACCTTCGCCCGGGCCCCCGGTTTCTTTGCGCACGACACCCTTGAGGCCGCGCTGGAAGACCTGAAGGCCCCGCCGCCGCTGCCGGCGCGCGCCTACACGCTGGACCAGGCCGCGCGGGTAAAAGAATTGGCCGCCCTGCCCAGGGAAGAGAACATAGCGGAGGGCATCCGGGCGCTGGCCGCTTTCAAGAACCGCGGTTACCGCTACGCCACCGGAGTGGACGCCTCCAAGTGGCTGCAGAGGGAATGGGCGAAGCTCGCCGAGAACCGCCCTTACGTTTCCGTGGCTCCTTTCAAGCACGCCGCTTTCCCGCAGGAATCGGTGATCCTCACCGTGCTGGGCGCCGCCGAGCCGGAGAAGGTGGTGGTGCTGGGCGGGCACCTGGATTCGGTGGCCGGCTACGGCGATAACGCGGCTCCGGGCGCCGACGACAACGCCTCCGGCGCGGCCGTCACGCAGGAAATAGCCCGGGCCCTGCTGGCGGGAGGCTACCGGCCCGCCAAGACCATAAAGTTCATAGCTTTCGCCGCCGAAGAGGCCGGCCTGCGCGGCTCGGGCGAGATCGCCGCGGCCTTCAAAAAGGAAGGCGTGCGGGTAGAGGGGATGCTCAACCTGGACATGACCAACTACAAGGGTTCCGAGCGGGACATTTATTTCGTCTCCGACAACAGCAGCCCCGAGCAGAACGCCTTCCTGGGCCGGCTCATAGAAACTTACCTGCCCTACACCTGGGGCACGCTGAAATGCGGCTACGGCTGCTCCGACCACGCCTCGTGGACCAAGAACGGCTACCCGGCGTCCTACTCTTTCGAATCCACCTTCGAACAGCACAATCCTTTCATCCACAAGGCCACGGACACCCTGGACAAGTGCGGCGGCAACGCCGCGCACGCGCTGAAGTTCGCGCGCCTGGGTGTGGCCTACGCCGTGGAACTGGCGAAGTAAGGATCCGGCGGGTCACTAGTTGACCCGCTGTTTCCCGGGGCAGTTATTGTAGAATAGTAACAGCGGGGGGGCGGCCCGGGACACCGGCCGGACCGCAAAGACGATTATGCCTACCATACTGATGATAGACGACGACAAGGATTTCTGCGGCCTGGCGGCGGCGCATTTTTCCGCGAAAGGCTACCGGGTGGCCCTTACGCACAACGGCAAGGACGGCCTGGCGCAGGCCGGCGCGCTCAAGCCCGACATCGTGCTGCTGGACATCTCCATGCCCGACATGAACGGCATAGAGGTGCTGCGCGAACTGCAGGCCGGGGACGAGACCTCCGATATCCCTGTGGTGATAATCAGCGGCAAGTTCTTCGACCGGGGCATGCAGGATATCTTCTCCCAGGAACGCAATTTCCGGGAATTCATAAGCAAGCCGGTGTCGCTGGTGATCCTCCAGTCGAAAGTGGAGAGCCTGCTTAAAAAGGGGCCGCGATGAAGAGGCCCGCGGCCCGTCAGGACGGCGGCCAGGCGGGGCTTAAGGCCGTGATAGCGGCCGTGGCCGAACGCACGGCCCGCAAAAGGTCCACGCTGGCCATTTTCGACCTGGACGGCACGCTTTTCGACAACCGCACGCGCACCATTTTCATCCTGCGGGAGATCTCCGAGAAATTCAGCGAAAAAGTGCCGGAACTTTCGGCCGCTTTCGAGCGGTTCCTGGACCTGGGGGCCGTGGATTACAGCCTGGAGGTCACCCTGAAGCGCCTGGGAGTGAAGCACCCGGCCGAGGTGAGTTTTATAAAGCAGGAATGGGCGCGGCGGTTCTTTTCTGACGAGTACCAGAAGTACGACATGCCCATACTGGGCGCCAAGGCTTACGTGGAGAGCGTGCACAGGGCCGGGGCCACGGTGATCTATCTGACCGGGCGGGACGTGGGCCGCATGCTGGTGGGGACCACGGAAGTGCTGCGGCTTTACGGGTTCCCGGTGGGCGTGGCCGGCACCATGACCATAGTTAAAAAAGAATTCGAGCAGGACGACGGGATCTTCAAGAAAGAAGTGAGCGAGTACATAGACCGCCTGGGTGAAGTGGTGGCGGTCTTCGAGAACGAGCCGGCCAATTCCAACCTGCTGGCGGCGCGGTTCCCCCGGGCGGCGTCCTTCTTTGTAAAGACGCAGCACCGGCCCGACGCGCCGGAGCTGGCCGCCGGGATAGCCGTCATAAAGGATTTCCGCCTGAAGAAGACCGCCGGGGCCTAGGCGCCGCGGCTTGAAATAAAGAACGCGCGGGCCTTGCGGCCCGCGCGTTCTTTATTTGCGGCGGAACTTAAAGTTCCCTGGCGCCAAGGGCCTTCAGCAGGGCGGAGGCGGGCACCTTTGGGTAGGTCATGGTGATGCAGTGCACCGAACCCTGGCCCTGGTTGGAGAGGGCTTTGGAGTCGGCGCCGCTGGCCTTAAGGCCGAGGCGTTCGTACACGGCCAGCGCCTGGGCGTCGGTGGAGCGCCCGAACACGGGCACGATCACCTGGTCGTTCATGATGAGGGAATTCACGTAGGTCTCGTAAGGGCCGGAAGGCTTGGGCAGCATGTGCACGGTGAAGCCTTTGCCCTGCAGTACGTCCTTATACTGGGGCAGGTCGGTGACCAGCACCTTCTCGGAGATGAAGCGCACGTGCTCGTCTATGTGGCCGATGCCGTCCACGAAAGGCAGGCGGATCATCTCGCTGCAGCCGTACTGGTTCGTGAAAACGCTGTCGGGGATCTGGGTGTGGGCGCCGTGGTTGACCATGATGCAGGCGCCGGCGTGGTTGGCCATGAAGTTGCCGCCCTCGTAGTAGTACTGGTGCTTTTCGAGGCCCGCGCCGAAGAGCTTGGCTATCTGGGCGTCGGGTTCGAAGCGGTGGCCGTACACGGCGTCAACCACTACCAGTTTGCCGGCCTTGTCGATGGCGGGCACCGGTATGCCGTCGCGGGCCCAGAACCCCTGGTAGGCGCCGGCGAGGGCGATAACTTTAATGCGGGAGCGGGGTACCACCTTCTCGTAGGTGCGAAGGATGTTCTCTTTGGTGCCGGCGTCGTCGTAATCGGTGAAGATCACCAGCGTGCCGTCGGCCGGCAGCTTGCTGGCCATCAGCAGTTTGGCCTGGCTGGAGTTGAAGTTGAAATCGGCGCTCATGATGAGGTAGCCGGGCGCTTCGTAGTCGGCGAAGGGGCGGTACTTGCGCTCGCGGGTCTCTTCGCCATCGAATTCTATGGACTTGGCGTAGGAGCGGAACAGGCCCTCGTTGTGGGCGTTCATGGCGCCGCGTTCCGCGGGGGTATAACCATGGACGGGTACCGCTTTTTCCGGGGAGGTGTTCTCTACTGCGGCGGGGACCGGGGCGGCGGGAAGGTCCGCGGCCTGGACGGAAAGGTTAAAGCCGGCTCCGTCGAAGGGCGAGGCGGCGCTGGCCGCGCAGGACAGGCCGAGGATAGCGACCGCTAACAGGTGGAATATGTTTTTCATTATTTTCTCCAGTTACTCATCTGTCTAATATAGTGTAACACCCCGTGCGCGCCGCCGCATGCGGCAAAGGGCCCAG
>JAMPXK010000004.1 GCA_023701245.1 Elusimicrobiales bacterium | reverse complement strand
CGGCCGCCGCGCGCGGCGGCACATAGGAGACTCCGTGAAGATAAATATCATTTTCGCCTCAAAGGACCTGTCCAGGGCCTCGCTGATGCTGGAGATGCTCTCCCGCCAGGGCTACTCGGTGGCTACCGCCCACCGCGCCCGCGAGGTGATGGGCATGCTGGCCGAGAAGTCGTTCGACCTGGTGATGATAGGCCAGAACCTGGCCGACGAAGAGGGCCTTACCTTCCTCAAGAACCTCCGGGCCAAGAACAAGAACATCCCGGTGATCTCCGTCCTGGAATCCCCCGACACTTACCTGGACCATATGCCTTCCGGCCTGACCGCCGAGACCCTGGCCCCCCACGGGCACAGCGGCCACGGCGGGCGGGACACGCCCAAGATCTCCTACAAGCTGGCCTTCTTCCAGCTGGGCGCCGACGAGGTGCTGGGTTACAGCCAGGACCTGCACGAGAGCGTGGCCCGCGTCCGGGCCGTGGTGCGGCGCACGGTGAGCGTGCAGCCCGACGAGGTGCTTAAGCTCAACGAGATAGAACTGAACATGTCCAGCTACACGGTGCGCATCGCCGCCAAGGAGATCACCGTGACCGCCAAGGAGTTCGACCTGCTCTACGTGTTCCTGAGCTCGCCCAACCGCGTGCTCTCGCGGCCGTACCTGATAGAGCGCGTCTGGGGTTACAACTACTTCGGCTCGCCTCGCACCGTGGACGTGCACGTGCGCCGGCTGCGCTCCAAGATGGGCAAGGCCGCCCGCTACGTGCACACCGTGCCCTGCGTGGGTTACAAGCTGGTGCCGGCTAAATAACCGGCGGCGAAAATTTCGGGATGGAGGAAACAAGATGGCTGAGAAGATCCTGGTAATAGACGACGACAACCACCTGCGCGAAAGCCTGGCCGAAGTGCTGGCCATGGAAGGCTTCACCTGCCTGGAGGCCGGCAACGCCAAGACGGGCATAGCGTCCGCCAAGAAGAACAAACCGGACGTGGTCATAATGGACATCCAGCTGCCGGATTCCTCGGGCTTCCAGATCTGCCAGGAACTGCGCAGGTTCTCCAAGGATTTCATCCTGATCATGATGACCGGGCGCTTCCTTTCCGCCGAGGAAAAGACGCAGGGCCTGAGCCTGGGCGCCGACGAGTACCTGACCAAGCCTTTCGATATCCAGGAGCTCATAATCCGCATCCGCCAGCTCCTGGGCAGGAAGGGCAAATAATGAAAAAGACGCTTCTGCTGCTGATCGCCGCTTTCCTGGCCTGCCCGGCTTTCGCCCAGCAGGCCTCCGCCCCCGCCAAAGCGGGGGGGCGGCTGGAGCTTTACCTGGAGTCCATGGACAGCCAGGGCTGGCAGTGGTTCTTCATGGCCGACACCGTGCGCCGCCGCCTGGGCTCCGACCTGAAGGTCTACCCCCTGTTCGGCAAAGGCGCCGACGGCGCCTACACCGCGCCGCGCGGGGAGCCGGAACTGGCCGAATCCGCCCGCCTGGCGGTCATTAACGCCGCCTGGCCCGCCAAAACGCTTACCTATCTCAACGGCCGGTCCCTCAGCCCCGCCGTGGACGGCTGGCGCGACGCCGCCCTTTTCGCCGGGCTTAACCCCGACGAGCTGGAACGGCGCGCCGCCGCCGACAACAGGGCCGTGCTGGACAAGGCTTACGCCGCAGCCAAGGCCGCCGGCGTGACCGCGACCACGCTGCTGCTCGACGGGAAACCCTACGCCGGTTCGCCGCGCCTGATGGCCCTTTATGCCGCGGTCAACGCGGCCCTGCCCGCCGCCCGCCGTGTGCCGCCTCCGGCCGGCTACAAGCCCGCGCCCAAGCCGCCGCCGCCGGGCCTGTGGGTCATCGTCACGCCCGAATTCCAGAAGAACGATTCCCTGATAAACGTCTTCGACAGGTACTTCGAGGACATCAAGCCGGTGGTCCTGGATTACGCCTCCCCGGAGCGGGCGGCCAAGTTCCCGTCGCTGGATTTCGTGCCGGCCTACGTGCTGGACGCCACCCCCGAAGCCAAAAACCGCCTGCAGAACGAGATCGGCGCCGGGCTCTTCAAGGAAAAAGGCGCCTACCTGGTCTACGAGGACCGCCAGCGCCGCGGTCTCTACGCCTCCAGGCCGGAGACCAAGGGCACGGTGGAACTCTTCGTCATGAGCCAGTGCCCCTTCGGAGTGCTCGCCGAAAATTCCCTGCTGGACGCCGAAAAGAACAAGCTGCTGCCGCCCGGCGTAAAACTGCAGATCCGCTACATCGGCGACGCCAAGAAGGACGACAAGGGCGCGCTGCAGTTCTCCAGCCTCCACGGCCAGCCCGAGTGGGAAGAGAACGCGCGCCAGCTTTTCATCAACAAGAAGTTCCCTGAAAAATTCCGGGCCTATCTTGCCGAGCGCAACAAGGAGTACAGCTCTCCCGACTGGCAGAAGGCCGCCAAGGCCGCCGGCCTGGACCCCGCCAAGGTGGAGGCGGGCTTCGAGGAGGGCAAGAAGCTGCTTGCGGAGGATTTCGCCGTGGCGGACGCGCTGGGCATCAGCACTTCGCCGTCTTTTGTGGTGGACGGCCAGAAGTTCATGGTCGGCCTGGGCGAGCTTATCAAGGTCCCCGGGTTCGAGAAAGTGCCGCCGCCGGGTCAGCCATCGGCCGGCTGCGCCAAGTAGGCGCTCCGAAGGCCGGCTTCACCGCCGGCCTTCTTTTTTAGGCATGGCAATATTTCCGTAACAGCCTTGTGGGATAATATACTTAATACTATCCGGAACAAGGCGTGGCTATAATATGACCGAAGCTCCAAAGAAACGCGGAAGACTCTTCTACAAATTCCTCCTGATCTTCCTCATCGTTTCCCTGGTGCCGCTCGGCATAGTGGGTTACTACCTCGTCAGCCTCAGCCAGGTCACCCTCAACAAGGCCATCTCCCGCGACCAGGAGGCCCTGGCCGTCGGCTTCGCCGACACCGTCGCCAGCTACATCATAAACTTCCGCAACGTGCTGTTCGACGCGGCCCACCTGGAGGATTTTTCCTCCATGAACACCGCCAAGCAGCAGAACCTCGTCAGCCACATCATGCAGTTGCACCCGGCCTTCCTGGAGATCTCCGTTTTCGACGCTAACGGCATGGAGACGGTGCGCCTGGGCCGTTTCGTGCACGAGAACAAGATGCGCGATTTTTCCGCCGACGCCCTCTTCACCAAGGTGATGCGCGCCGGCGAGTTCGTGGGGGGGCTGGAGAAGTACATGGGCTCCTACCCCGCGGTCACCATGGGCGTGCAGATAGTGAATCCCGTCACCAACCAGCCGGTGGGCGCGGTGCTGGCCAAGATGAGCCTGACGGCCCTTTCCAGCCTGCTCAAGACGGGTTTCCCCGAGGCCACCCACACGCAGGCCGCGGTCATAGATTCCAACGGCTTTCTTATAGCGCATTCCAACTCCAAGGAGATCTACAAGCCCGACGCCAAACTGCCCGACGACGTGCTGCGCATCCTGCTGCAGAACGACGCCAAGACCGGCGGCGGCGAGCTGATACTGGAATCCACCGGGGAGCGGGTGCTGGGCGCTTTCGCCGAGGTCACGGAGCTGGGCTGGGTCATCTATATCCAGCGGTCCGTGGCCGTGGCCTACCAGGCCTCGGACGACATGCTCAAGCGCACCCGGAACATGATGCTGATCGTCACGTTCTTCGTGCTGTTCCTGGGTTACGCCGTGTCGCTGGTCATAACGCAGCCTATCCAGGCCCTGCGCGAGGCCGCCATAAAGCTGGGCGAGGGCGACTTCGACTACCTGCCGGACCTCTCCATGCCTAACGACGAAATAGGCGAGCTGGCGCACACTTTCATGCAGATGAGCGAGAGCCTGAAGGTGAAGACGGCCGAAATAATGTCCGCCAAGGTGGAGCTGGAGCGCCTCAACCGCAGCCTGGAGAACCGCGTGGAAGCGCGCACCCGGGAGCTCAAGAGCGCCCAGGACGAGCTCATCAAGAAAGAGCGCCTGGCCGCCATCGGGCAGATGGCTTCCGTCGTAGGCCACGAGATCCGCAACCCCCTGGCCGTCATCAACAACTCCATCTACTTCATCAAGACCAAGACCAACGCCACGCCCAACCCGGAGCCCAAGGTGGTCAAGCACATCGCCATCATAGAATCCGAGATCCGGCAGGCCAACGGCATCATAGACGAGATCCTGGGTTTCGCCCGCACCCGCGAGCTGAACCCGAAACTGGTGCACCTGAACTCCTACCTGGAGGACATCACGATGTCCTACCCGGTGCCGCCGCATATAGAGATGGTAAAGACCTTCGCCCCGGAGAACCCGACCGTCAACATAGACGCGGACGAAATGACGCAGGCGCTGCGCAACCTCATCAAGAACGGCATAGAGGTCATGCCGGAACACGGCAAGATCTACGTGCGCAGCGAGCTGGTGGACGCGGGCACCGTGCGCATAGACGTGGAGGATACCGGCTGCGGCATGCCCAAGGAGACCGCGGAAAAGATCTTCGCCCCGTTCTTTACCACCAAGGCCCGCGGCACGGGCCTGGGCCTGGCCGTGGTCAAGAAGGTGGCGGACCGCCACAAAGGCAAGGTGGAAGTGGTGAGCGTGGTGGGCAAGGGCACCTGCTTCAAGTTCTATATCCCCGTAGTGCAGAACCCGCCCGCGGCGCCCAGGTAGGCGCGCGGGCCCTCTCCCCTTGTTTACTAAACATAAATTAAGTATAAATTAGATGGCGCGGCCGTGCCGCGCCCGTTCACCAATGGAAAGCAAAATTTTAATAGTAGACGACGACGCCCACCTGCGGGAGACTTTGCGCGACCTCCTGGAGATGGAGGGCTACAAGGTTTTCGAGGCCGAGAGCGGCGCCGCCGCCATGAAGATGGTCGTTTCCGATTTTTTCCACGTCATCCTGATGGACTTCAACCTGACCGACAAGACCGGCATAGAGGTCATCAAGGACATCCGCAAGCTCAACACCGACAGCCAGATCCTGATGATGACCGCGCACGCGTCCCTGGACACGGCGGTGAAGGCCATTCAGGAATCCGTCTACGATTTCCTCATCAAGCCCGTCGATTTCAACTACCTGCGCCGCGCCATCAAGAAGGCCGAGGAGAAGCTGTACCTCGAGCAGGAGAACAAGCGCCTCATCGACATGTTGAAGCACAACAACGAGGAGCTGGACCGCTTGAACGGCATGAAGAGCAAGTTCATGTCCATGGCCTCGCACGACCTGTCCAACTCCCTGATGACGCTGCAGATCAGCTTCGAGATGCTGGCCGCCACCATAAAGCCCAACGACGACCAGAAGAAGAAGATGGATTTCATCACGGCGAGCATCACGCAGATCTCGCGCCTGATAGGCGACCTGGTGGACTGGGCTTCCATCGAGCAGGGCAAGTTCCGCCTCGAAAAGAATTACTTCGAGATGGACAAGATGGTGGAAGAGATGATAGTGGGCCCCAAGGCCCGCGCCATGCAGAAGAACATAGAGATCAATACCAGCGTCTCGCCGGGCCTCAAGATGGTCTGCGCCGACCGGCGCCGCATAGGCCAGGTGCTGCTGAACCTCCTGGAGAACGCCATCCGCCATACCCAGCGCGGCGGCAAGATCACGGTTTTCGTCAGCCCCCTGGAAGAGAACGTCTGCGTGTCCGTAAAGGACAACGGCGAGGGCATAGACCCCGAGGTGCTGCCCAAGCTCGGCCAGAGCTTCTACCAGCCCGCCGGAGGCAAATCGCCCCACGGCCGCCTGGGCCTGGGCCTGTCCATTTCCAAGGAGATAGTGCAAAGCCATGACGGCAAGATAATAGTGGAGAGCGAAGGCGTGGGCAGGGGCTCCGCCTTCAAGTTCGTTATCCCCTTCGCCAAGGAATCCCCGCCGCCGGAAGCGGCGAAAGACGGGGCTCCCCGGGACGAAGGGCATCAGTAAAACCAAAGCGGGCGACAAGGAGTTAAA
This sequence comes from Elusimicrobiales bacterium, assembly GCA_023701245.1. Taxonomy (GTDB): domain Bacteria; phylum Elusimicrobiota; class Elusimicrobia; order Elusimicrobiales; family UBA9959; genus UBA9959. The sequence continues at coordinate 71,317 of JAMPXK010000004.1, read as the reverse complement.
CTATGGCCGGTCCCAAGAAGAACGTGACAGTACTCATCGCAGACGACCAGACCCTTTTCCGTGAGGGCATTAAAGACCTCCTCGAGGACGAGAAAGGCATAACCGTGGTGGGCGAGGCCTCCAACGGCCCCGAGGCCGTGGCCATGGCCAAGAAGCTCAAGCCCGACGTCATCCTGATGGACATAAAACTGCCCCAGATGGACGGCGTGAGCGCCACGCGCATCATCCGCAAGGACTGCCCGCAGACCAACGTGCTCATTCTCTCCTCCTACGAGGACGAGGCCCACGTGACCGAGGCCATCCAGGCCGGCGCCAACGGCTACCTGTCCAAGATGCTGCCCGCGAGCGAACTGGTGCACGCGCTCAAGACCTTCACCGCCGAAGGCGTGATGATACCACAGCCGATCATGGGCAAGCTCATCCAGGGCCTGCGCCAGATGGGCTCCTCCGGGTACGACAGCGCCCCCGACTCGCTGACCGCCACCGAAATAAAGGTGATGGCGCTGCTCGGCAAGGGCCAGTCGAACAAGGAAATAGCCGCCGCCCTGGACTGCTCCGTTAAGACGGTGAAGAACCACCTCAACAGCATCTTCCAGAAGCTGGGCGTCAATAACCGCACCGAAGCCGTGGTGAAGGCCATAGAGAAAGGCCTTATTTCCCCGGAAGACGGGCGCTAAGGCCGCAAGGTCCGCGAAGGCGGTTAGTCTCCCTGACGGGGGCTAGCCGCCTTTTTATTGGGATTACCGTAACAATACAGAAACAGCGCGAAGATATACTATATCTTGAAAAACCCGGTTTTTGGTGGTATAACATTGGGTAGCAGCCGCAAGCGCGCGGCGCAAAAAAAGATGGCTGAGAAAATGGCTGCCGGCGGTCTTGAAACGCGCCTGCGGGGGCTTTGCCTCCGGGGCGAACGGCTCTTTTATTCCCTGCCCGCCCCGCACGCGCTCACCGCCGCCCGCCGGCCCGGGCAGACCACCGTGGAATACCTCATGATGCTGGCCATAGTGGCCGGCATGGCCGCCATGATGGCCGTCCTCTTCCACAAGCGCATCCTGGGCGGCCTGTTCACGCTGGTGGGGATGATCATAGGCGCGGGGGCGCCCAAATAGGGCCGCTATGAAGACTCCCGCCGCCAGAATTCCATGGGCGCCCGCCAGGCGGGCCGGCCAGATACTTATCCCGTCGCTTTTCGTGGTGCCGTCGCTGCTGCTGTTCGTCTACCTGCTCTTCGAGACCACCAAGGTCTCGCGCGAGAAGATCCGCCAGCAGTTCGCCGTGGACTCTGCCGCCTTCATCCAGATGGGCGACTACACCAACCTGCTCAACCGCACCGCCTACGTCAACGGCGCTTTCCCTTACCGTATTTTCAAGGAAGCTTACGAATGCCCGCCGGAGAACCAGCTGCAGAAGTCCGACGGTACCGGGCAGATCTGCCCCTACGACATGCTTTACGCCGCCGGGGCTTTCCCCAAGTACAAGAGCGACGTAAAAGGGGCCGAACCGGTAAAACTGGACCCGCTGGCCAAGTGGGAGATAGAATTCGACCCGATACGCACCGAATTCGCCAGCAATCCCACGTCTTCTTTCTCCAAACCGATATTCGACCTGATCACCTGGGACCAGGGCAACAAGATCATGCTGGAGTGGGGCACCGCCATAGGCTATTACAAATTCTATTCGCAGGTTTACACGCTGCTGGGCTCGGTAGAGGAGTCGCAGTGGACCGTTTTCGAACGCCTGACCGATAATTTCAACTTCTTCCGCAAGTCCTACTACCTCAACGCCAACACCCAGGACTGCGTGGACAACCCGCAGACCTGCGGCAACGACGGGCTCAACAGCACGGGCGGCTTTTTCAGCAGCAAGCTCACGCGCGGCGGCAACTTCTACATGCATTACATCCTGAAGATGATGTTCTACGCCAAAGTCTTCACCGGCGGCACGCTGCCCCCGTACTACCTCGGCAAGCCCAACGCCCCGCTGGACATGACCACCATGAGCCCCAACGGCCTGTTCCAGCTGGCCACCGTGTCCGATTCCGCGCTGGACAAGCTGGGCACCGGCCTGGAAGTCTACCAGGGCTGGGACCCGGCTCCCAACTATTTCAACGTGCCGCTGGGCGTGCTGGGCAAGTGCAAGGAGACCGGCCGCCCCTGCGTGCACGCGCGCATCACCACGCAGTGCCCGCAGCTCAAGAGCGGCAACAACTGCGTGTGGCCCGCGCCCACTCCCAAATACCAGACGAGGCTTTACCCGTGACCGCCCTGAAGACCATCCGCGCCCGGTTGGGCCGCTGCGGCGGCGCCCTGCGCGCCGGCCGCCCCGGCCAGGCCATGACCGAGGTGGTGCTGCTGTTCCCCATCTTCCTGCTCATCGTCTTCATCACGGCCAAGATCTTCGCGCTGCTGGTGCTGGTGCAGAAGCTGGAGATAGCTTCTTACTACGCCGCGCGGCGCTGGCAGCTGGAATCGCACCTCAACGCCGACCACGTGGGCTGGGACGACGGCACGCTGCGCAAGGACATAGAGAAGAACGTGCGCGGCTATATCGGCTTCGACACCCCCGCCGTGTCCAAGTTCCTCAACCTCAAGGACATGAAGATAGAAGTGGTGCGCACGCAGGTCTGGAACGTGGTGACGCTTACGGTGGTCACCAGCCCCGCCGGCGTAAAACTGCTCTGCAAATATCCCAAGCAGGCCGTCTGCACCTACCCTTACGGCGCGGCCTGCATGAACGGCCATGATTACCTCTGCCAGGGCGGCAAGCAGCTGGAGGTCATCAAGTACGTACCTAACCGCGACCGGCCTATACAGTTCGTGCTCCCGGGATTGAAATAACTATGCTCTGGTTCAAGATACGGATGCTCCTGCGGCGTTACTGGGTGGGGCTGACCATCGGCGCCGTCACGGTGCTGGCGGTGCTGTTCCCCATCTGGTACCTGGCCGGCATAGAGGAGAATACCCGGCGCTACATCATCAGCATGAACGTGGCCAGCATGCCGTGGATGGTGCTCAACACCGTCATCTTCGTCGGGTTCCTGTACCTGATGCAGAGCGGCGGCTTCAGCGCCCTTAAAAAGACCCGCGTGGACGCCGGCGCGGTCAATATCCGGTTCTCCGATATCGTGGGCCTGGAAGAGGCCAAGCGCGAGGCCTGGGAACTGGTGCAGCTCATAAAGGACCGCACCAGGGTGAAGGCCATAGGCGGCAAGATCCTCAAAGGCGCGCTGCTGGTGGGCCCGCCCGGCTGCGGCAAGACGCTGCTCGCCAAGGCCGTGGCCACCGAGGCCGGCGTGCCCTTTCTCTCCGTGGCCGGGTCGGAATTCGTGGAGGTGTTCGTGGGCGTGGGCGCCAGCCGCGTGCGCAAGCTGTTCCGGCAGGCCAAGGAGTACGCCCAGGCGTACGGGGCCTGCATCGTTTTCATAGACGAGGTGGAGGTGATAGGCCGCCGGCGCATCCTCTACGACGCTTTCGGCGGCGGCAGCGAGACCAACAGCACCCAGAACCAGCTGCTGGTGGAGATGGACGGCCTGGATTCCGCAGCTAACGTGATAATTTTCGGGGCCACCAACGCCGTGGAGGGTATTCTGGACGAAGCCCTGCTGCGCCCCGGCCGTTTCGACCGCAAGATCTTCGTGGACAAGCCCAACCTGGCCGAGCGCGAGAAACTCTTCGGCCATTACCTGGCCAAAGTGAGCTATGACGTCGGCATGGACCTGGGGCGCCTGGCCCGCAAGGCCGTGGGCAACTCGCCCGCCGACATAGAGAACGTGGTAAAAGAAGCCGCGCTGATAGCCGTGCGCCGCGGCGCGGACAAACTTTCCTACAAGGACATCAGCGCCGCCATAGAGCGCATAGAACTGGGCGTGGCGCACCGCCTCTCCATGACCCCGCGCGAGCGCGAGCGCATCGCCTGCCACGAGGCGGGCCACCTGGTCACCATTTACCTCTCTCATCCCACCGACGACGTGTTCAAGGCCTCCATCCTGCACCGGGGCGGGGCCCTGGGCGTGGTGCACCATATGCCCACGGAAGAACTGCATGTCCCCGACAGGGAAAGCTTCATAGGCTGGCTGCGCGCCTCGCTGGGCGGTTACGCGGCCGAGAAGATAAAGTACGGGGTCACCTCTTCAGGGGTCGGGTCCGATTTCGCTGCCGCGGCCAATACGGCCCACCGCATGGTCTGGGCCATGGGCATGGGCAAAAGCGGCTTTATCGGCAACTATTCCTCCATCGCCAAGTCGGAGCGGTCGGCCGCCATCACCGACATGCTGGAGCGCGAGACCCAGGACCTGCTGCGCGAGCAGCTTTCCGAGACCGAAAAGCTGCTGACCGCGAACTGGAAGATAGTGGAGCGTTTCGCGGACGAACTGCTCAAACGCGAAGAACTGGACTACGACGAAATAGCGGCCATCTTCAGCGAATTCGGCCACCCTTCCCGCATGCTCGGCAAGTAAAACTAAGGGGTCAGGTCTTTACTTTTGACCTGCTCCCGCCCCGAGGTCAAAAGTAAAGACCTGACCCCAATTTTACCCCTTGAAATCCGCGGTTTCCTCTGCTATAACATTGGGGTGAAATAAAGGTCGTGGCGATGGAGACCATCCAGTCACCAGACCTTGTTTCTTTTTGATTTCCCGGAGGAGATATGAGGCCCGAAGACGAGATCCCCGAAGACGAGATTCCCCAAGGCAAAACAGAAGAAGCCGGCGCCGCCGCGCAAGGCGAGCCGCAGGAAGAGGCCGTGGGAGCCGGGGAAAAAGGCAGGCAGAACTACTGGTGGCTCGCCCTGAGCTTCCTTTTCCTGTTCCTGGCCGGCGGCGGTTATTACGCCATGACCTCCATGAAAACCCAGGCCCAGAAGCTGGTGGGCGGGGAGAATTACAGCCAGCTTTCGGCCAACAGCTCGGTCTATAGCGGCGGAGCCGGCCTCAAGAGAATGGACAATTTCTTCGCCTCGGACGAACTGGACCCGCTGGCGGCCGAGGCGGTGGCCTCCAGTACGGAGGCCGCCGGGGCTTCGGGCGCTGATTTGAAACTGGCCGCGGCAGGCGGCGGTATGGGGTCGGGGCCCTCCGCCGGCGGGACGGGCGCAGGTCCAGAGCAGGATCCCGGTGCGGCTAAAGCCAAACCCCGCGGGTCCGTATGGGACGCGCTCAAAAGCCGGCTGAGTCCCGGCGCCTCGGCGGGGCTGGGCGGACAGGGCGGTGCGGGCGCTACCAAGACCGTCGCCACGCGCGGCCTGGAAGCGTACCAGGGCGGCGGGGCCGGCTCCGGCAAGCCTTCGGTGCAGAGCGAGACCGCGGCCGCGGGGTCCCCTAAAAAAGGCGCCGGCGGCGGCGTGCTGGATTCGCTTAAAGGCGTTTTCCGGGCCTCTTTTTACGGCGCCAGGATAGCTTCCCAGGATTCAGCCAAGGGCTGGATCGCCCGCTCCTTCGACGCCACCCCCGAATACGGCACCTCGCTGCAGTACGACGAGAAGATGCGCGCCAAACTGGACAAGGTCAACCCCAATTCCATTCCCAAGTTCCTGCGCGACCAGGACGTGAGCGCCGCCGAGGCTAAAACCCTGGCGTCGGCCGAAGTGGGCAAGCCCAAGCTGGACGCCGAAGGCACCAGGGAAGCTCTGAAGAACGACAAGGATTACCAGGCCAGGAAGGCCGCCCAGGAAATGGCCGGCGCCGCTATGAACCCGCTGGGCAACCTGGTGGGCGGCAATACCGGCCGCTCCGGCGTCAATACGGCCAGGGGCGACACGGAAGATGCAGGTTTCCAGGGGTTTTCCAGCCCGGAGGACGAGGCGGAGATAAAAGAGATAATTACGGAGCAGGGCGTAAAGCCGTCGGGCAACGGCGAAGAATGCGGCTGCAGCGCTTCCGCGCCGTGCTGCTGCCTGGCGCCGTCGGCCGCTACCGGCAATTGCCCCATGTACGGGCCTTTCCTGCCGAACGACCCCTGCGGCGCCGGGTTTACCACCGGGCCGGTGGGAGATTTCCCGCCGTCCAACACCACCACCATGTGGGTGTAAAATTTGGGATAATAGAAGCATGAAGAAACTGCTCCTGCCGTTTTTTTTACTCCTGGCCGCCTGTTCAGAAAAGAGCCTTTACCCCGACGCTCTGAAGGCGTTCGAAAAACACAGCTATAAAGAATATCCCGCGGCCCAGGTGCGCGAGGCGCTGGAGAGCAAGGGCTTTGCCGGCCTGGCAGCCCTGGACAGGAACGCCAGGCTGGTAAAAGCCGCGCGGCGCGTGCGTACCCGGCCCTCGCAGGAGCTGGTTTCCGGCGGCGCGCTGTTGGACTACCGGCGCGGGGGCGTCTACGCGGCCAAGGTCTTCCGGGATTCCCCGGCCGCAGAGGCGGGGCTGCGCGACGGCGACAGGATACTGGAAATAGACGGCCTGCCGGCTACGCCGCAGGCGGTGGCGGAGCGCATTCCTGACAGTTTCGGTTTTACCTTGAAAGCGCTGCGGGCTGGTCCCAGGGGCCCCGTGCCCGTAAAGGCGGAGGTGCACAGGGGCAAGTTCGTGCTGCCCCTGGTTTTCGGTTTCTATGAGCCCGCTTCCGGTACTGCCTATGTGAAGGTGGGTCTCTTCGTGCAGGGGTCCAGCGCCACTACGGTGGCCGGCCTGGAGGCACTGACCGCGCTGGGCGCCAAAAAACTGGTCCTGGACCTGCGGGGCAACGGCGGCGGAGTTCCCGAGGAGGCCGCCGGCCTGCTGGGCGCTTTCGCCCCCAAGGCCGGTCCCGTGCTGGAGTTGAAGTCCCGCCATAAAGGTTACAGTCGGCTTTACGAAGCCGGCGCCCGCGGCAAATTCGCCGGCCTGCGCATGGCGGTACTGGTAGACGGCGCCACGTCCATGGCGGCGGAGACTTTTGCCCAGGCGCTCAGGGAGCTGTCCGGGGCCAGCATAGTAGGCGCCAACACCGGCGGCCGGGTTTCCCTGTTGCGGTCTTTCCGGATGGGCCGCGGCGGCAAGGGCCTGGAGCTTACCGTGGCCAGGCTGTTCCCGCCTTCCGGGCTGGACCTGGAGGAGAAGGGCGTAGCGCCGGACCTGAAAGTTGAACTGACCCCGGAGCAGGAGAAAGACCTGCTTGAGGCCTGGGACGCCGCTTCCGAGACGGTGCTCTTGGGCGACAGGGCGTACCTGAAGGCGATGGAAAATTTCAGCAAGTAAGATCAGAGGGGGAGGAACTTTATGAAAAAAATCCTTATTATACCGGCTTTTATCGCTGCCCTGGCCGCGCCCTGCGCCGCCGAACTTAAAAGCACGGCCGAAGCGCTGACCGCTCTTGGAAAGGCGGACTCAAAAATGCGCCTCGAAGCTGTTTATTACCTGGGCGCCCAGCGCACGGAGGCCGCCTATGAGGCGCTGGCCGCGCAGTTCAGGAAAGAGGGCGACGCTTACCTGCGCGTACAGATAGTGGACGCCCTTAACGTGCAGGCGTCTACCTGGGCATATGTTTGCGCCTCTGAGGCCGCGGACGACAAGAACAAGGCCGTGAGGCAGGCCGCGGCCAGGGCCCTGGCTCCCAAGGTGGGCGAACCCGAAGCGGCCAAAAAGCTTGGCGCGCTGGCCGTGGACCCGGCCGAAGCCGTCCGGATGGCGGTGGTGAATTCGCTCGCGGTGGATACCAGCACCGTGGCTGTTTCGGTAATAGGCGGCACGCTGGCCGACCGCAAGGGTACCCTTAGGGCCCGCAGGGCGGCGGCCGGCGTCTTGTCCCGCATGAAGACCCCCTCGGCGGACGCGGAACTTCTCAAACACCTTTCCGACGCCGATCCTGAGATAAAAGCCGCGGCCGTTTCCCGCAGGCCCTCGAAAACGAAGGCGGGCAAAAAAAAGTAGCGTTCCCTGGCGGCCAGGCAAAAGATCTGAGCCGGATTTGAACTTTTCTTGAGCCTTTTCCCAGGTTTTTCCATTATGATATCCAGGTCGGGTGGCGGGCCGGAGGCCCTTGTTCTGCCTTTGGGGTTGGGCTTATGGCAGTGAAATATCGCTCTATTGTTATCCTGGCTGTTATGTTTCTGGCGCCCGGCCCCGGGCGCGCGGGCGCTGCTTCGTCTGCCGGCGAGGCGGCTTTGCAGGCGTCGTCCGTTACGGCCGGAACCTTTAATCTGGGCGTAAATTACCCGGGAGTATCTTTGCGGTATTTTGTGGCGGACGGCAGGGGTCTTGAGTTGCTGGGGCAGGGCCAGGATAAGGTTTTTGTGGGTGGGTTGCGCTATTACCATTACCCCGCGAGCCTGAGAAGCGGCGCTTTTTCCCCGTACGCGGCCATAGAGGCGGATTACCTGAGTTTCAAGGGTGAGTATTCAAAAGGCAAGGGCTGGGGCGGGGGGCTGTACGCCGGGGTGGAATACCGCCTGGGCCGGCGGTTCTCCCTGCAGGCTGACACCGGGATCATGTACGTTTCTGTCAGGGATAAGGGAACAAGCCTGACTGAAAGCGGGCTGGAATTCCTGGTAAACCTGGGCTTTAACGTGTATTTCGGCGGGGGCAGGCCATGAGGAGACCGGCGCTTTTTCTGCTCCTGCTCTGCGGCTGCGCGGCCGCGCTTTCGGCCGGGTTCAGCCTGGGCCGCCCGGCCGCGGTGAAAAAACGGGTATCAATACTGGACGATAAAGTGCGGGCGGCGCAGACCGCTGCTCCGTCGGTCCCCAACAGGGCGCCGGTCGTTTCCGCGGTGACCGCCGTTTCCACTACCGTGGCGGAGAGCGGTACCGCCACTATCTCTATAACCGCTTCCGACCCCGATGGGGACTCGCTGAACTATGTGTGGTCCTCTACGGCCGGGGTCCTGGCCGGGTCCGGCGCGAGCGTAACCTGGGTGGCGCCTTCCGACCCCGGGGTTTACGCGGTGAACTGCGTAGTTTCCGACGGCAAAGATACTGCCGCGGGCGGGCTCACCGTAGAGGCGGTGGTCCAGGGCACCTTGAAGTGGGTGTTTACCGCCGGCGGCGCGCTGAATACCGCTCCCGCTATCGGGACGGACGGGACCATTTACGCCGCGGCGGATGACGGGAAACTGTACGCGGTGAACCCGGGCGCCGGTACCCAGAAGTGGGTGTTCACTGCCGGCGGCACCGCTCTTTCCTCTCCGGCCCTCGGCGCGGGCACCACGGTCTACGTTGGGTCGGATAATGGGGGGCTTTACGCGGTGAGTACGGTAGACGGCTCCCTGTCCTGGACTTTTACCGCCGGAGGCGGCGTCCTGTCTTCCCCGGCTATAGCCGCGGACGGCACCATCTACGCCGGTTCCGATGACAATAACCTTTATGCGGTGAACACCGACGGCACGCAAAAATGGTTTTTTGCGGCCGGGAGCGCGGTCAGGTCTTCTCCGGCCGTGGGTTCCGGCGGCACTATTTACGCGGGCTCTGACGACGGGAACGTGTACGCGCTGAACCCGGCGGACGGCTCCGCGGACTGGACTTTCCCTACCGGCGGAGCCGTCAGGTCTTCTCCCGTTCTGGGCGGGGACGGCTCGGTTTACGTGGGCAGCGGCGACGGCAACGTCTACTCCATCGACCAGGTGACCAGCGTGCAATTGTGGGCCGAATCGGTGGATTTCGGTATGCCGGTGGACGCCTCCCTGGCCGTAGGCACGGCCAGCGTGGTGTATGTGGGGTCCAGCGGGGGGCAGTTCTACTCGCTTAGAATGGACGACGGGTCCAAAGAGTGGTTCCCGCCCTTTACCTCCGGAGCCGCCATCTATTCCTCTCCCGCGGTGGACGCCGCGGGCACGGTGTATATCGGCTCCGATGACGATAACTTTTACGCGCTGAACCAGGATGGCACGCAGAAGTGGATGTTCACGGCCGGCGGCGACGTCCGGTCTTCTCCCGCCATAGCCTCCGACGGCACGATCTATGTCGGGGCCTCGGACGGGAAATTGTACGCTTTCTACGGGGCCGCCGGGCCGGCCGTTTCCGCCTGGCCCAAATTCCATAAGAACGCCGGCAATACCGGCCGCTGAGCTTGCCGCTTGACCTGTCAAGGGATTGGGCCTTGACAAATGCCGTGCGTCTGCTATAATATGATTGCAGCGTAGTGCGGTTGCGGTGTGATTGCGGTTTGGTTGCGGTGCCCCGCCCTTTTGGCTAGTGCAGCAGCGGTGTGCGGTCGTGCGGTTGCGGTGTCGGGATGGTCGCAGACAGACGCGGTACGTGCAGTGCGGCTCAGTAGCGTGCGGTGAGTGTCCCAAAAGGGCGGGGCGTTTATTTCAGGTTCAGTATCCGACAATAGCAAAGCCGGCCAAAGCCGGCGGCGCAAAGCTGAGGGCCCGCGGGGGTTGCCTGGCTGCCGAAGATGACTATGAAAGAGTGGTGCTATACCCTCTGTTATATGTTTTTAGGTGCCGGTGCGGCTTGGGCCGCAGCGGCTATTTTATTGCCCTGCCGCGAAATATCCATTTTATCCGTTTGTAACCTTTCCGTAACAATATTTATATATTATAATAGGATGGCACTGAACGACCCGACAAAGGAAAAAGAAACCTCCTTGGCCGGGCCGTTCCTTGTTATATAAAAATGACGCCGGCAGAAAAGAAACTATATATCGCGCGCGCGCCCCGTATCTTAAGGGGCGCTATCGCCGTTTCTCTGCTTTTCTGCGGGTCGCTGGCCTTGCCCTCCCTGGTCTCCGCCGTTACCACGGACGCCATGGTGACCTACACGGAGCTGAATTCCAACCCGACTTTCCGCACCTATGACGGGGCTTCCTGGACAGGCGAACTTCCCGCCAGCGACCTGTCCGACGAGAACACCCCCGGCGCTACGGTGTGGTCGCGCCTGGTGTCCGCCCCTGAGTGGATCGACCGGCCCGAGGAAAAGGTGCTGGTTACGCTCGACACCATGGGCCGCCTCAAGGCCCAGGTCTACGACGGCGCCGCTTGGGGGACGCCCCAGTTCCTGACCGCGGACTTCGACCCGGCCAACGTCTATATGCGCGGCTTCGACGTGGCCTACAGCTCCAATATCGCGGTCATAGTTTACGCCAGGAACAACAATTCCGACAATAACCAGCTGGGCGCCGTTACCTGGGACGGCACGTCCTGGGGGGCGGAGGCGGTGTTCGGCTATGACGGCAACACCTCGTACGTGCGCTGGCTGTCCCTGGTCTCCAAGCCCATGCTGGTGGCGGGCACCGGCCAGTTCGAACTGGCCATCGCGGTGGCGGACTCCAACAACGACATAAACTATGGCCGGCTGACCGCCAAATACCCTTCGCCTACCTGGACTTGGTCTGGGGCTACCACAGATATAACGCTGTCCAACATCACCTACTCCCAGCCTTATGACCTCGCCTATGAGCAGGCCAGCGGCCATATCCTGGTGGTCTGGGACGACCAGGGCAACAACGCGACTGCCCGTTACGCGGCCTGGACCGGGGCGTCCTGGTCCGCGCCCAACAATTCCTCCAGCTTTAACGATGGCAACGAGCGCCATTACCAGATAAAACTGGCGCCCAGGCCCGGGTCCGACATTATAATGGTGGCGACCATAGACGCGGACGCCGACCTGAACGTTATCCAGTGGAACGGCGGCGGCTGGACTACCTTTACCACCTCCGAACTGGAAGAGAACTGCCCCGACGCCTATACGCCCAACTTCGACATGGCCTGGGAAAGAGGCGGCGGAGACCTGCTCATAATGTACACCGAAGGCGCCGTAACCTACCCCAGGGTGCGCAAGTGGACGGGTTCCGGCGAATGGGGCGGCGAAAGCGGCACTACGGACTCCCCCAACGTCGGATCTTCCATAAGGGCGGTGCGCCTGAACAACGACGTAAGCGGCAGCGACAAGATCTTCGGCCTGGTGGTCACCGACAGGGGCGTTCTGTATTATGCTTACTGGGACGGTTCGCAGATGGGTACCGCCACCACTATTTTAAACCGGTACGTCAACCCCTACTACCGTTACTACGCGCTGCCAAGTTCCATGGACCTGACCCCGGGCATGATGATGTACACCGCCGTGGACGCGCGGCCCTCCTATAGGCTTAACGACGACGACGGCGTCTTCGGGGCGGAGGGCAAGGCCAGCCCGGCCGAATCCGGCGTGTTGTGGTCGCGCATGGCCTCCAGCCCGGTGCGCGACGAGAAGATCCTGGTGACCCTGGACGCAGAAGGGAAGATACTGGCCCAAGTGTGGACTCCGGGCGGCGGCTGGACCACGCCGCAGGAACTGGCCACGGTCACCTTCCCGCTGGCTACCGGCGGCGAATATTTCCGGCCCTTCGACGTGGCCTATGAGCGGCAGACCGGCCGCGGCGTGGTCTTTTACGCGGACAGCAGCATTCCCAAATACAATGTGTGGAACGGCTCAACCTGGATCTACGGCGCCTCCGGCCAGAGTTTCTCCGACGTGGGGCAGCTGGGTACGGCCTGGTGGGTGAGGGCGGAGGCCAATCCCGGAGTTACCTCCAACGAAATAATGGTGGCCACCCTGGACAACCAGGCGGCACCGGACATTTACGCGTATGTCTGGAACGGTACTTCCGTGCCGGCTCACCTGGCGCTGAAACTGGAGGATACGGCCGAGGCGCAGGTGGCCAGCCGGCCTGAGTACGAGATCTTCGACCTGGCCTGGGAGTATTCCACGCAGCGGGCGCTGATAATGTGGGCGGACAACAACAGTACCACTTACAACACCAACGGACTCGGCACACCGCGCTACCGCATTTACACCAGTGCCGACCCGGAAGCTACCCGGTGGTCGGGAGAATTCACGGCTCCCGACGTAATGGCCGGCTCCAATGTGAACATGCGCAAGATCCGCCTGCGCGGCAACAACGCCACCGCGGAAATTTTCGGCGCGGCCTCGGACTCCGACAACGACCTGGCCCTGATGCGCTGGGACGGGGCCAATTGGACCGTGAACGCGAACGTGGAGACCGGCCTGGAGCGTACGGATTACGGTTCTTTCGACGTGGGCGTGGAGGCCAGCGGCAACGAGGCCATAGCCGTATGGAGCGGCGGCGGCGACGATTACCTGCGCTACGCCAAGAACCCCGGCACCGGCTGGACGACCTATACCGGCGCGGGCGGCGGCGGCCCCAATTTCCTGGGCGACGCGCAGATCCTTCGGCTGGAAGCGGACAGCATTTCCGATGAGATGTACGTGGTTGCCGCTATTGCCGACTCCTCGCTGTTCACATCCAAATGGAACGGCGCTTCCTGGAGCGTGGCCACCCGCCAGGGCGGCTCCCCGTATAACCAGACTTTCGTCAATAAGGACACAGGCTACCAGCGCTTCGGGCCTTTTGCTATAGCCTTCCACAGGGACATTCTCAAGCCGCAGACCACCATAGACTTCCCGGCGAACAACGGTTTCTATAACTCCATACCGTCGCTTTCGGGCCTGGGTATCGACCCCGCGCCTAATGCCTCCGGCATCAGCCGGGTGGAACTGCAGATAAAGTCTTCCGATAACTACTATTGGAATCCGGTAGGTTCGGTCTGGACGCTCACCCCCACCTGGTTCGACGCTTCCGGCGGCGATACCTGGAGCTACTCTACCGCCATTAACTGGAACGCCAAGAATAATACCGCGTTCACGCTCTACAGCCGGGCCACCGACAAGGTGGGCAATATCCAGAGCCCCGTCACCGCGTCCAACTTCGTCTATGACTCGGCGGTGAACCCGGCCGCGGCGGTCACCTATCCCAAGGATATCTCCGTTCCTTCGGCGCAGAGCTACATTAAGATCAATTCCGCCCTGCCCACCATGTCCATTACCGGCACCGCTTCGGACACGGACCCCGGCAAGATAGAAAAAGCCGTGCTGCGCCTGCAATGCGCGGGCTCCCCCACGAAACAGGGCCAGTGGTGGAACTGGGATACCAATACCTGGGGAGTGGCGGTAAGCACCCTGGAGGTAACTCCCGGCGGGACGGTTTCCAACTGGAACTGGTCGGTCGACATTACCACGGAAGCTTTCAGCGAAGACCAGACCACCTACTACATGTCGGTGCAGATACTGGACAAGGCCGGCAACTGGCAGCCGGCGGCGTCCACCAACACCTTTGTGATAGACAACGTGGCGCCGCAGACCTCGGTGGTGTGGCCCGACGTGAACGGGGACCAGTTCTCCCCGATAGCCGGGCTGTCCGGCTTCACCTATGACGCGTTCGTGGTAAAGACCTCTTCCATCGCCATAAGGAAAGGCGGCTCCTACTGGACCGGGGCGGCTTTCGGTTCTCCTACCCCGATCTGGTTCAGCGTGACCGGCACCGTGAACTGGACCTATCCCGCGGTGGAGAACAGCGACAATACGGAGTACCGCATCTACACCCGCGCGGTAGACTATGCCGGCAATATCGAGACGGTGGACCTGGGCACCCCTAAGAGGAACTACATAGTAGACACGAGTTCCCCGACCTCCGGGTTTACCGCGCCCCAGAACAACCGGTGGTACAGTTCGCTGTCCCAGCTGACCGGTACCGCCCAGGACGGCCCCGGCGTGGGGTCTATCGAAAAACTGAATTTCGTCCAGATAGCCATCAGGAACCTGGCCGACGGCAAGTACTGGAACTGGCCCGGCTGGTCGGGCGTGGTGCCGGTCTACGACTACCAGTCCTCTCCCGGCACCCCGATAAACGCCGTGAGCGCCAACTGGACGCTGGACTTCCAGGATTCCAACTGGGGCGTGGTGTCCGGCTCCTCGTTCACGGTGTATTCCAAGGCCACCGACCTGGTAAAGCCCGTAAACCTCTTCGAGCCCGTCGCCCCGCCGCTGGGCGGCACCACGTTCTACTGGGACGTTACGGCGCCTACCTCCACCATAGTTTTCCCGGTGGACCTGGGCGTGAGCGGCATGAACGCCATGTTCTACGGTAATTACTACGACGCGCACTCCGGTATCAGCCCCACCGGCGGCAACGTGAAGATAAAGCTGTACGCCAAGACCGGCGTTAACGCCGGCAAGTGGTTCAACTACAGCGGCGCGTGGCAGGTGGGCGAGCCCGCCAACACGGACCTGCCCGACGCCCAGATCTGGCCGTCCTCCTGGACCTACCAGATGCCGGAGCCCCTCGAGGCCGGCGCCAACTACCGCCTGGTCACGGTGGCCAAGGACCGTTCCCTGCCCGGCAATTACCAGACGGTCTTTACCGTGGGCCAGTCCTCCAACTCTTTCACGGTGGACAACAGCAAACCCAGTTCGGCCATAACCTGGCCGGTGACCAATTTCGTCAACGACCTGACGCAGCTGACCGGCAACGCTTCGGACTCCCCGCAGTCTGGCCAGGTGGCCAGGGTGGACCTGGAATTGGTCTATCCTTCCGATAACCCGCAGTGGGCGTGGAACGGTTCCGCCTGGGTGGCCTACGTCAGCGAGTTCAATACGTACTTTGCCGCCGCCGGCGGGTATCCCACCTGGAATTACCCGATGCCCGTTTCGCTGCAGACGCAAGGCCGGTGGTACCGGCTCAAGGCCAGGGCCCTGGATACCTCGGGCAACATGGAAACGCTCTTTGTCAACGGCGTGAACGAGCGCTCTTTCCGTTACGACGTGTCCATGCCTACTTCCACCATAGTCAACGTGGTGGAGAACGGCGTTCCCCGGGCGCCTTCCGCGGATTATTTCCACGACGTCAGCGAGATCAGCGGCGGCGTGCAGGACTACCCGCCCGGCGCGGACGGCAGCGTGGGCGGCATCTACGTTTACATCGAGAAGACCGACAATATCCCCGTGGGCGCTCCGTACTGCTGGGATAATTCCAACAAGTACTGGCGCAACGACATCTGCCCTGTCCGCAACGAGGTGGACAACACCAGCTGGTTCATAGATACCTCCGACGTGGTCTGGATAAGCAGCCACGGCTGGACCAACGGCGGTATTTTCCGGATAAGGACGGAGGCCCGCGACACGGCCGCCCCCGGCAACTCCCCGCCGCCCGCCGGCAACCGCGAAAAGGGCGGCATTTACGCCGACCTGCCGTATATAGACGTCATTTACGATCCTACCAAGCCGGCCTCCAGGTTCACCAACGTCTCCGACGGCGACCAGAAGAGCTCCCTGACGACCATACAGGGCACGGCCAGCGACCTGGACGCCACGGTGGCGTATACGCCGGTAGTCACTTCCGTGAAGCTGCTTATCCGCGACACCATCAACAACAGGACCTACAACGGCGACCCCGACCCGTCCAACTGGGTGCTCGACGAAGCCGACGCGCTTAAAAATAACCCCGCCTACTGGTATACCGCGTCCTTCACCGGCACCAGCTCCGGGACCTGGACCTTTGCCGCCCCCAACTGGGCCAACAGCGTCGAATACCGGCTGGTCTGCAAATCCTACGACAAGGGCAACAACGTGGAAACCGCCCTTTCCACCGCCACTTTCGTCTACGACCCGTACCAGGCGGACCCGGAAAGGCCCGATTCCGCGGTGACTTCCCCGGCCGCCGACTCTCATTATAATTACCAGTTCCTGTCGAGCAGCGGTACCACCACGGACAACCTCCGCAACGTCCTCACCGGCGTCAAGCTGAAGATCCTGCGCTATCCCAACCCCTATCTCGGCGAAAGCACCACCTATTACTGGAACCGCACCACGCAGGACTGGGATTCCGGCGACCCGAACCTTAACCTGGGCAACTGGGAGAACGCTTCCGCCAGCGACGGGAGTTTCAGCTCCAACTCGGAGAACTGGTACTGGAACACCCCGCAGTCCGGCTCCGCGCAGATAAACTTCTGGAAGCCCGGGCGCCGCTACGAGTTCGTTTCCCGGACCATAGACAAGGCCCTTAACGCCGAACTGGTCTATTCCACGGCCAGCTACGTGTACGAGGTGGACATCCCCACCGCCACCGTTACCTATCCCGTGACCAACGGGTTCCTGTCCCAGGCCGGCCGGGCGACCGGTACGGCCGCGGACAACTGGCCCGGGCGTGTGAACAAGGTGTTCGTCAGGATAAAGCGCAGTTCGGACAATTTTTACTGGAACAGTTCTATCGCCAACTGGACCAATGCCGGCGCCCCCGAGGTCTGGAACGACGTGACTCTTTACGGCACGCTGAGCCCCAACGGGACCTGGTGGCAGCTGGCCGCCTCCCCGTGGGATACCGGCATTTTCTACGAGGTGAACGCCAGGGCGGTGGACAAGGCCGCCAACTGGCAGGTGGTCTATTCCACCGCGTTCAACGTGGCCGCCGACTTCGTCCTGCCCAGCTCCAGCGTGACCTATCCGAACAACGGAGACGACCTGACCACGGACCTGACGGTCATCTCCGGCTCGGCGTCGGACCTCGCCCCCGGCCAGGTGAGCAAAGTGCTGCTCTCCTACTACAAGATCACGGCGCCGTCCGGCTACTGGAACGCCGCTCTGAATAACTGGTCTTCCGGCACCGAACTTTTTTATGAGGCCACTACGCTGAACATCCCCGGCAAGCTGTGGCAGGCCACGGGTGCCTCCACTCCCACTTGGGTGACCTCGGATATGGGCGTCGAGTACAGGATCTTCGCCAAGGCGGTGGACGGGGCCGGCAACGAGGTGGTGAAGCCCGGGGCGCCGGCGCTGAATAGCCCCCTGGTAGAGTTCACCCTGCGCACGCCCCTGCCGCTCAGCGGCGTCAGTATCCCGGATTCTTCGGTTCCGCATTTCAAGCCCAATCCCGCCCCGTCCATAATAGGTACGGCTATCTTCTCCAGCACCGTGCAGGTAAGGATAACCGATTTCGGCGGTGACCTCAACGAGCTGGCCACCGGCGACAACCTGGTCTGGGACGGCGCGTCGTGGATCTCCGCCACGGCCAATCCCGGGCTGTACCTGGGGGTGGACACTTTCGACGGATCCACCTGGCAGCATACCCTGCCGGTGGCGGCGTGGAACGGGAACCGCAGGTACCGCGTGATCTCCAAGGCGCTGCACATCCCTAACGGGTATTTCGAGACCCCCTCGGGCGGGCCGGACTTCGTGATAGACTCCAGCGCTCCGGTCCCGGCGATAAATTACCCGGACAAGGCTTTCATGAACAGCGTGACCTCGCTGGACGGGTCCGTGTCGGACCTGCCCCCGGGCCAGCTGCAGAACACCTATTTCCGGGTGAAGCGCCAGACCGCCGCCGAATACTGGAACTGGCAGGCCTCCACCTTTACCGCGCTGGCGCCGGGCTATACGGACCTGCCGGCCACGGTCATAGGCAACGCCGCGTCTTATACCACTTCCTATTTCCTGAACAACGCGGCCTGGGAGCCCAATAAGACCTACGTAGTGCAGCTCTTCTCCACCGACAAGGCGGGCAATACAGGCGCCGCCCCGGAAGTTACTTTCACTTTCGACGTTTCCTCGCCGACCTCCAGGATCCTCCTGCCGGTGGACGCCAACGGGTCGGGCATGCGGTCCCTGCCTGTTATTTCCGGTACGGCTTACGACGGGCATTTCAACTCCAGGCTGCAGGTGGCCATCCGCAAACTGGGCGCAACCAATGTCTGGTACGACGGCAGCGGCTTCGGCAGCAACACCAATGAGCCGCCGCAATGGATAGACGCGGACGGAACCACCGGTTTTCTGTCCCCCGACGCCACCAGCTGGATGTTCGCTCCGGCAGGCCTGGACGCGGCCCTGGCGGAAGATTCCCGGTACCTGATCCTTAGCCGCGCGGTGGACGTGGCCGCGAACGCGCAGGACGTTTTTGTGGTAGGCCAATCCTCCATGGTAGTGAAGATAGACAAGTCGGCGCCTACCCCCATGATGGCCATGCCCCAGGACGATTCCGACGGCGTCAGCGGCCGCTACCAGCCCGGCCTGGTAGGCAAGACAGGCAACTCCACCCAGCTGAAGGGCACGGCTTTCGATAACCCGGCGGCCGTCAACTCGGGCGTGTCCGCCATCAATATCCGCCTGTCCTACCTGCTGGGTGTTACAAGCTACTACTGGGACGGCGGCGCCTTCGTGGCCATTTCTTCGGAGACCGCCTGGCAGACCGCGGCCGTTTCCGGGTCCGGGCCTTCCTGGAACTGGGACTACATGGTGGACCTGGTTTGGCCGGCGGGGGACAAAGAGTACCTGCTGGAAGTCAAGGCCATGGACGACGCCCGCCTGTCCAACGATACCGGCGCAGGCAACTGGAGCCAGCTGCCGTACCCTTCCCGCAGGTTCATCGTGGACGCCACCCCGCCGACGGTGAGCATCGCCACGCCGGCGGTGACGGCCCTGAAGGCCCTCTCGCGCATAGACGGGGGCGTGAACGCCGACCTGGCCGGCCATAAATGGACGGATGTGCGTATTTCCACCAGCGGCGTGGATGGGACCAGGTATTGGGATGACGACACCTCGGCCTGGGTGGCGGCCGTGGATTGGAACAGGGCGGTTACGCTGGGCCCCGCTTCCTGGTATTACACCGTAAATCCCGCCATACTGAAGGACGACGTGGTCTATACCGTGTCGGCAAGGTCCCTGGACTACGCCGGCAACTATTCCGTGGTTTATGCCACGTCCGTGTTCACCTACGACATAACGGCGCCGGCCGTTCTGGTGAACTTCCCCCTGAACGGGGCCGCATATTCGCAGATAAAGGTTTCCACTCCGGCGGCGGGTTCTTCTTCCCAGCCGGGGCAGTCCTCGCCTTATACCGGGGTCAGCACCATAACGCTGCAGATAACGGATATCAACGGCGGGCCCGCTTGCTTCACGGGCGCCGGCTGGGGCGGCTGTCCCCAGTGGCTGCCAGCGCAGGGAGCCGCGGCCGCCTGGACCTACGCCAGTCCCGCTTTCTCGTTCGTGAATAACCGGCCTTACAGGGTGGAAGCCAAAGCCATCGACGAGGCTGGCAACGATTCTCCTCTTTCAACGGTGGTGTTCAATTACGACATAGAGAAGCCTACCTCTACCCTCACCTATCCGCTGCCGGGGCTGACCACGGGGTTCACGTACCTCACGGGTACCGCCACGGACGAAAGGTTCGGGGCCAGGGCGTACGCGGCGGGGCTTTCCAGCTACACCATAAAAGTGGCCTTCAAGCGCCTGACAGCGCCCTCCAACTGGTGGAACAGCGACACCAACAATTTCAACAGCGCCACGCCCAAATGGTACGAGGTGGTCAACTCCACTACTGATACGCCCAATAAGTTCAGGTACGATCTGCCGGCCAACCTGATCTCCTACCTGACCAATTCGGCCAACCAGAACGTAACTTACCTGGTGGTGCCGTGGGCTTACGACCTCGCCCTGAACCGCGAGTACGGACCCCAGGCCGGAGAACCGGTGGACACGGACGTCCCGGCCGGGGTGGGGACCGTGCTGACCTTCGACAATGAGAGGCCGGTCACCGCTATAACGCTGCCCGGACTGCCCAACCACAACACGCTGCCCGCGCTTACCGGCACCGCCGCCGACAATATCGGCATCAATTCCGTACGCTTCACGGTATACCTGCCCGCGCAGGGCCGCTACTACGACCCTTCGCTGCCCACCGCCTGGTCGGCCCCCGGCGAGCCGGAAGCCAACGCTCCGTGGCTTGCCGCCCAGTCCACGCTTTATACCACCTCGGCAGCCTGGACCTACGCCATCCAGAACTCCACCTGGACCAGCGGCATGAGCTACCGGGTGAGGGCGCGGGCGCTGGATGTGTCCGGCAACTTCGATACGGTTTACGCTACGGCGACTTTCCGCTACGACAACGAGCTGCCGGCCTCCACGGTTACCGTCCCCTCGGATTACGCCCATATCAATACTCTGCCGGTGGCGCTTGAAGGCACCAGTTACGATCCGGGCGGCTCGGGCGTGTCCCAGGTGCGCGTATACCTCTCCAGGGCCTCCGACGGCTGGTACTGGAACGGCGCCTCCTGGAATCCCGGCCCTACGGTGTTCCTCGCCGACCCGCCCCTGAACAACTGGACCATGACCGTTTCCGACGACATGTTCATAGGCGGCGACGGCGGTATTTTCCGCGTGGAGACCAATGCCCGCGACGCGGCCACCAACGAGGAAGGCTACGGCGTCAAAGCGACCTTCGTTTACGACGTCTACCGGCCTACCGCCGCTATCTTCTACCCGTACGACAACGGCTACATCAGCGCCACCGGTAAGGTGGCGGGCGGTTCCTACGACAAGCTCAACGGCAGGCTGCAGGACGTGGACGTGCGGATAAGAAAACTCACCGGCGTCAGCGACGTGGGCAAGTACTGGAGCGTGGCCGGGTCCTCCTGGGCCGTGGCGGCGATCTCCAACAGCGTGCTGGCCAGCGGCGGCACGCTGAGCCCCAACGCCACCTGGTGGCAGCTTAATACCGCGCCCTGGGCCACCGGCGAGACCTACGAGATTAACGCCTGGGCGCACGACCGGGCCGGCAACTACCAGCTGGTGTACGCCACCGCCACCAACGTGAAGGCCGACTTTACCAACCCGGTCTCCACCATAACTTCCCCGTCCCACGCGGCCGTGATAGAGGCCGAACTCAACAGCATTTCCGGCAATGCCGAAGATATCGTTCCCGGCGTGCTGGACAGGGTGGTGCTGTCCTACTACAAGATGGATACCGCCCGCTACTGGAATTTCGCCACGCACGCGTGGGACTCCACCACCGAACTTTTCTACGACGCCAATGTGGTGGGCAATAGCTGGACGGCCACCGGCGTTTCCACCCCGTCGTGGGTGGCCCCGCTGGCCGGCATCAATTACCGCGTCTTCGCCAAGGCCATAGACCAGGCCGCCAACGAAGTGCCCAAGCCCGGCCTGCCGGGCCCGGTGTCGTCCTACATAGAGTTCACGCTCAAGCCCCCGCCGCCGGTGTCGGCCATTACCACGCCGAACACTTCCGTGCCGCATTTCAAGCCGGCCCCGTCCCCGCCCATCATCGGTACGGCGGTCTACGCCACCACCGTGGCGGTGCGCGTGGTGGATTACGGCCCGGACCTGACGGAGGGCGCCGGCAACGACGACCTGGCCTGGAACGGCGTGGCCTGGCTCTCTACCACCGCGTTTACCGGTTTTGCCGGGGTGGACACCTACGTGGCGCCTAACTGGCAGTGGAGCATCCCTACCGCCAAGTGGAACGTCAACCGCCGCTACCGCGCCATCTCGCGGGCCTCCCATGAAGGCAACGGCACCATCGAGTCGCCGGGCGTGGGCGTGGAGTTCATTGTGGACTCCACCGCTCCGGCCGCCGGCGTGACCATGCCCGACAAGGCCTACATGCGCTCCCTTACGGCGCTGGCCGGCACGCTGACGGACGTGGCACCGGGAGACGTCGCCTCCGCGTATTTCAGGGTCAAACGCCAGGGCGTGGCGGAATACTGGAACTGGCAGGCTTCCACTTTCACCGCCGCCGGGGCCTATACCGACCTGACCGCCACCGTGGTCTGGAACGATATCCTCAAGACCGGGACCGTGGGCTACACCACCTCCTACTTCACGGCCAACCGCGCTTTCGAACCGGACCGCAGTTACGTGGTGGAGCTCTACGCCACGGACAAGGCCGGCAACATGGGCTCGGCCACGGCCTTCACTTTCACCATAGACATCTCCTCCCCCGTGGCCCGCGTTACCGCCCCTTACGACGCCAATAAAAAAGGCTTGAGGCAGCTGGCCGCCATTACCGGCACCGCCGGAGACAACTTCAACAATTCCGACGTTCAGCTGGCCATGCAGCAGCAGGGCAACCCGCCGCTCTGGTTCAACGGCACCGACTTCCTCACCCCCGGCGCCAGCCCCGTGTGGATCTCCATGAAGACCAACGGCGTTCTTTCGCCCAACGCCACCAGCTGGGTCTACGCGCCCGCCAACCTGGACCTGCGCTTCGTGGCCGCCACCAACGGCATGCGCTACCTGTTCCTGGCCAAAGCCCTGGACGTGGCCGGCAACACGCAGGAGATCTTCCAGGTCGACATCTCCTCGCTGGTCGTGAACATAGACAAGACGGCCCCCGTCTCGGTGTTCACCTTCCCGCTCGACGACCAGGACGGGTTCAGCGGGCGCTACAAGTCCGCCAACGTGGGCAAGGCGGCCACCAGCACCCGCTTCTACGGCACCTCGGCCGACAGTTTCTACAGCGAGAATAATTCCGGGGTGGCCGACGGCAGCATGCGCCTCTCTTACCTGGCGGGGGCCACTACCTGGTACTGGCAGCCCTCGGCTTTCACCAGCGCCATTTCTTCCGAAGCCGCCTGGCAGCCCGTTTCGGTGTCCTACGTGGGCCCGGACTGGAGCTGGGTCTACCTTAACGACATCACCTGGCCTGCCGGCGACCGCGAGTACAAGGTTGAGATAAAGGCCATGGACGACGCCCGCCTGGCCGACGACTCCGGCCCCGGCAACTGGGAAGATCCGGTTAGCCGCGGCGGCAACGTGAAGTATTTCACCGTGGACGACACGCCGCCCACGGTCGCCATAACCTCGCCCACCACCACCGCCGTGCGGGACCTGCCGGGTTTCGGCGGCAACGCCAACGCGGACATCGCCGGCCTGGACCGGGTGGAGGTTATGATCTCAACCGGCACCGGCGGCGCGACCCGCTACTGGAACGGCACCGGCTGGCAGACCACGGCCTGGCCCGCGGTCAACGCCGTCAAGCTGGGCCCGACCTCGTGGTATTACACCCTTTCCCCGGCCGCCTTGAGGGACGACGCGGTTTACACCCTGGTGGCCAGGGGAGTGGATTATGCCGGCAACGTTTCCGCGGTCTATTCTACTCGTACAGTTACGTATGACATTACAGGGCCGCTGGTCTCCCTGGGTTTCCCGCTGGACGGCGGCACCTACTCCCAGATCCTGCTTTCCACTCCCATGGCCGGTACGGCCACCAATAACCAGACCGCCGCCTACAGCGGTCCCAGCACCGTGTCGGTGGCGATCTCCGACCTGAACGGCACCTGTTTCGACGGCGCCTCCTTCGTGGGCTGCGCGCAGAGCATCTGGCTGCAGGCCCAGGGCACGGTGGCCAACTGGACCTACTCCGACAAGGACATCGCTTTCGTGAGCGACCACAGCTACAAGTACGAGGCCCGCTCCGCCGACGACGCGGGCAACTATTCCTCCGTGGCGTCCGTTATCACCAAGTTCGACCTGGACATCCCCACGGCCACTGTGACCAGCCCGATGACGGAATACGTGAACGCCCTGCCGCTGATAACCGGCACCGCCCAGGACGAACGCAACGGCGTGCGCACTTACGAGGCCGGCCTGGGCACTTACACCGTCAAGGTGGCCATCCGCCTTATAGGCGGCAACTGGTGGAACGGCGTCAACGCTTTCAACAACGCTAACCCGGTGTGGTACGAGACGGCCGTGGACACGGCGGCCTACGGCGCCGGGCAGCCGGTGGTGGACTGGCAGTACAGCGTGCCGGCCGGCCTGCAGGGCGTCATCGCGGGCCTGAGCGGGTCCGCCCCTTACCTGCGCAGCTACCTGCTGGTGCCGTGGGCTTATGACCTGGCGCAGAACCGCGAGTTCGGCCCCGGCGGGTCCGACCCCGCCAACGCCGACGTGCCGCTGGCCGTGGGCCGCACCATAAAATTCGACAACATGGACCCCGTGTCCGTGACCACGTCGCCGGCCGCCGGCTCCTACCAGAACTCGGTCTACGCCCTCTACGGCGTGGCTACCGACACCGGCGTGGTGACGGGGCTGCAGGTGCTGGTGAAGGCGCGCGGCACGTTCAACGCCATGCTCAAGTACCCGCCCTACGCCAACACCCTGGACGACTGGACCGACGCGGCCAACAAGTACACTTTCTGGAGCACGGCCACCTACAACAACGGCACCTGGAACCTGGTGCTGCCTTCGCTGGCGCCGGTCAACAACAACAAGATCTCGGTCTGGACCCGGGCCCGCGACATGGCCGGCAACTGGGAAGATTCCCCGTCGCTGGCGCAGATAGACGCCAACCAGAAGGCGGACGGGACGCCGGCCTACTACTTCACTTTCGACAGCGTCATCCCGATGACCGGCATTACGGCGCCGGACAAGTACGCGCTGAGCGTTGCCACCGGGCTGATAGCCGGCACCGCTTTCGACGTGGGCACCGAGCCCTCCGCGGTAAGCGACGTGCGCCTGCGCATCCGCCGCTCCGACAACGCCTACTGGAGTTTCAACAACACCGACTGGACCAGCGCCTCCCCTACCGACACCTTCGGCGTTACCGGCACCAATAACTGGTACAAGGACCTGGCGCCGGTTTCCCAGCAGGACGGCTACGAATATTACATCTACCACTACGCCAAGGACAACGCGCTCAATAATAATTCCGGCGCTTACTTCTCCACTTTCACCTTTATCGTGGACCTGACCACTCCCACGTCGAAGATCACTTTCCCGGCGCACAACAGCTTTATAGGTTCCGTGCCGGCCATCACCGGCACCGCCGACGACTCCGTGGAGAATATCCACACCTGGACGGCGCCGCGCAGTTACGAGGCCGGCATCAGCACCGATACCGGCGTGGAGCTGGCCGTACAGCGCCTCACCGACGATAAATGGTGGGACGGCACCGGCTTCGGCGGGGCCGCCCGGTCCTGGCACCTGACCGCCTTTACCGGCGCCTCCTCCGGCACCTGGGTCTATAATATGCCCGCCGGCGCCATAGCCGACGGCACCACGTATTACGCCATGACGCGGGTGCGCGACCTGGTCTACAACCTCCAGACCATCTACACCACCAACTACTTTACCGGGGACACCACCACGCCCGATTCCCGCGTGACCTTTCCCACGGGGTCGCCGTCCTACATTTCTTACGTGGAAGGCACGGCGCGCGACACCCTGCCCGGCGAACTGCGCAACACGAACATGGTGCAGATAGCCCTGCGCAAGATCACCGCGCCGCAGGCCTGCTACAACAACGCCCTGAACTCGTGGGATTCCTGCCCAGCGTCCGCCTATCCTAACGACCGCATCTGGTTCACCACCGGCACCGTCAACGACCCGCGCGGTCAGCCCGGTACCTGGACCTGGGACACTTCCGCCATCGGCTGGGCCAACGGCCACTCGTACGACATCCAGGCGCTGGCCATAGACAAGGCCGGCAACATGCGCCCGTACCCCGGCCAGAACTCGCCGGACCTGACGTTCAGTTTCGTCTCGCCCGCCGCCGACACGTTCATCAACACGCCCGGCACGGAAATGGGCAACTACCGGTCCAGCGACCTGATGGCCGTCATCGGCAACGGCACCAACCTGCGCCCGGTGGGCAACGTGCAGGTGCGCATAAAGAAACTGAAAGAGCCGGTCCGCTGGTGGGACGAGGGCAACGATACCTGGCTGGCCATCGATACCTACACTTACGTGACGGCCATAGCCGGCGCCTGGTCCATGGGCGTTTCCGGCGGGGTGGCCTTTACCCTGGACAACTCCACCTATACTTTCTCCACCGTGGGCTACAACTCCGCCAACGAGGCCGAAACGCCGCCCACCAACCGCACCGTCATCGTGGACAATACCACGCCGCTGGGCCAGGTGCTCTCGCCCAATAAGCCTTACGTGAACGCCATGCCGGTCATCTCCGGCTCCGCCTTCGACCCGGGCCGCGGCGAACTGCCCACGGCCTACCAGGAAGGCATGAGCCGCGTGCTGGTGATGATCAAGGACAACACGCTCGGCGCCTACTGGAACGGCCGCACGTTCGATACTTTCATGTCCTCCAGCAATATCCTGGCCGCCGGCACGCTCAACTGGAGCACGGCTACCGCGGTCACCCCGGCCATGAAGGACGGGCGCAGCTACAGCGTTTACGGCAAGCCCGAGGACAAGGCCGGCAACCGCGACGACAACGAGCTGACCGCGCCGGCCTACACCATCATCTACGATACCACCACGCCGAGCTCCTGGATAACCACTCCCGGCGCCTTCAGTATCCTGCGCGCGCTGCCCTCCATTACCGGCACCGCGGCCGATCCGGACGGCGTCTACTCGCCCAACCTGAAGTCGGACCTGGACAAGGTGGAACTGCAGGTTTACGACGAGACCAGCGTGAAGTGGTGGCACAGCGGCATCAGCGCTTTCTCGGTGCTGAGTTCCAGCTTTAACGCCGTGACCGGCGCCGCCAACTGGAGCTACGCCAACGCCGCCCTGGCCCCGGCCCTGCAGAGCGGCCGCTACTATATCGTCCAGACCCGCGCCGTGGACCGCGCCTCCAACAACGAGGCCGGCTTCGTCAACAACGTCTCCTCGCTGACCTTTATCTGGGATACCACGCCGCCGGAGACCTTCCTGGGCCAGCCGGTGGATAACGGCAGCTACAAACCTTCGGACCTGACCGGCGTGAACCCGCTGCGCGGCACCGCTTCCGACGCGGCGCTGCCCTACAGCGACGACCATATAAAGCGGGTGCAGATGAACCTGCTGTACCTGCAGGACAACACCTCCTATTACTGGACCGGCACCAACTTCAGTTCCTGGACCCTCACCTTCGACGGGGCCTGGAGCGACGTGATAGGCACTTCCACCTGGCGCTATCCTTTCGACGGCGCCAACTGGATCTCGGACCGGGATTATATCCTGCGCATGCGGGCTTTCGACACGGCCCTGCCGCAGGACGCCAACGGCGGCAACGAGCAGACTCCCTGGACGGTGGCCAGGTTCGTGGTGGACAACACGCCCCCCGTGTCGCGCGTTTCCACGCCCACGGCCGGCAGCTATATCCAGGGCAGCCTGGCCGAGATCGACGGCACCAGCTATGGCGGGCGCTCGGGCCTGGCCAGTTTCCCCGACGGCCTGAAACTGCGCATCTCCTACACCGATTCCGGAGATACGTACTACTGGCGCGGTACGGTGGCCCTGGGCTGGAGTTCCAGCACGGTCACGGACCTGCCGGTGGAGTACACGGCCTCGGCTTCCACCATAACCTGGAAATACCCGCCGGCTACCTACGAACCGCCGGCCATTACCGTGAATAACCGGGTCTATACCATTTCCATCTCCGGTACGGACAAGGCCGGCAACGTGGAGACCCACGCCCCGATAACCGTAACCTCGGACTTCAACTATCCGAGCATAGCCGTTTCCACCCCGATGGTAGGGGCGAACGCCTTCTACGGGCCGTCGCGGCCTACCGGGCAGCTGGCCGGCAACTCCGCCGACAGCCCCGCCGGTATCCGGCCGCCTATAATGACCCAGCTGTCCATCCTGGAGCCCGGAGATCCCAAGGCCAAGTGGACGGGGTCCGCCTGGGTGGTGCAGCCCTCCACGTGGCTGGCCGTGGACAACCTGAACCCGTGGTCTTATGTGCCGCCCGCCTGGCCCGTGAACAAGCGCTTCAAAGCGGAATTCTGGGCCGCGGACTACGCCGGCAACCAGGTGCCGCCCGGCACTTTCGAGCGCGAGTTCATATACGACGTGAACAAGCCGTCCACCACCATAACGGTGCCC
Source organism: Elusimicrobiales bacterium (assembly GCA_023701245.1). Classification (GTDB taxonomy): domain Bacteria; phylum Elusimicrobiota; class Elusimicrobia; order Elusimicrobiales; family UBA9959; genus UBA9959. Next base: position 43,009 of record JAMPXK010000004.1, on the reverse strand, counting down.
TCCGCCGCCTTCCATAACGCCGCGCAGGCCGCGGTCTTCTCCGGCGCCGCTTCCGACTGGGTCAATTTCGCCTCCACGGAGGCCATGAGCGGTCTGGCGCCCGACGGCATAGAGATCCAGATCGTGGACGCTTCCGGCAACTTCTTCAACGGCGTCGGCTTTGCCGCCGGGTCCGTCTGGCGCAAGACGGTCTTCAGCACCGGCACGCAGGTCACCGACGGTATCTTCGGCGTCAACATAGTCTCCGGGGCCGGCTGGACCTACCCGCGCACCCCCGACGCCTGGCCGCCGGCCATGGTGGAAGGCAGCACCTATACCATACGCCTGCGGTCCATGGACCGGGCCATGAACGTGGAGAACTACGTGGAGCGCCGGTTCTGTTACGACACTTCCGCTCCTACCGCCACCATCACCATGCCCGGCAACTACGCCTACGTATCCATGCCGGCCATCTCGGGTTCCATCCTGGAGCAGTTCAGTTACCCCAACCCCGTAGACGGCGTGCAGCTGGTCATCCAGCGCGTTTCCGACCTGAACTACTGGAACGGCGCCGGCTGGGACCCCGTCTGGGCGGCAGGCTCGCACTGGCGCAACGCCACCTCCATAGGCCCCTCGTCCTGGAGCCTGGCCGAGGCCAATCTGAACACCTATTTCAACAGCCTCAGGGCCTCAAACGCCTCGCTGCAGTTCAGGCTTTACCTGCGCGCCAAGGACGTGACCGGCAACCAGTCCAGCCCCGGCACGGCCGCGCCCATCAATCCCGACGTGGTCTTTACCCTGGACCCGGTGCTGCCTTCCTCCAAGGTGACCTATCCTTCCAGCGGCGCCTACGTGAACGCGCCGGTAAGCCACCTGGACGGTACGGCCACCGATACCAGCCTGGGCGTGCCCAGCGGCCTCTACAGCGTGAAGCTGCGCTTCTCCAAGCTCAACTCGGCCAGTACCCGGTACTATTACAACTGGTCGCTCAACAACTGGACCACTGACTCCGCCGAGTGGATCTTTACCCCGGTGGACGGGGCGCTCACGCCCTGGACCCGCTCTATCCCGCCCACGGCCTTCACCGGCGCGGGCACGGACAACGGCGACGGCTACCGCTTCGAGATCCAGAGCGAGGCCAAGGACAATACCCAGTCGGTCAACGGCGGCCCCAACACCGAGGTGCTCTACTCCACTTCCACCTTCCTGCTGGACCTCAGCACCCCGACGGCCTCCATAGCGCAGCCGCCGCACCTGAGCTACTTCCGGACCGGCTCCGTGCTCTCCGGCACCTCGGAGGACCCGGTGGCGGGGGGGAACATCCCCTCGGCCCTGCTCTCCATGGAATACGTCCTGACGGACACCGACAGGCGCCCCAACCGCTACTGGAACTTCAATACCGGGGCCTGGCAGGCCGGCTACGTGTCCAGCGTTACGGCGCCCTCCGCCAACTGGCTCATGACGGCGCTGCCCGTCAACAATCCGCCTTCGGCGGCCAATTCCTGGGCCGTGACGCGCTCCAGCGCCACGTTCCTGCTCCAGATGAAGTTCACCGACAACGCGCTGAACGTTTCCAGTTTCACCGTGAACTACTCCACGTTCACGCTGGACCTGATCCTGCCCGATTCCGTGGTCACGTCTCCGCCGGTAGAGAACGGCTTCCAGCTGGTGGTCTCGAGCATAGCCGGCACGGCCGCGGACTTCGTGTCCGACGTCTCCACTGTGCAGGTCCGCATCCAGCAGGATACGGTCCAGACGGACTGCGTGGATACCGGTTCCAACGGCCTCTATTGGGGCGGCTCGGCCTGGCAGGCCGGCGAAAAGTGGCTGGGCGTCAACTCCTATAACCCCGGCAACGACGAGTGGTTCCTGGACGTCTCCAACGTCGTCTTCAAGGCGCAGTGCTACTACATAGTGCGCTCCAGCGCCGTGGACAACGTCGCCAACGGCGAATTGACCTGGGGCTCGCGCCGGTTCAAGTTCACGCCGCCGCCTTCCGCCACCAGGATCACGGTGCCCGACAACCTGAAGTACTACAAGGCCTCCACCCTGGTCAGCGGCACGGCCAACTCCGACGCCAAGACGCTGGCGCTGCAGATCCGCCGCCTGAGCGATAATTACTACTGGAACTTCGGCAGCCAGACCTGGCAGGTGGCGCTCACCTCGGCCACCGGCATCACCCCGGCCGGCGGCGCCTGGACCTACAGCACCAACCTGCCCCCGTTGGTCAGCGGTTCTTCCTATACCTACCGCGCTATCGGCAAGAGCTATTCCGACGTGGACGAGAGCGCCCCCGCCACCAACCAGGTCTATTACGACACCTCCAAGCCCGACGCCTTCGTGCAGCTGCCGGCCGTGACCCAGCTCTATTACAACAGCCTGCCCAAGCTTGGCGGCACGGCCTCGGACCCGCCCGGGGTCTCGCCTCCCGCCGCCGGTATTTACCGCGTCTGGGGCGAACTGGCGGACGTGAACGGCCCGCACGCCGGCGAGTACTGGGATAACGATACCTCCACCTTTACCGCCGTCTGGAACCAGGCCGGCAATCTGGGCTCGTATTTCGCGGCGGCCTCCTCCTGGACCTACACCGTCACCTACCCGACGGCCGCTTTCACCAACGGCGCCCAGTACCGGGCCAGGGCCAAGTCGCTGGACAACACCTACAACAACGGCTCCCTGGAAGGTACGGAATCGGACTTCTCCGCCGCCAACCTGTTCAGTTTCGACATCACCGTGCCCACAGCCGCCCTCACCTCGGTGCTGCCCGGCCAGAGCCGTTCCGCGGTCAGCGTGGCCAGCGGCACCATCCTGGAAGACCTGGTGACGGTGAACATCGGCCAGCAGCCGGGTGTGCAGATAGAGGGGATAAAGGTCCGCATCAAGGACAATAAACTCATCCAGTACTGGGACGGTTCCGGTTGGTCCGCCAATCCCGCGGTATGGGCGGCTGCCACCGTTTACCAGTCCTCCTGGTCCTACGCCGCCCTGCCCACCTGGGCCGACGACGGTTCTTATACCATGTGGGCGGAAGCCTCGGACAAGGCCGGCAACGTGCAGGTCAATTTCTCCGGCAACGGTTCTTCCGCGACCTTCACCGCCGACAAGGCCGCGCCCTCCGTGGCCGTGCTGGTCCCGGCCGCCAACACCAAGATCTCCTCCGTGCTGCTGGTCTCCGGCACCGCCAACGACCCTAACTACGCCACCAACTCCGGCATAGCCGGCCCGGCCAATATCCAGGTGCAGGTCTCCTACCTGTTCGCCGGCGACACCTATTATTACGACAACGCCGCTTCTTATTCGTCCTCCACGCTCAACGACACCAATTCCTGGTGGGCCGCGAGCTACTGGACGCCTCAGGGCTTGTCTTCCGGTACCTGGACCTATGACCCCGCCGGTCTGACCGGCTCGATGGTGCCGGACAAGGTGTACCGCTTCCGGGCCCGCGCGCAGGACAACGCCCTCCCGCTGCCTAACCCCGCCGCGCTGCTGTCCAACGCGGTCACCAACGGCAATATCACTTACGACGTCACGCCGCCGGTGTCGCGCGTGACCACCCCGGCCGATCTGGACCGTGTGCGCACGCTGGCCGCCATAACCGGCACCGCGCTGGACAACCTGGCCGGCATCTCCACGCTGGGCCAGCTGGCGGTCAGCATCGCCGAGAAGAGCCCTTCCGCGGGCCACTGGAACGGCCTCTTCCCCGGCACGTTCACGCTGACCGGGGAAACCTTCCAGCCGCTGAGCGCGCCTTCGCTGTCGGCTTCCTACGACGGGCTCAACTGGTCCTTTAACGCTCCCAACCTGCGCGACGGCTATACCTACGTCATCAAGGTCCGCGCCTCGGACGACGTGTCTCCCTCCAACGTGGAGACGGCGATCTCTTCCGTGACGTTCACCTACGACACCACGCCTCCCGACGCGGCCATAGTTTCGCCTTACAGCCTGCCCGACTCGCGCGGCAATATCAACGCGCTTGTCACCGTGTCGGGCACCGCCTACGAGCAGTTCGGCATCAAGTCGGCTTCCATTTCCGTGCAGGAAGCGGATTCCCTGCTCTTCTACGACTCCCAGTCCTCCACTTTCAACTCGGTCACGCAGAAGTGGCTGACCGCGGCCATAGCCGGCACTCTGCCCAACTACACCTGGACGGCCGCCTCGCCCCCGCTGCAGGACGACAAGAACTATAACCTGTACGTCACGGCCGACGACACGGCCGGCAACGTGCTGCCGCCGCCCGCCGCCACCGTCATACGCTTCGACATCGCCAAACCGCTCTCGCGGCCTACCGTGCCGGTCAATAACGGGTTCATCAAGTACCTGGGCGCGGTCAGCGGCACGGCCCTGGACGTGAACGCCAACCAGTCCGGAGTGTACGGCGCCCAGCCCATGATACAGCGCAACAGCGACGGCCTCTACTGGAGCGGGTCCACGTGGGGGACCTTGCCCGTGTGGCTGGGCGCGGTCACCGGTTCTCCCTGGGTAAATCCCTGGACCAAAACCACCCAGCTGCCGCCCTCGGATAATTTCTCCGGCCTGCAGGACGGTATCAATTACACCCTGTTCACCAGGGCCTACGACGTGGCCGGCAACACCCAGAGCGTCATCCTGGCCGGCAACTCGTTCACGTTCGACATTTCCAGCCCCACGGCTTTCATCAGCCTGCCGCTCAACGGGACGCGCCATAACGCCCTGCCGCTGGTCAGCGGCACGGCCGCGGACGCTTTCAACGTGGATTTCCCGAGGATCAGGGTCTACGACGTCCCCCTCAACATGTACTGGATGGCCGGTTCCGGCACCTGCGGTCCGTTCACGCTGCCGGCCTGGGTGGACAATAACTGCCCCGCCTTCCCGGAGATCTGGAACGTGGCGCTCGACTCCTCCTCCGCGGCCGGCAGTTTCACCTGGAACTACAATTCCGCCTCCCTGCCGTGGCCTCCTCGCGATAACGAATTGCGCATAGAGGCCAAGGCGGCCGACCAGGCCGGCAACTACACCGTCGTCTCCTCCACGTTCAGTTACGACGCGACCCCGCCGATCTCGACCGTGACCTATCCCTCCGTCAGCGGGCTGCTGTTCTCCTCCATGACGGCCCTCTCCGGCCAGTCTCTGGACCTTACCTCCGCCATCGGCGACGTGTCGGTGCGCATCTGGTACCTCTCCGGCGGCGCCACTTACTACTGGCAGCCGACCACGCCGCACTGGTCGCTCTCCGACAACTGGTGGTCCATAGGCGGCGCCCCGGGGCCCAAGGGTACGTATAACCCGTGGACCTACTCCAATTCCGATTTCTCCAATCCCGGCACGGTCAACTTCGCCTGGAAGGAAGGCACCCATGACGGAGAGAACGGCAAGGTGTTCTATGTCAACACCAGGGCCCGCGACGCGACCCTGAACTACGAGGTGGCCTACGGCACGCGGTCGTTCCAGTTCGACAACGTGCCCCCGCTGTCCGCCCCGGTGCAGCCCGGCGCGGATACGTCCTACAAGAACCTGCCCATGATCTACGGCAACTCCGCGGACGCCGTCACTACCGTGGCCAGCGTCAAGCTCTCCGTGCTCAGCCAGGACGAGCCCGGCGGCGCCAAGTATTTCGACGGCTCCAACTTCGTGAACGTTACGGAGACCTGGCTGCCGGTCAGTTCCCTCTACCCGTCCTCCTGGTCCTACACCAACGGTCTGATGACGTTCGTGGACAAGCGCCACTACGTGGTAAAATCCTCCGCTACCGATTCCATCGGCAACGTGCAGAACGCGGTGGGCCAGTCGCGCTTCCTGTTCGATACCACCGAGCCCCAGTCGGTGGTGGTCAGCCCCGTGAACGCCACGGTCTACAACGACAACAAGGTGGTGCTGGGCAACTCCTCTGACCTCGGCTTTACCGCCGGGATAAACGGCACCGGCTCCGGCGTTTACCCGACCCTGGGCTGGCATGCCGGCAAAGTGGAGGCGCTGGTGTTCCGCGACACGGCCCCCTTCCTGGTCTCCAACGGCCCTATCATATATGGCGCCTGGGACGCTTCCGGGTATTTCTGGAACGGCTCCACCTGGACCGCGGCTTCCGCCGGGCCCGTCTGGCAGCCCGGCCAGTTCACCGATTCGCTGGGCAACTGGCAGTATTCCGGCCTTATCTGCCCCGAGCCCAACCCGACGGGCACCCCCTGCTGGGTGCGCGGCGACCCTTACGTCTCCTGGGTGCGCGTGACCGACAACGCGGGCAACACCGAGACCATCATCGACCAGGGGCCCAAGTTCTATATCGCCGCCCCGGCCCAGAGTTTCCTGGTCACCATAGCCGCCGATCCAATGACGGCCGGTTCCGACGTGAACGTGACCGTGGAGGCCAAGGACGGACCTAACGGCACCGGCAACACGGCCGCGGCTTACCAGGGCACCGTCAACTTCTACGTGGACGGCGTGCCCGGCGGCCCCGAAGTGATGGACAACGACGCCGTGATGGACGACTACCGCGGCCTGCCGCAGCAGTACACCTTCCTGCCGGGGGACTTCGGCGCCAAGACCTTCCAGGTGCGCCTGCGCAAGGCCGGCGGCCGCGTGCTGCGTTCCGAGGACAAAGACAACCCCGCCATCTTCGGCACCCGGAACGTCACCGTGAACCCCACCGTGGCCGACCGCGTGCAGGTGATAGCGGACTACGACCCCGCCGGCCAGCTGCCGCAGCCCGGCCGCATGGATTCCGGCGTGGAAGGCAGCACCGGCACGCCGCGCACCAAGCCGGCCGGCTCCAGCATCCCCTTCCTGGTCCAGGTGACCGACCGGTACTGGAACCTGGTGCTCTCGTCCGCGGCCAACGTGTACATAACGGATACGGACGACAATAACGCGTCCATCTCCCCCGACGGCTACGCCGCCTTCGTGGGTTCCACCACCATCTTCCGCACCTTCGTGTCGGCCAACTCTTCCGGCTGGGGCGTATCGGCCTTCGGGCACGGGCTCTACACCAACTCGCGCAACCCCTCTTCCAACGTGCCCGTGATAGCCCAGGCCGCGGACCGCCTGCTGGCGCTGCTGCCCGGCGAGACCCGGGTGCAGGGCAAGTTCGCCGTGCCGCCCTTCGGCAAGAGCGGCACCCCCGACGACGCGCTGGCCGGCTCTACCCTCGCCGTGACCATCTTCGGCGTGGACCCTTACTACAACACCGATATCACCGCCGGCTTCCTGGTGTCCGGCAGCGTCTACACCGACCCCTACGACGCCACGCCGGCGCCGCGCAGCCTGATAGCCGGCACCACGGTCTTTAACTTCATCCCCGTGGTGGCCGCTACGCACACCATCAAGGCGGAAAGCGCCGCCCTGCCTCCGGCCACGTCCTTCTACTTCACCCCCAACGCGGTGAACGTGTGGTGGAACCGCCCCGTGAAACTGCACCTGCTGCCTGCCGGCCGTACCCTGGACCCCGGCAAGCCGCCTTACGATTCCAATCCCTCCGGCGGCGGCAAGTCGGGCCTGGCGGCGCAGCTGCAGGCCGGCAATACCACGCAGATGAGCGTGTACCTGACCGACGATTACTATAACGTGGTGCGGGGCACCACGCCCTTCCTGGCCGTGTCCTCCAACACGCCGGTCATCCAGGTGGATTTCCTCAACGACGCCAACATCCAGCTGCGCGGCATGCACCCGGCGCCGTACCAGAAGAGCCTCGTGGCCGGCACCACCAATTTCAGCGTGATCCCGGTCACGCGCAACCAGTCCACCGGCCTCACCGTGCAGGTGACCGATACCGGCCTTACCGGCACCAGCTTCAGCACCGACACCATTACCGGCGTGATCGTGAACCCGGCGCCCGCGGTCAGCATGCTGCTGCTGGTCCCCAACGAGGTGGCGGCCGAAGGCGTGCCCGGCGGCAAGACCGGCACGGCCGGGCCGCTGGTGGCCGGCTCCACCTATACGGTCTCCATCCGCGCCGTGGACGTTTACGGCAACCTGACCACCGATGGCCGCATGGTGAAGGTCGTCTCCAACGACATCTACGCGGTGCATCCCCCGGCCCAGCCCATGGCCGGCGGCATCGCGATATTCAACGGGTTCGTGCCCAGCGCCGCCACCAACAACATGGTGATAGAGGGCCTGGACGACGACACCGTCAACCCGAGGCTTTCCACCAGCACCGACGCCGGCGTGGTGGTGCAGCCCGGCACCGCGTCCAGGCTGATAGTCCTGCTGCCTACCCAGACGCTGGTGCCCGGCAAGAATATCCTGCCCTATGGCGTGGCCGGCAACATCTCCACGCAGACGGCCGGCGTCTACTTCAACGCCCAGATCTACGCCGCGGACTCCCGGTACAACCGCGTCTACGGCATAAATAAGAGCAATATACGCGCTACTACCGACGACTTGAACGCCAACGGCGGCCTGCTGGGCTTCTTCGACATGGTGGACGGCAGCGCCACCTTCAGTAATATAAACCTGCGCAGCGCCGGTTTCAGGACGGTTACCGCCACCGACCTGAGCGGCACCGGCCCCAACCTGGGCGCCACGCCCAGCGGCACGTTCCTGCTCAATCCCAATAACCCGACCAAGCTGCGGGCCATGGTACCGCTGCAGTCCCGCGTGCCCGGCTCCACCACAAACGGCCGCACGGGCGGCGTGGACGGCCAGCAGGCCGGCTTCCCCTTCACCGTCACGGTGGACATCACCGACGCTTTCTGGAACCTCATCCCCGGCGCCAGCCAGGAGATCCGCCTGGTCTGCAACGATCCGTTCTCCATAGTTACCCCGTCCACCCAGGTGGTGGTGGGTTCGGCTACCTTTACGGTCACCCCCAAGCGCGCCGGCGAGACCTACGTGCGGGCGGAAATGCTTACCCTGATCCCCGAGTGGGGCCCGTCGCTGCTGGTGGACACTGCCACGGTAGTGAACGTAGCCCCCGGCATACCGCGCCGCATGCTCCTGCTGATGCCCGGAGAAGGTTTCGACCAGGGCTCCGACACCGGCAAGATAGGCCAGACCGGAGAGCAGAAGGCCGGCACCGATTTCGGCGTGCGGGTGGGCGTGGTGGACGACTTCTTCAACCTGGTGCCGGGCCGGCCCGCCGACGTGAGGGTAGTGGCGCCTTCGGACCCGTACGCGCCCGCGGTCAGCACCGCCGCCATCAATCCCGCGGTGGGCTACACGGACCTCATGTACGTCAACATGCACAAGGCCGCCACCCATTACCTGACCGCCACCGACTACGGCTCTTCCGGCCTGTCCGACGACACGCAGTCCTCCACCTTCACGGTGCGCCCCGCCGACCCCGTGGGCCTGCAGCTGCTGCTGCCCGGCGAGACGGCGGTGCCCGGCTCAGGCAATTACCCGGCGGGGGGGAAAGTGTCGGCCATCTCCACCCAGACCGCCGGCGAGGCGTTCAGCGTTACCGTCAACCTGGTGGACCCGTACATGAACCGGTTCCCCGACCTGTCGGTGGGCCCGACCATCTACATCGTTACGCCCGACGACCTCTATGACACGCCCGTCTCCAGCTCCGCGCTGAACTACGGCACGCTGCAGGTGCAGATGAATCTGGTCACCAAGAAGGCCGCCTCCTACCTGAAGCTCTACGCCGTGCTGGCGCCCGACAACAACATGTGCTCCGGCAACTTCGGCAACGTGTGCCGCACCGACGACGCCGCTACCAGGACGCCGGTCAAGGTCTACGCTTCCACCGCCACCCGCCTGGAAGTGATCCTGCCCGGCCAGGGCCTGGCCGAAGGCAAGTGCAATATCAGCCCGCCCTGCCGCGACCCGCTCATCTCCTGGCCCGGGCGCACCAGTCCGCCGCCCGCCCACACCATAGGCACCGGGGCGCTGTTTGCCACCGTGGTGGTGACCGACAGGTTCTATAACAAGGCCACGGAACTCGTCTCCGCGGCGCAGGACACCAACCCCGTGGCCGTGATGCCCACGGTAAGCGTGGAGGTCCCCGGTGACTTCAAGACCACGCCTCCCGGGCCCCAGACGCTTTCCAACGGCAGCGCGGTGTTCTCCATCGACGCCCGCACCTCTTTCAGCACCTACACCGTGGTAGCCGCCACCACCGCCGCCTCGGCCGCCGACTACGTCACCGGCATCTCCACGCTGGCCGTACACCCCGGCCCGCCCACGCACATGCTTTACATGATGCCGTCCACCACCGTGGTGGCCGGGTTCCCCTTCTCCGCCACCTTGATGGTCAAGGACATTTACGAGAACCTCTGCTCCACGGGCCCCAACGTCTACCTGGGCACTGCCACCTTCGCCATGGTGGACCAGGTGAACCCCAACCAGGACCCGAGCATGACGGCGCCCACGGCGGCTTTCTACTATTCCGACCAGGGCGTCAAGCCCCTGCCCAACTGGTTCACCTTCCGCAGGGCCGGCGTCAACACGCTGGGCGCTTACGACAGCCTGAACCCGATGGTGAACGTGACGCCCATGGTGGACGTGGCGGTCACGCCCGGGCCGCCCAACATCTACCGGGTCGTGCCCAACGGCGACATCGAGGTGGCGGCCGGTTCCATCCTGCTGCCCGGGCGCCAGACCATGACGGCCCAGCTTTCGGACGCTTTCGATAACAACATCTCCTCGGCCGGCGTACCTGCCTACGTGGAGATCTCCGAGGTGTTCGGGTCTACCGGCACCCTGCAGTACGAGAAGCTTTCCGCCTGGCTCGATATGGGCGTTTCCACCATAGTCTATACGGACGTCAACGGCCAGGTGGGCGTTTCCACGCAGATAGCGTACCAGGTGGGCAGCAAGGCCGGAGACTGGGCCCGCATCTGGATAGGCACCACCACCATAGCGGGGCCTTCCGCCTACGCCACCTACGTGGCCGCCAGGCAGAACGTCAGCGGCCTGATGACCACCACCGGCGGCGTGCCTTCCAAGCTGCTCTTCATCTCCAGCCAGCCTGTCGCTTTCGTAGGCATCCAGGAAGTGGCCGGCGCCGGCGCCGCCTTCACGGTGGAGCGCCGCGACGACTTCGATAACCTGACCAAGCAGGGCCAGACCGACGTCTACCTCAGCCTGCCCGGGTCCCAGGTCTCGGTGCATACCGCCCTGGGCCGCACCATCGGCACTTTCGGCACCTTCGGAGACTACGGTTTCCGCACGCCGCTCAACGACCAGTTCATCCCGGCCGCCAGCATCCTGCCCAACCAGACCAACGTCTCGTTCCGCTACCACGACAGGACGGCGTCCTACTCCGGCCTCTCGCCGGCCCTGAACACCTCCGAGGGCGGCCGCCCCGGCTATTGGCAGATAGAGGCCCGCTCGGGTTCCATGCAGCCGGCCATCCACCAGCTGCGCATGGACCCCATCGACGTGGCCAAGGTCTCTTTCGGCAATCCCCGGCGCACCCTGGTGGCCGGCAAGATCATAGACACCTTCGGCGTGCAGCAGACCATGGAGGCCGAACTGCGCGACATGTTCGACAACCCGTCGCTGGCCACCGCGGCCGTGCAGGTGCTGCTGTCCACCTATACGCGCATGGCGTCGCCCATCAACGATTCCTTCTCGTTCTCGCTGAGCACTCCCACCGCGGCCGTCTTCCCGCCGGTGTTCTCTTCCACGGCCGACTATATCACCATCCCGCTGGACGCGTACTCCGCCACCTTCTATTACCTCGACACGGCCGCCTCCAGCCTCTACGGTTCCACCGTGCCGCTGCGCCCGATCATCCGGCTCTCCGCCCCTGACCGCGCGGCGTGGGCGTCTTCCACGCAGGCCGTGCATGTAGTGCCGGACTTCACCTACCGCATGAACGTCAGCGTGAACGCCGGGCAGACCCTCATGGCCGGCACCACTTCGCAGCCCTTCACCCTGTCCATAGAGGACAGGTTCGGCAACCCCACCCCGGTGGCCGGAGGCCAGGAGGACGGCGTGGGCCAGGGCGTCAGTTTCACGATGGATTCGGATTCCCCCGGCCTGGTGGAGTTCGCCGCTCCCGACGTGTCCAGCTGGACGGCCAGGCCCGGCTCGGCCAAGATGTCCCTGGGGCAGTCCGCCACCAGTTTCTACCTGACCGACACGCTGCTTTCCTATCCCGCCCACCAGCTGACGGTCAATACGGTCATGCCCAAGGGCTGGCTGCCGGCGATCTCGTCCTACGTGGTGGTGGCGGCGCCGCCGCACCACGTGCTGTTCTATAACCAGCCGCGGCGCCTGATAGCCGGTACTACCATCCAGTACGCCGACTATGTGAACAGTATCACCACTACCACGGTGGTCAGCGTGGTGCTCAAGGACCGCTTCGAGAACACCACCACCACCTCCTCCGTGGCCACGGTGCGCTTCTCCGCCCTGCGCAACACCACCTACGGCGGCATAGACCCTTACGAGGCCGTCAATTCCGCCAACCCGGCATGGAAACTGCTCAAGACCAACCCGGTGGACCTGAGCATCTTCCCCGGCCAGAGTTTCGCCAATATCTATCTCTGGGACACTATAGTGGGCACCGCTACCGTGTACGCCGACGCCTCCATCTCGGCCGACGGCCTGGTGCTGCCGCAGATCACCCAGGAACTCTACGTCACGCCCAGCACGGTGGCCTACTTCACGCTGCACCATAACTACAGCCTGGGCAACCCCCTGCGGGTGCAGACCCCCGGCAACGTCACGCTGCGCGCGCGCGACAAGTTCGGCAACGTGGCCACCGGTGACGCCGTGAACGGTATGTACTACACCGGCAAGATCAAGATGGCCACCAGTTCCAAGGGGTCGGCCGACCTGCGCGACTGGCTCAACAATACCACGGACTATGTGTTCGTGCCTGCCGACCGCGGCGAGCGGCAGCTGCTGCTGCAGGACACCTTCGTGGAAACGCTGAAGGTCAATGTCACCGACTATCACCACACCACTATCTACGGTCATACCGCCGACGGCGCCCGCGGCATGCCGGTGCAGTCCTCCCCGGACGTGATCCTGTCGGGCCTGGTCATAACGCCCACCGACATGGCGCCCGAGGACCCGCTGCCGGTCGCCAAGGCCTCCATCGGCATCAATAAATACGCCATCTACCAGGGCGACGGCGTCATCATGGACGTGCCCGCCCCGGTGCCCATGCTGCGCCTGACCATGCAGACCTCGCCGGCCGGCGCGCCGCCCGCGTACATGAACTCCGTGCAGATCAAGAGTTCCGGCACGCTGTCCTGGTCGGACATCGTGGAAGTGGGCATGTACGCCGACAATCCCACTTTCGGCCAGATCGGCGCCTTCGACGGCGAAACGTCCCTGGGCGGCGCCCCCATAGATATCCTGATGTCCACCGGTACCTATGACACCGGGCTGATGGCCTGGGGCTTCAACGACCTGGCCGCCAAGGTCTCCACGGCCGCGCTGGTCTCCAATACGCCGCGCAACTTCTTCTTCGCGGTGCGCATGTCCACCATCGCCGCCACGCCGCGCAGCTTCGCGCTGGTGATGGATAACCCGTCGTTCGTGGTGCTCAACTCCACCTTCGTGGGCGTGGCTTACAACAACTTCCCGATCCAGACGGCCACCTCGCCGGTGCGCAACCAGCCCGCCACCGTGCAGATCCAGGGCAACGACATCGCGGCCTGGTGGCAGCCTTCCGTGGGCACCACCACGCTGACGCTGGGCCAGTACGCCTACGTGGAACAGGGGCAGGGCCGCGTGGGCTTCCTCGAACTCAAGGCCTGGACCGACAATTTCATCGGCACCATCAAGTCCTTCAAGGTCATCAAGACCGGTACCGGCAGCGGCGCGGACCTCAAGAGCGTGCGCCTGTTCCTGGACGCTTCCGGCGGCGACCCGGACCTGGGCGACGGCATCTTCGCTCCCAGCATCGACAAGGAGGTCACCGACCCGCTTAACCCGCCGGCCTACGACATCCTTGACCCGGACACTTTCGTGCTGCCGCTCATCAACCCCGGCCTGGACGGCGCCATCTCCGTGAGCACGCGCACCTACTACGTGGTCTACGAGTTCGGACCCGATTCCGTGCCCAATATGACGCACGGCGCCCGCATAGAGAACTCCGGTGTGAACCTGATAGACGGCGTGGTCGGGTCCTTCCAGCCCATAGTCTCCTCCACCGTGCCGCTCCTGGCCACGGCGGACATCGTCTACCTGACGGACGTGAACAAGTCGCAGCCCAACGACTTCTCCAAGCCCTCGTTCGTAACGCAGAACGACAAGGACACGGCCGTGGCCAGGCTCACCATGCAGATCAACGGTTCCGACGGTTCCGCCGTCTGGAGCGGCCTCAAGCTGGACCGCTGGATCACCGGCGCCGAGAACGGCAATACCCCGGCCTGGAACAAGGTGACCGACGTCAAGAAGATCAGCATCTGGTACGACTCCACCGGCGACGGCCTGCTGGTCACCACCGGCACCGTCAAGGACACCGAGGTGCTGATGATAGGCCTCAAGGACCGCACTTTCCCCTATGACACCCTGAAGGCCCCTCTGACCTCCACGGATACCGTCCTGCGCGTCCAGGACATGCAGCGGTTCTTCCCGTCGGACAGCCCCTTCCCGCAGGCGCCGGGCCGCCTGGTGGTGAACGACGGCCAGGCCGATCCCTCGCTCAAAGAGGTGGTCTACTATTCCACGGTGGACGTGCTGGGCAACTCCTTCGGCGGCCTTACGCGCGGCGCGGAGGGCACCTCCATAGTGGACTGGTCCACCGGCACGGTGGTTTCCGGCCAGGCCATCCTGCCTATCATAGGCGACGGCGGCGCGCTGGACGGCCAGGCCATCTACAACGATCCGAAAGATTACTTCGTGACCTATGACCTGGACCCGCTGGCCAATGTCTCCAACTTCGCCTACCTGGGCCTGGCCATCCGCGCCACGGACTATTTCAAGATAGCCTCGCCCAAGTACATGAGCACCGCCAATATCGGCGTGATGCCGCCCGGCAAATCCGTGTCGCTTATCGGCAAGGTGCGCGAGTATTCCGACGCCGTCATCATAAAGGCCTCCGACACGCTGACCGGCCCCAGCCTGCAGCAGCAGGCCCTTAACCAGCCGGTGATCACCTTTACCATGACCACCGACGTAGCGGACGCGACGTGGCGCTGGCTGATGGTCTACGCCACCGGCACGGTCATCCAGGACGGCACCGCCCTGTCCGACATTTCCGCCGTCAAGATCTGGTACGACAAGGACAACAACGGCTTCCTGGGCGGCGGTGACGTCATGGTGGGTTCCGGTACCTTCGGCAATACCATCTACGGCCCGCTGACCTCCAGGGTGGACTTCGGCACGGAGCAGCGCATCTTCACCCAGCTGGAAGCCGCCAATAACTCCGTTTCCCAGCGCTACTTCCTGACCTACGACATCCGCGCCTCGGCCATGCCCAACGACGCCCTGGGCAACCCGCGCTACCTGGGCGCTTACCTCAAGCCGGACTCGTTCCCGCAGAACAGCCCCGTGGTGGACGACGTGTCCAAGAACGCCCTGTCGCTGCCCAACTACTTCTCCATGGCCGGCTCCAACCTGACCTTCGCCTCCGTGGTGCGCGAAATAGTTTCCAGCCCCAGTACCATTACGGTGCTGACCGAGCCTATCTTCTCGCCCGACACCTCCGGCTCCATGCCGGCCATGCGGCTGGCGGCGGACGTTACCAGCCCCGGTCCCATGGACGCCGCCTGGCTGGTGGTCTCCACGGCCGGCATCCCGGCCTCCGGCTACGCCATGGTGGACAACGAGATCATCCATTACGACGGCACCGCGGCCGGCGCCCTGACCGTGGTAACGCGCGGCGCCTTCAACTCCCCGACCGTCAACCATTCCAGCGGCTCGGCCGTGGGCGGCATGATGTACCAGGGCTGGCTCAACTACCCGCTCATGCAGATGACGCTGACCACTCCCGGCTTCGGCGTGCGCTGGCAGGGCATCAAGCTCTCGCGCCGGCAGCCGTCCAGCCTGACCGGCTACGACGAGGACGCGGCCGTGATCCGCGTCTGGAAGGACAACGGCAACGGCGTGTTCGACCGCGACACCGCCACCGGCCTGAACCTGACCGATACGGTCATAGGCGCCGGCCAGTTCGGGCGCAACGGCGACCCCGTGGGCAAGGCCACCATAGCGGTGCGCGACCCCGCGCTGCTCAATCAGAACTACGTGGTCGTCCGTTCCACGCCCATCCTGATCTTCGTCTCCGTGGACGTGGACAAGGCCTCCAATTTCTCCAGCATCCTGCTCAACCCGCAGAACGACGTGCTGGGCATAGAGATACCGTTCGAGACCAACTTCGTGTTCGGACCGGAGAATTCCGGCCACGTGGCGCAGTTCCTGAACCCGGCCGTAAGCCAGATGAACGTGCTGCTGCCCACCATGAACAATATCACGATGACCCCCGAGGACATCTCGCCGGTCACCGTCACCCAGAACGACAAGAACGTGGGCGTGCTGGCCATGCGCCTGGTGACCGACAAGACCTCCGCCAGGGTGGAAGCCATAAAGCTGGACCGCCGCGGCTCGTCCAATGACTCGGACATCGACCTTATCAAGGTCTGGCGCGACTCCAATGAGAACTGCCTGCTGGACGCCGTGGACACCTCGTCGGACTCCACCGGCAGTTACCCCAACCTGATGAGTTACGGCAACGAGTCCTACTCTTCCAGCACGGTGCGCATCACGCTCAAGAAGCCCATCGTGGTCACCACCAACTCGGCCTGCGCCTTCATCAGTTACGACATGTCGCAGTTCGCCATCATAGGCAGCACGGCCTCCCTGTCCATTTCTTCGGCCGGGTACTTCACCATCGGCATTCCTAACACGGTGGCCTTTACCACCTGGCCGATAAATACCATGCCCATGGTGGTCAAGGAGATCCCGTCCAACGTGGTGCTGGGCGCCAACGACGTGGCCACCCAGCTGGTGCTGGACGGCGGCGTGAACCAGGCGCAGCTGGACGCCCCCATGATACGCTTTAACCTGGCCACCGAGGCCGGCAACGCCCGCTGGACCGCCATCAAGATGCAGCGCACCGGCGCCTCCAACGACCCCAATGCGCCCTTCGGCAAGAACACCGACGTGAAGTTCATCAGGGTCTACCAGGACTCCAACCAGAACGACCTGCTGGACGTCAACGACGTCAACATTTCGGAGGCCAGGGCCACCACGCTGGTGCCGTTCGTGTCCACGGACACCCTGCCCTTCAACCTGATCCTGAATTCCACCGCGGGCTTCCCCGTGGCGGGCCGCCTCTACATCGAGGAGGCGGAACTGGTCTCGTACGACGGGACCGGCATAGACGCGGTCAGCGGCAAGCCTTACCTGCGGGTCTTCTCGAGAGGGGAGAAACTGGGCGACTTCTTTACGCCGACAGTGGACCACGCGGCGCGCGTGGGCGTGCGCAAAGTGGACCTGTACGACCAGGAGAACCCGCTCAATACCCAGACCTCCATCAGCCTGGCGCAGCCCCAGACGCTGAGCCCGCTGCCGCAGACCTACTTCGCCGTGTACGACCTTGGCGAAATGGCCATCAAGGCCAACAAGGTGGGCATGATGATCCGGGACAAATCCTGGATCGCGGTGAACGTCCCTCATGACGTGGCCAACACCCTCTACATCGGGGTTACCAAGGCGCTGCCCAAGGGCACGTACTCGGATATCTATCCCTTCAACTCCAGCCTGGTGCCCATCAAGGCCGTCAACTTCTCCGTGACCGGCATCAGCATAGCGCCCAAGTCCGCGGAGAAGGGGACGCGCAACGTGCCGGTGATGACGCTCAATACCTACACGGTGTCGGATTATGTCGCGCTGGGCCAGGTCAACCTGCAGCAGTCCGGCACTATCAGCAGTTCCACGTTCAACTTCGGCGACGGCGACCTGGCTTCCGTCTCGCTCTGGAAGGACGACGGCGACGGCGCCTTCAGCCCCATAGGCGACACCCGCCTGGGCACGGCGCTGCATTCCTCCACCATGCCTTTCGAGGGCGGCATCGCCATAAACATCACGGACAAGAACCTGCCCTACCTCATAATTTCCACCTGGACGGTGACCCTGCACCTGTCCTGCGACATCAGCTCCAACACCGACCTCTCCGGGGCCGATATCATGGGCCACATGGCCGGCCTGACCCTGGGGTCCTTCACGGACCTGCGCGGCATGGGCGGCATGCCGCTGGCCGCCGGCCAGTACTACGCAGACAAGTACCCGATGGAGTCCGGCCAGGTGCTGATCTCGCCCGCCATCATCCCGCTGACGCCGGTGTACAACGAGGTGATGATGGCCTCCAACGGCTATCCCGCCTACGCCCTGACCGATTCCAGCGGCAACGTGGTGCTGGGCGCGGGCAACGTGCCTATAGCCGATACCAGCCGCTGGATCTACAATTACCCCGGCATCGCCTGCAAGGCGGACGAGCCGCTGATCGATATCAACGGCGACGGCCGGCCCGATAACTTCGACTATTACGGCACCGGCAAGTGCACCAATATCAGCCTCAACAACTCCGGCCTGCCCTCGTTCGACGTGGACAGCGACCACCTGCTGGACTTCGAGACCAACCTGGACTACGTGCCGGACCGCATCGTCAACGACGGCACGGGCAAGCCGCTGTACTTCCTGGGCGACAACGTGCAGAACGTCAAGATGCTGCTGGCCGTCTCGGACCTGGGCGCCGTCCCCAGCGGCTGGTCCTCGAAGACCACGGAACTTAACGCCATGTGGAACCCGGCTTCCGGGCCCGTGGTGGCCTATGAACTGTCCCTGGGCGGCAGCTTCTCCGACCCCACCGGCATCAAGAACGCCTGGCAGCCGGTAGGGTCCGCTCTGTCCGGCAGGCTGACCAACGTGGCGCTCTCGCCCGGCCATTTCACCAGGCTGACCAGCCGCATAGACGTCAACACCTCCTCGTTCTCGGTGGTCTCCGCCGAAGGCTTCGCCACCGAGGGCGTGGTCTACGTGGGCAACGAGATGATGGTGGTGACCAAGCTCGACGGCCGCACCTTCAAGATCAACCAGCGCGGCGTGCAGGGCTCGTTCCGCGGCCCGCACACGGCCTGGGGCGAGACGGTGTCCGACCGCGGCTTCATCCTGAGCGTGCGCGGCATCATGGCCGACGGGCGCTATATCCCGAGCGAGAACGGCGTGCCGGTGATGATCTACCGTATAGACACCACCTATCCCACCACGCCCGGCGCGCCCGAGCCGCAGGTGGCCAAGGGCGTGGCCAGCGGCCAGGCGTACACCCTGAAGTGGGACGCGGCCAGCGACGACGAGTCCAACGTGATGTCCTACGAGATCCAGGAGCGCGAGGGCACCATCCCGATCTGGAAGACCGTGGCGGCCATCCCCGGCTTCAAGACCGGCGGCGCCGTCAACAATATCTATACGGTGGGCGACCCCGTGAACCCCGGCGAGACGCCGCGGCCGCTGGGCAAGTACTACACGTACCGCATCCGCAGCTGGAACTTCGCCGGCATGCATTCCGAGTGGTCCACCGTCTCTACGCCCGCGGGCACCGAGATAGGCACGGAGCTGCTCAGCAAGGTGTCCAACTACCCCAACCCGGTGGACCTGCGCAAGGGCGGCGTGGAAGGCCGTACGGTAATTAACTATACCTTGAATGACAATGCCGAGGTGACGATCACCATCTACGACCTGCTGGGCTACGTGGTGCGCGAGTTCACCTTCACCAGCGGCTCTGACGGCGGCAAGATGGGTCCGAATTTCGTGATCTGGGACGGCCGCAACGGTCTGGGCGGGTTCGTCTCCAAGGGCGGCTACATAGTGCGGGTGAAGGCCGCCAGCCCCAAGGGCAGCAAGGTAATAACCCGCAAGGTGGGTATAATCCACTAAGCAGGCTGGGGAGGCCGGAGGAACATGGGTTCCGAAGGCCGTCTCGGACCGAAGCCGCTTGCGTAGCGCGGCGAGGGAGTGACGAGGCGCGCGAACGGTGTTCGCGACGCCGTGCCTGAGGGGCCCATGTCCCTCCGGTCGACCAAGCGATTTGGAGGGGGGTTGACATGTCAAGAGATAGGGCTTGACAAACCGTTTTAATCTGCTATAATATTAATGCCGTAAATCTGTAACGGTTCTGTAACGCAGTCTTGTTACGATAATAGCAAAGCCGGCGAAAGCCGGCGGCGCAAAGCTAAGACCCGCTAAGTGAGCGGGGGTCAGGCTGCCGAAAACGATGAAACGCATTATTGTTAATGCTTTTGCCCCCTTGGCTATTAGGGCTATAGTGAAGCGTGTTATACGCTTCAGCCCCGCCGTGGGGTTTTTTATTGCGTTTTCGGCCGTTTCCGCCCTGGCCCAGAGCGGCGGCCAGCCCGGGGCCTTCATGGGCTACGGCGCCGGCGCCCGCGGCCTGGGCATGGGCGGCGCCTTCTTTGCGGTGGCCGATGACGCTTCCGCCTCCTACTGGAACCCCGCCGCCCTGACCCTGCTGGAGCGCAAAGAGTTCACCGCCATGCAGGCGACCCTGTTCGAGCAGACCACCCTCAATTTCTTCACCTACGCGCACCCCACCACCACCAAGGGCACCTGGGCCATCAGCATGACCCAGCTGCAGTCCACCGGTTTCGAGAAGATCGAGATCACCGCCAACCCGGCCGGGGACGAGATCATAGACATCAAGACCCTGGGCACCTTCGACAGCACCGAGCGCGCCCTGGCCTTCTCCTGGGGCCGCGACGTGTCCGACAAGCTGGCTTTCGGCGTGATGGCCAAGAACATCTCCCGCACCCTGGACACTTCCGCCGACTCTTTCAACGCCATCGACATAGCGATGCTGCAGAAGTTCTCCAAGACCTACCGCGCCGCCATAGGCATCCAGAACGTCTTCTCGATGGCTTCCGGGGACACGGACGACAAGCTGCCCCTGACCCTGAAGTTCGGCCAGGCCCTCTCCCTGTTCAAGGGCAGCCTGGTGTTCGGTTTCGACATCGCCAAGCCCCAGAATTCCGCCACCAACTGGCGCTTCGGCGGCGAGTACTGGCTGATGTACTGGAGCGCCCTGCGCTTCGGCGTGATGGGGACCCCCGGCATCCAGGAGGCCGACTTCGGCCTGGGCATCAAGTACAAGAACTTCGGCTTCGACATAGCCCAGGGCGTGCACGCGCTGGGTACCACCACCCGCTTTTCCGTGACCATGCGCATGGGCAACTCCAACAAGAGCAAGCATGACCGCGAGGTCCGCGAGATCATCCGCCAGGCCCTGCAGTACTTCAAGTCCGGCTACTTCACCCGCGCCATGGAGAAGCTGCGCGCCGCCCAGGACGCGGACCCCGGCAACGCCGAGATCCGCCGCATGGTGACCCGCCTGCAGGGCGCCGTGGACTACGTGCCGGACGCCACCGGCGGCGAGGAAGTGCCTACCCTGACCCGCCGCGGCATCATCGCCTACGTGGACGGCAAGGACATGCGCGCCTCGGTCAACGTGCTGCGCCACGCCTTCAACAAGGACCCGAAGAACGACCGCCTGCTCAGCCTCCTGAACATGGTGGAGAAAGAGGCCGGCGTGAGCGAGCTGACCCGCAAGCCCGAGGGTCCCGAGATCTTCACCTACATCGACCAGCGCACCTACGACGCCCGCCAGGCCATCTATGACGGCAAGTACGACCTGGCCATGCGCCGCGCGCAGGACATCCTGGACCTGGAGCCCAACAACGAGACCGCGCTGGAGATCATGGGCAGCGCCTTCTACCTGATGGACCAGAAGGAGAAGGCCAAGGTCATCTGGGAGAAGGTCGTGGAGATCAATCCCAACAACTCCATAGTCAAGAACTTCCTGCGGCAGGTCCGCTGATGCTCCGGCACCCGGGACCCCGGGTGAGCCGGAACGCAAAACACGCGGTCGGCCACACCGTGGCCGCCGCTCGTCACTCGGCCTCGTCGCTTACGCAAGCCTCGGCCTCCGAGACGGTTTTGCTAACCCGGCCCACCCGTTGTCCCGCTCGTGTTATACGCTGGAGTTTTATTTAATGAACCTTTTTGAAACGTTTTTGTAATAAGGTAAAGATAGAATAGTTACAGATATATGAGTAAAGTACTGGCCGGCCTGCTGCTCCTGGGGAGCTTCGGGGCGCCGCGGATATACGCCGCGGACGCTCCGGTAAGTCCTTTGATGGAGTCTTCCCTCATGGAAAGGCAGGATTCCCTGCGCCGGGAGACCGAGACCAAGATAAAGAAAGAGATCCTGGACCCTATCCTGGGGGCGGACAAGTCCTTCGTTTTCGCGGACGTGGAACTGGAGGTCATCTCCAAGAAGGCCGAACAGACCAAGGAGGGCGTGGGCGTAATCCAGAAGTACAAGGAGAAAGGCACCGGCGCGGGGTCCGGCGCCGATACCGATTTCATCCTGCCCGGCATTCCCAAGCCCAAGAGCGTGCTGGGCGACGACAATAAGCGTCCCGAGGCCGCCCAGGGTCAGCAGGCGCAGCAGGCCAAGGGCGTGCAGGAGATCCGCTACGGGCTGGAGACCGAGATCACCCGCTTCCAGATCACGGTCATTCATGACGACCTGGTGCCCCCGGCCACCCTGAAGCTGGCCCGGGAACGCGTGGACGACTTCCTGCTGCCCTACAAGATCCGCAAGAAGGACGCGCCCACGGTGCTGTTCAAGCCCACCAAGTTCAAGGCGCACAACTGGCTCGACGACCTGAAGCGCCCCGGGGTGTACCTGCCGTTGCTTTACGCGCTGCTTTTCCTTATACTGCTATTGTTCCTTTTCGGGCCGCTCTGGGGCTTTTTCCGCAAATACATCAAGGCGCTGCTGGCCAAGCCGGGGGCCGAGGTCAATATAGAGGACAAGCGGGAGGAAGGGGGCGGTGGCGGCGGCGAGGATGAGGGGAAGGAAGAGACCGAAGGCCACCAGAGCATAGACATGAATTTCCTGCAGAAGGAAGCGGAGGCGAAGGAAGACGAGGACGAGAGTATGAAGAAATTCGAGCCTTTTACGTACCTGAACGAGGAAAACCTCAAGCGGCTCATCTACCTGTTCCTGCTGCGCAAAGAGGACCCGTGGGTGATAGCCGTGGTGCTGAGCTACCTTAAGCCTGACCTGTCCCGCCAGGCCCTTTCCATGCTGCCGGTGGAGATGCAGAGCCGCGTGGCGCTGGAGGCGCTGACCGTGCGGCAGGCTACGCGCGAGCAGATAGACGCCATAGATAAGGATATAAAGGAGAACGTGGACTTCGTGATGGGCGGCATAGAGCGCCTGGTAAAGATGCTGGACGATTCGGACCCGGCCACCCGCAAGAACATCATAGAGTACCTCAAGACCCAGAAGCCCGACATCTACGAGAAGGTCAAGCGCATCGTGCTGATGTTCGAGGATATCGTGAATTTCCCGGACCGCGACATGCAGACCATCATCCGCGCTCTTTCCAACGAGGACATCGCCCGCGCCGTGTCCAAGGCGGACCCGGCCATCGTCAACAAGTTCTTCGCCAACATGTCGCAGGGCGCCGTCAACGCCATCAAGGAGATCATGGAGTACTCCGGCGACATCACGCCCGCCCTGCAGGACGAGGCGCAGACCAAGATCCTGGACGCCGTGAAGACCCTGGAGTCGGAGGGCAAGATCAACGTGCGCCAGGGCAATACGCAGGAAGTCTATATCATAGACGGCGCGGAGATGTCCTCCGGAGACGAGCGCCGCAGAAAGTTCGAGAGCATGTCGGCTCCCAAAGAGGAGGTTCCCGCGGGGCCTTCCGCCGAAGCCGCCGCCCAGGCCGCGCAATACCTGGCCGCCGGCGTGGACCTTTACAACCAGGGCAAGCTGCCGGAGGCGCTGCAGTACCTGGAATACGCCTCGTCGCAGAACCCCGGGGACGCGTCCGCCTGGCAGTACCTGGGCACGGTCTACTATTCCCTGCAGCGCGTGGACGAAGCCCTGGCGGCCTATGAAAAGTACGCCGCCCTGTCCGGCGACCCCGCCGCCTCCGAATGGCTGGCCGGCTTCAAGCAGCAGGTGGGCCGGTAGGAGGGACGTTGTTGACTATTTGACTTCTTTTGCGGCAAAGCTGGGATGAAGCGACCTATTCTGTAAAGAAGTCAAATAGTCAACAACGTCCCTAATTGTTAACAATCTTGTAACTAAATGGAAACCGCGTTTTTTTAGAATATGGGTAGGAAACCAGAGCTTAACTTTTGATCATATGGCAGACGAAAAGAAGATAAACAAACCCGGCATGCCCCCGCTTCCTCCCGGCATGTTCAAGCCCAACCTCCCGCCGATGGGGGGGAAACCTTCTTTGCCGCCCGCCGCGCCCTCCTTCGGCGCCATGCCCTCGCCCGGGATGCCCCAGGCCCCCTTTGCCCCCCAGTTCGCCCAGCCCCAGGCGCCCGCGGCCCCCGCGCGCGACGCCGCGGCCGAAGAGGCCAAGCGCATGCAGGAAGAGAAGGACAAACTGGAGAAGAAGATCTCCGAAATGGAGAAGACGCTTTCGCAGGAGAAGGAAAAGGCCCTGCTGGCCACCCTGAAGAACCAGCAGGACGAAGCCCTGTCCTCGCGCGTGGAGTCCTCCCTCAAGGACATCCAGGAGAAGATGCGCCGCGACCGCCGCGACCACGAAGTGGAAGAGGAGCGGCTGGGCCTCAAGAGCAAGATCAAGGAACTGGAAACCCGTCTGGCGCAGGAGCGCGAGACCTGGATGCAGACGCTCAAGAACCAGATGGCCGAGCGCGAGACCCAGGGCAAGGACGTGGAAGGCCATTTTATCTACCGCCTCCAGGAGATGGAGCGCCGCTGGCTGGACGAGAAGGCCCAGTGGCAGAAAGAGATCGCCTCGCGCGAGGCGGTAATCGGCCAGCTCAAGTACGCCGATACCAAGCTGCGCGAGACCGAAGACGAATTCCGCAAGGTGTCCATGGAGAAATCCATGCTGGAGCGCGACGTCTCCAAGATGCGCGACGAAGTGGCCCGCGCCGAGCGCGAGAAGGCCTCCATAGAGTCCTATATAAAGGTCATTCCCGAGAAGGAACGCGAGCTGGCCGAACTGAAGGCCGACAATATCCAGCTGCGCGCCCGCGAGGCCGCCGTCATAGGCGAGGCCAAGCTGCGCGAGGAAAAGAACAATTTCGAGATAGAGAAGCTCCAGAAGGAGATGGGCCGGCTCCAGGCGGAGATCGGTTCCCTCTCCGACCGCAAGAACGCCGAGAAGAACGAGGAGCTGCGCCAGCTCCAGAACCGCTTCGAGGTCCAGCTGCAGGAGAAGGACAAGGTCCTGGCCGACGTGTCGGGCGAGAAGGTGCGCGCCCTTTCCGAACTGATGAAGATGAAAGGCTTTATCTCCCGGGTGCAGGCCATCAACGCCGTGCTCGACAAGGAGCGCGGGCAGCTGCGCCTGGAGAAGATGCAGCTGGCCCAGAACATGGCCGCCCAGATGGAGGAGATCAAGCGCCTCAAGAGCGAGAACGACGCCATAAAGGCCTCCCACCAGGGCGAGCTGGAAGAGCAGGCCAAGCGCCTGCGCGCCGAGATAGACCGCGTCAAGAACGGCTACGCGGCGGAAATGGCCCGCAAGCACGCGGAAGAGACCGCCGACATAGTGCGCGTCCACCAGGAAGAAATTTCCAGGATAAACGCCGCCCGCCAGAACGAGATCGCCGCGGTCAAGAGCGCCGCCCGCGAAGAGGCCGACAGGGCCGTGGCCGAGCGCCAGGCGGAATTCGATACCAAACTTTCCCAGCTGCGCAGCAAGTACGAGAACGCCGCCGAAGAGGAAAAAGCCGCCCTGCGGCGCCAGCTGGAGGCCGAATACGCCGGCCAGCTCAAGGAGACCCGCGAAGCCCTGGCCGCCGCGCAGGCCGCCGGCCTCAAGCACGCCCTCGAGAACCGCCGCCTCTCCACCATCTCCACCGATTTCGAGAACGCGGTGGCCGAAAAAGAGAAAGAATTCCAGGCCCGCCTGCAGAGGGCCGAGGCGGAAGCCAGCCTCCTGGCCAACTCCGTGTCCGCGGCTTCGGCCCAGAAGGCCGAGACCGACAAGTACGTCCGCGCCATGGAAGCCGAGCGCCAGCGCATGGTGGAGGAAGTGGCCGCCCTGCGCGAACAGTACTCCGTGCTGGCCGCCCAGAAGAACGCCTCCGACGCGCAGGCCGCCCGCAGCGCCGAGAACCTCCTGGCCCGCGAAGCCGCTTTCAGGACCGAGAGCGAGAACCGCGCCCGCTTCGAGTCCGAACTCCTCTTCCTCAAGCAGAAGATCCAGCAGCTGGAAATGCAGGCCCAGGAGACCGCGGCGGCTTTCGAGGCCGAGCACTCCCTCATGGTCAGCACGCAGGCCGCGGCCGACGCGCAGCGCGAGGCCGACGCGGCCCAGCTGGCGGCCGCCAACGCGGAACTGGCGAAGTACAAAGAACTGGAAAATTCCCTCGGCGACAGGATAAAGTGGGCTCTTAAAGGCAAGAAGTAACGGTCTGGCGCTCTCGGCGGGGCAACGGGGGGGAGGCCTTACCTGCCCCGCCTTCATTTAGGCCGGTTAATTTTAAGTATAATTTATTCCAATGATAAAACTCGAAAAACTCAACGGGACGCTGGTAGTGGTGAACGCCGAGCTTATAGAGAGCGTGGAGGCGTCGCCCGACACGGTGCTTAACCTCGCCACCGGCAACCGCTTCCTGGTAAGGGATTCCGTGGACTCCGTCATCGCTAAGATAGTGGAGTACAAGAAGCAGGTGTACGCCGAGCGGCGCTGCGTCAACCCGCTGGAAGGTTTCGAGAAGAAGTGAGCCTGAGGGTTTAAAATGGATATCGCGACATTAAGCGGCATAGTGGTCTTTTTCGGCTTCGTGGTGGCCTCGGTCTACCTGGGCGAAGGCATGGCCGGCTTCAAGCCGTTCCTCAACGTGGAAGCCTTCCTGGTGGTCATGGGCGGCACGTTATGCGCGCTGCTGGTCAATTTCCCGCTCTCCTCCGTCATCGGCACGGGCAAGGTGCTCAAGAAGGTCATGGCCTCCAAGGGCGAAGACACTTCCAAGCTGGTCTCCACCTTCGTCTCCCTGTCCCAGAAGGCCAAGAAAGAAGGCTTCCTGGCGCTGGAAGCCGACGCCAAGAGCATCGACAACGACTTCCTCAAGCGCGCCGTCCAGCTGGTCATCGACGGCGCCGACCACGAGTTCATCCGCAACATGCTCGAGACCGAACTGGACTTCATCCGCGAGCGCCATAAGGCCGGCCGCGAGATCTTCAACGCCCTGGGCACTTACGCCCCGGCGTTCGGCATCATCGGCACGGTGCTGGGCATGATCCTGATGCTTTCCTCCATCGACGATGTGGCCCAGGTGCCGCGGCGCATGGCCCTGGCACTGGCGGCCGCGTTCTACGGCCTGGGGTCCGGCTACTGGCTGTTCCTGCCCATGGCCGGCAAGCTCAAGCACCGCTCCGAAGAAGAACTCTTCGTAAAAGAGATCATCATCCGCGGCGTGCTGCTGCTGCAGAGCGGCGCCACCCCGAGCGTGGTGGAAGCCAATTTGAAAGCTTACCTGGAACCCGAAAAGCGCAAGAGCGTGAAAAAAGAAGGGGCCGCGGCCTGAGCTTTAACCCCGTATGGCTATAAGAGTAAAAGGGATGATCCCGGAGGACGACTCCAGGGTGGCCGCGATAGGCCACCCCGCCCCGCCGTGGATGGTCAACTACGCCGACCTCATGACCGAGCTGGTCTGCTTCTTCGTCATCCTTTACGCCCTGTCCGCCGCCCTCAACAAGGACATGCAGAAGGCGCAGGAGCAGATCCAGGAGATGATCAAAGAGGGCAAGATGGCCGGGCAGGTGCAGATGGACAAGGAAGGCATGCGCATCACCCTGGAAGAACAGAGCCAGGTGGCCTTCTTCGAGAGCGGCCGCGCCGAACTGACCGACCAGATGAAGTCCCAGCTGGACAAGATCAGCCCGGTGCTGCTGAAGCTGGCCGAAAAGCACGATATCATAGTGGAAGGCCACACCGACAATGTCCCGATAGCCACCAAGCAGTTCGCTTCCAACTGGGAGCTTTCCACGGCGCGCGCCACCAGCGTGGTCAAATCCCTGCTGGGGGAGAGTTTCCCGCCCAAGCACCTGGCCGCGGTAGGCTACGGCGAGTACCACCCGATAGTGCCCAACGACAACGAATTGAACAGGAAGAAGAACCGGCGGGTAGTGTTCTTCATCAAGAACAATCCTTACCCCGACGCGCCCGGTATGGCCCCGCCCAAGCCCGGAGCGGGCGAACTTAAGCCGCCGGAGCCCAATGCCCAGCCCCCGGCGCCGCTCGAGAACGCGCCCGCGCCCGAAGGCGAGGCGCCCGCCGCCGAAGAACCCGCGGCCGAAGCCGCTGCCGCCGAAGGCGGAAACTGATCCCGCGAGGGAGAACGCTATGAACAAGACCAGATTTCTAGTCACGCTGCTGCTGCTGCCGGCCCTGGCCGGCTGCGGCGGGTTTAAAAAGCTCAAGGTGGTGGATTACACGGACTCCCGCGTGGGAGACCTGTCGCTGACCAAGAAGGTGATGGGCAAGCGCGAAATGCTCTTCTTCTCCACCGTGAAGATGGGTATGTTCCTGGACGGCAACATCCAGGGCGTGGTGACCGATTACCAGGGCAACCCCATAGAGGGCGTCACCGTAAAGGTGCAGCCCGACACCGGCAAGTCCAAGACCGGCGCGGCCGAGGTCACTGACGGCCTTGAGGCCGCCCCCGAAGAGAACGCCAATGCCCAGATAAACCTGTCCTTCGCGCCCGGCATCAGCGACACCATGGGCCTCTACAAGATCCATTTTTCCCTGCCGGTGGTGGACGGCGAGGTGGACGTGCGCGGCAAGCTGGTGTACAACCCCGGCTGGGACCAGCAGAAGATAAACCTGGGCAAGGCCTACGAGCCGCAGATGAAGGAGTCCCCTTTCCGGATGTACTACAACATGGATACCGGGTTCCTCGCTTTCGCGGAAGGCGTGCGCAAGGTGATAGTGCAGCCGGTGGGCGAAGGCCGCGGCCGCCTGCAGGTGCTGCCCGGGTCCAGGGGGCCCGAGCCGGTAAAACCCGCCGAGAATACTCCGGCGCAGCCGGCCGGAGGCGACAAGGCGGAAGAAGACCTGTTCAAAGGTTTCGATTTCGGCCAGTAGCCGCGGCGCGCGGCGTGAAAAGAGGGCCCTCCGGCCCTCTTTTTTATTTATTAGAATAGTAAACGGCATATGAAGAAAAAAGTGGTGGTAGCCATGTCCGGCGGAGTGGATTCGTCCGTGACCGCGGCCCTGCTGAAGGCCGAGGGGCATGAGGTCATAGGCGTCACGCTGCGGCTGTTCGCGGAGCGCCGCGACGCGGTGAAGTGCTGCGGCGGGGCGGACAGCGCCGCCAAGGCCCGCGCCTCGGCGCAGGCCGTAGGCATACGCCATTATTTCAAGAGCGCGCAGGGCCTTTTTTCCAGGACCGTCATAGACGACTTCGTGCGCGGCTACCTGGCCGGCTCCACCCCCAACCCCTGCGTGGAGTGCAACCGCCACCTCAAGTTCTCCTACCTCTTCGATATCGCGCGGTCCCTGGGCGCCGACGCGCTGGCCACCGGCCATTACGCCGTCATAAAGAAAGCGGCCGGCAATTGGGGGCTTTACCGCGGCGCCGACCCGCTCAAGGACCAGAGCTATTTCCTCTACTGCCTGCGCCGGGAGCAGCTGGAACAGGTGCTGTTCCCGCTGGGGAACATGACCAAGAAAGAAGTGCGCAAGGCGGCGGCCGACTTCGGCCTGCCCAGCGCCTCGGAGCCGGAATCCAACGACATCTGTTTTGTGACCGAGGGCAATTACGACCAGTACCTGCGCAAGTACGCCGGCGTAAAACCGCGCCCGGGGTATATAGTGGACCTGGCCGGCCGGCGCATAGGCAAGCACAACGGCTTCTTTAATTTTACGCCCGGCCAGCGCCGCGGCACGGGTGTGCAGGGCGGGGCGCGCCTCTACGTGACCGAATTGCGCCCGCGGACGAACGAAGTGGTTATGGGCCCCCTGGCGGCGGCCCGGTCCGATTCTTTTTGGGTCAGGGACCTCAACTGGCTGGAGCCTCGGGCGGAGGGGGACTTCAGGAGCGCCGTGCAGATCCGCTACCACCATAAACCCGCCGCCTGCCTGGTGACGGCGGGCCCGGGCGGCCGGGTGCGGGTAAAGCTCGACGAACCGCAGTTCGCGGTGGCGCCGGGCCAGTCCGCGGTTTTTTACGCCGGCAGCAGGGTGCTCGGCGGCGGTATAATAGAACGCTAGCAACGGAGAACTTCGTCATGAAAAAGAAAATAGGCGTAATTTTCGGCGGCCGGTCGCCCGAGCACGAGGTGTCCATAGAATCCGCCAAGACGGTCTGCGCGGGCCTGCGCAAGGCGGGCTTCCTGCCAATGCCCATCTACGCGCCGCGCGCCGGCGGCTGGCGGCTGGCCGCCATGAAGGACCTGCAGGCCGGGCGCCCGCTGAAGGGTCCTGTGCTGGAGCCTTCGCTGGCCGCGGGCTGCTTTCTCAAACAAGGCGGCGGCCGCGTGCGGCCCGACGCCCTGTTCCCTATCATCCACGGTTCCACCGGTGAGGACGGCGTGCTGCAGGGCCTGCTGGAACTGCTGGAACTGCCCTATGCCGGCTGCGGCGTTACCGCGTCGGCCGTGGGGATGGACAAGGTGATCTCCAAGGAACTGGCGGCCCTGGACGGCGTGCCGGTGCTGCCGCACGTGGTGATCCGCGCCCACCAGAAGGCCGCTATGGCCCCTCTGCTCAGGCAGGCCGCGCGCCTGGGCTTCCCGCTGTTCGTAAAGCCGGTGGCGCAGGGCTCTTCCGTGGGCGTCTCCAAGGTAAAGAAAGCGGCGGACCTGCGCCCGGCGGTGCTCAACGCTTTCCGCTTCGACACGGCGGTAATGATAGAAAAGGGCATAGACCGGGCCCGCGAGATAGTCTGCGGGGTGCTGGGGTCCCCGGCGGGGGCCAAGGCCAGCGTTTGCGGCGAAGTGGTGCCCAAGGGCAAACACGAGTTTTTCGACTACGAGGCCAAATACCTGGACGACGACGGCATGGACTTCCTGCTGCCGGCCCCGCTGCCCGCCGCCGTTTCCGGGAAGCTACGGGCCCTGGCCGTAAAGATCTTCCTGGCGCTGGGCGGTTCCGGCATGGCCCGGATAGACTTTTTTGTGGACCCGAAGAACGTGAACAGGGCCTGGTTCTGCGAGATCAACACTCTGCCGGGTTTCACCTCGCACAGCCTTTACCCGCGGCTGTGGGCCCAGACAGGCCTGAAGCCGCAGCGGGTGCTTAAGGAACTGGTGGCCATAGCCTGGCGCGGCCGGGCCGCCCGCCGCCGCCTTACTACCGCCAGAAAGTAGAACCCCCGCCGGGCGGCGGGGGTCCTTTGGTGGATAGCGGCTGCCGCTATTCCTCCTCCTCGTACTCATATTCGTATTCGTCTTCTTCCGCCGGCGCCGCCTTCTTGGGCGCCGGGGCGGCCTTTTTTACCACCGGGGCGGCCTTCCTGGGCGCCGCCCTGCGGGCCTGGCGCGCGGGCGCGGCTTTGCCTTTGGCGGCCCCGGCCTGTTTTTGCGGGCTTTTGCCGGCCACCGCGTCCAGCGCCTGCTTGCCGCGCTCGTCGGCGGGCAGCAGCGTCTTTTTATTGTAGTCCGCCACGAAGGTGAAAGACAGGCTGCTGTTGCCGGCGGGCACCACGGCCGCGATCTCGAAAATACCCTCCACGCCCTGCTTTACCTGCCAGTCAACGCGGCCATAGTCGCCGCCGGCGGCCTGGCAGAACTCCACCAGTTTGTCTTCCAGGGTGGGGCCGTTCGCGGCCAATTTATAGGTGCGCGTGAAGTAGACTATCTCCGGGGAAATGTCCTTGGCCGGGGGCTGCGCCGGTTCCGCGGGCTGCGCCGGTTCCGCCGGCGGCTGCGCCTGGGGCTCCTGCGCCGCCGGCTGTTGCGGCTCCTGCTTGGCGGGCGCGGCCGCCACGAAGGGCAGGGGGAACGGTATGAAGCCTGTGGCGTCGAAGATGCCGAAATTCTTAAGGCCTATCACAGCGCCCAGCGCCACGGCCGCCAGCAGCGCCAGAGTGACCAGCAGGCGACCGGATTTTTTCAACAGGTCCGGCAGTTTGGAACGCTTGCTGCCGGTGTCCACTATATTGGCGGGGGGCGGAACTTCGGCCTTGGGCTTCTGGGCCGCGGCCGGCTTAACGCCGAAAACCGTGGCCGCGGGTGCTTCCTTTACCGGCGCCGGGGCTATGGAGGCCTGGACCGGGGCGGCGCCCTGCTTCATGCCGGCTTTAATATCGCCCAGCGCGTTCTCCAGGTAGGCCAGCTTGTCCATGATCTCGCGCTGGAACTGCTGGTTCTTCATGGAAGAGATCACTTCGCCCATCTGCTCCAGCTTCATGCGCAGCGGGTCCACCATGGTGGCCATGTCCTGGCGGGAAACCACGTTCTTCTCCATGGCTTCCAGTTTGCGCAGCAGGGCCGCGTCTATCCCGGAAGAAGCGGCGGGGGCCGCGGCGGCCTGGGCTTGCGGGGCCGGCGCCTGCGCGGCGAAGGGAGAGGCCTGCGGTTCTATGCCGGCCGCCGGAGGCTGGGCCTCTGCGGGCTGCCCCTGTAAAGAGGCGGGCCTGGCGAAAGTCTCCATTTCAGGGGGGCGGGCGGCGCCTATCTGGGCGGAGGTGGCCTGGGTGAAAGTTTCCATTTCCGGAGGCCGGCCCTGTTCCTGAGCCGGAGCGGGGGAGGCGGCTTCCGCTTTGTGGCCTATCTGGGAAAGCGAGACCGGGTCGAAACTGGCCGCGTTATTGGGTACGGGGGCGGCTTCGGGGGCGGGCGCCGCCCCGGCGCTCTTGCTCAGGCGGTTGGAGGGAATGTCCACCCCGCCGATCTTATGATGGTCCGAAGGGGCAACCGGGTCTATGGAGGAAGCGGTAAGGGGTTTGAAGGCCACGGTGGCCGCGGAGGGCGAGGGCAGGGGCTTCTGGGTCTCTCCGCCCGGGGCGGGCGCGTCGGCCGCCTTGGGGGCGCCGCCGCCGGAGGCTATGAGCGCTGAAAGTTCCGGGTAGGAGGAGGTTTCCTTCCAGTCCTCGGTCTTTTCCCCTACCGGGGTCTGGGGGCAGACCAGCAGGGAGGGCGAGAAAGACGGCAGCTCCAGCAGTTTCTCTTTTTCGAAGGGGCCGAGGATCTCGTTATTGACGTATGCCCAATATTTCATAGCGCTGTCTCCATATAGCCGCGGCTTGAACCGGGCTGAAAAGGAATTATACCTGTATGACTATATAATTCTACCCGAGGGCTGTTACGGAAATAATAACTAATAGTTAAATACTTTGTGGGTGCGGCGGCGGCGGAAATTGTACAATTGCGTCTATGGATACCAGGCTGCTGCGCACCCTCATCTATCTTTTTTCCGGGCTTATCGTGGTTTTCAGCCTGCTGATGCTGGTGAATTTCTTCGGCAGCCTGGCCGGCCGCCGCCTGGACCTGCCCGGCCAGGAAGGTCCCAAGGCCGCCAGCGCCGAAGCCGCGGCCCAGGAAGCGCTGGCCGCCGCCAGGCAGGGCGCCTCCCCCCGGGCCTCCATGATACCCTCCTACAGGCAGGGCCTGTCCACCGCGGCCGTAAAGACCGAAGGCGCCATCATGCTGGTCAAGGAAAAGGCTTTTGGCGGCGTGGTGGAGGAACCTAAGGGCATGATGGAAATGCTGGGCGAACTGAGCGGCGGCGACAAGAACAAGCCCGCCCCGGTCTCGCTCAAGGAGTCGGACCTGGGCAAGAAGGTGAGCATAGGCCTGGACCCGGGCAAAGAACCCAGCCTGGCCGGTTCGTCCATGCCCGAGCTGGGCCGCCGGCCCGGGCAGGAAGGGGTGACCCTGCTGAAAGCCCCCGTGGACTACAAGCTTTTTAAAAGTTCGGAAACGTGGGCCGCCTTTACCGCCTCGCGCAAATGCAGCGCCAACCCCGAAGCCGCCGCGGGCCTGAAGCCGGTCCCCTCGTCTTTCGCCGCGCCGGATTTCTCCAGGGACCTGGTGGTGGTGCTGGTGTCGGTCTCCGAACTGCCCAACGGCATCTTCAAGATAGTAAAGGTGGAAAAAGCCGCACGGGAAGTGGTGATCAGCTACCGGGTGGACCCGCTGGCCATGGCCGCCGGCGCCGAGAACTCCCAACATGATTTTTATTCCGGGGCGGTCATCCCCGGAGGTCTTAAGGTCAGGCTGAGCCAGGTGCCGTAGCCGCTAGGCCTGGATCTTCTTGCGGAAAAAACCCTTCTTTTCTTCGGTAAAACCAACCCTGCGCAGGTAATCCGCGTGCAGGGCGGAGTTGCTTACCGCCACGAAATCCGTGAACCCTTCGAAGGTCTCGGCGTTCTGCGGCCTGGTGAACAGGTAGCGGGCGCTCTTGAGGTCGCGGTAATCCTCGGCCACGTAATCCAGGTGCACGCGCAGGGCGGGCTTTTCCTGGGCGTAGATGAACAGGCCCACCGGCAGCAGGTTGCGCAGTATGAAGACGCAGCGCGGCTCCTTTACGGCGGCCAGGTCGAAATCCGGGAAGAACTGCCAGATGCCGCGCGCGTGGTAGGCCAGGAAGTTCTTGAGCAGCGGGTCGTCGGTCTTAACTTCCATCAGTTTGAAGATGTCCTTCTTGGCCTTCAGGCTGACTATGTGCCACAGGTCTATGCCGGCCACGAAGAGGTTGACGGCCAGCACCGGCCAGGCGCGGGTGAGCCCGGCGTAAAGCACGAAGACCGCCGCGCCCGCGAGGTTGAGCACGCGCAGGCGCAGGACGTTGCTGGTAAGCAGGGAGAAAGCCACCAGGGCGGAAGCCAGGTATCCTATAAGTTCTGTCATAGATGGGGGCGCGCCAGCCTGGCGGCGAAAAGTACGGCTTCGGTCATGCCGGCGGCGTCTGCCTTGTTCCTGCCGGCTATATCGAAAGCCGTGCCGTGGGCCGGGGAGGTCCGGATGAAGGACAGCCCCCAGGTCCAGTGCACGGCGGGGGCCGCGCCGGGAGCCACTTTAAGCGGCGCCAGCGCCTGGTCGTGGTAAAGGGCCAGCAGGCCGTCGCCGCGGCCCCGCAGATGAGCGGCCCAGGCCGCGTCGGAAGGCAGCGGGTCGGAAATGTCCAGGCCGCGCCGGCGCAGGGCGGCCGCGGCCGGCCGCAGGACCCGTATTTCCTCGCGGCCCAGCACCCCGCCGTCGCCGGCGTGGGGGTTGAGGGCGCAGAGCGTTATGGCGGGCCGCTTGCGGCCCAGCGCGCGCAGGGCCGCCGCGAACAGCGCGGCCTTTTGCTCCACGAGTTTGGCGGTCAGCCGCCGGCTGAGGTCTTTTACCGGCGTGTGCTCCGTCACCAGGGCCGCGTTGACCCGGCCGCGGGAGAACAGCATGAGCGGTTCGCGCCGCTCCAGCAGGCGCAGCAGGTCCGTGTGGGCGGGCGCGGGCGCGCCGGCCAGCGCCCAGGCCTCCTTGGAGACCGGCGCCGTCACCAGCGCCTGGAAAAAACCGGACCGCATCAGCTTCACCGCCAGCAGCACCGCCGCGAGCGAAGCCCTGCCGCCGGCCGCGGTGGGGCGCGGGCGCAGGGAAGCCAGCCCGGCCGCGTCGGCCGGGATCAGGGGGCACAGGGCGGGCGTCCAGCCGGCGCGGCGCAGGGCCGCCGTGTCGCCTATCACGAACGGCGCGCAGGCGCGGCGCACCCGGGCGGCGCGCAGCGCTTTCACCGTTATTTCAGGGCCTATCCCCAGGGGATCGCCGGCGGTTATCAGGATGGAGGGTTTCACAAAAGGGCGCGGGAGGGGCCGGGCCCCTCCCGCCCTGCGGGTTACTTTTTCTCGTCCAGGAAGATCTGGATCTTGGCGTCCTTGCGGAGTTCCTTTATGTAGGCGCCCAGCTCGGTGGCGAAGGAATTCTGGGAGAGCACCTGCTCCAGGTCGTCGCGCACGGCTTCGTAGCGCAGTTTCTGCGCGGCGCGCTTCTCTTCCAGGCGCAGGATATGCCAGCCGAACTTGCTCTCCACCGGCTGGGAGTTGTCGCCCACCTGCATCTTGAAGGCCACGGCCTCCACCTCGGGGGGCAGCATGCCCTTTACGATGTAGCCCAGGTCCCCGGCGCGCTTGGCGCTTTCTATATCGTCGGAATTCTTCTCCACGGCCTCGTCGAAGTCCAGCGCCTTGTCCAGGTCCTTGCGCACGGCCTGGGCCTTGCCCTGGGCCGCTTTTTTGGCCTCGGGGGAGGCGTTCTCGGCGGTCTTTATGAGGATATGGCGCAGGCGCAGGCGCTCGGCGGTAAGTTCCTTGAAGCGGCCGGCCACGGCCAGCAGGTCCTGCCGGGCTTCTTCGTCGAGGCCGGTCACTTTGGCCTCCTCGCCCCTGAGGACCAGCAGGATGTTCTCGTAGTAGGCGCGGGTCTCGTTCTCGCCGGGCATCTTGGCGCGGGTGCGGATGGTGTCCTGCACCAGCTTCTGTACCATCAGCTGCTTGCGGATGCGTTCGCGGAACTCTTCCATGGTCACGCCTTCGCGCTTGAGCTCCTCGCGGAAGGCCGCTTCGGCCTTTTCGGGGGCCAGGGCCTCGCCGGAGGGGGAGCGGGAGAAGCGCTTGCGGATCTCACCCACGCCGTTCTCCAGTTCGCGCTCGTAAACCTTTATCTTCAGCGCGTCGGCCTTCTGCCGCAGCAGGGCCTCGTCCACCAGCTTGTCCAGGGCGGACTTGGCCAGCTGCGCGTCGGCGTCCTTCTGCTTGAAGAAGTCGGGCATGGCCGCGGCGTACTGCTCCGCCAGGGCCTCCTTGGTGCGCTTGTATTCGGAGACGGTGACGGGTTCGTTGTTCACCCGGGCCGCCAGTTCTTCCACCACCGCGGCCGCCGCCGGCCGCGCGCAGGCGAGCATAGCCGCCGCGATAACGAGCTTATTTATAGTTTTCATCCAGAACCTCCACTTTGGCTTTCTCCTGGAACTTGGCCAGGTAGGCGTCGAATTTTTTCTTCTCCAGTATCTTGCGCACGCGGTCCACGGCCTGGTCGCGCGTGGTGCGTTCCTGCGAGAGCTTCTTGAGGATGTGGTAGCCCAGCGGCGTCTTCACTATGCCCTGCACTTCGCCCACCCGCATCTTGAAGGCCATGTCCTCCAGCTCGGGCATGAACTCGCCGAACATGACCGGCGGCAGGCGCACGGTCTCCTTGTCCAGGGAGAATTCCTTGGCCGCCCGGTCGAAGTCCGCCCCGGCCTTGATCTTGCGGATCACCTTTTCTGCTTCCTCGTAGCTGGGCATGAGGATGTGGGCCAGCGTCACCTTGTAGGGGTACTTTTCGTAGTATTCCAGCACTTCGGCGTCGGTCACCTTAAGCTCGCCGTCGCGCATGTTCTCCACCCACATCTTGGTCAGGGTGAAGTCGCGGTACTCCTGCAGCATTTCCTTCATCTCGGCCTCTTTCTGCTTTACGCGGGCCTTGTAGTCCTTGTCTCCGGCCACGCGGCTCTTGCGGGCGGCCAGCAGCATAAGGCGCTCGTGAATGAGCACGTCCAGGAACTGCCGGCGGCCGGGCTTGGTGGCCAGGTACGCCTGGGCGGAGGGGCTGATCTCCATGAATTTCTGCTGCAGGTAGGCCTCGGTGATCTTCTCCGAGCCTATTTTGGCCACAACTTTGCCGTCCTGCCCGCTGCAGGCGGCGGCGAGCATAGCCGCGAGAACCGGTAAAAGGAGTTTTCTCATATGCCTATGAATTTATCATTTTACCCCGACGCCGGGCAATCGCCGAGCGCGCCGCGGCCTCGCGGGGGGGGCGGGGGTTGTTATATAATTGGGGAATGGAGTTTCTGCGCAGGTTCCTGGATTACCTTGACGGCCTCACCGCGCGCGAGCTGGTGCTGAAGGCCGTTTACACGGTCGGGGTGCTGTCCGCCCTGATCATCCTCGTCGCGGGGCTGATGATGCGCAAGGTGCTGTCCGATATCCCCTCCGTGGACAAGCTCGACGAATACACTCCTTCCCTTACCACCTACGTTTACGATATCAACAACCAGGTCATAGCGGAATTCTCCGTGGAGAAGCGGGCCATCCTGCCGCTGTCGCGCATCCCGGTGGACATGCAGAACGCCGTGATAGCCATGGAAGACCAGAACTTCTTCCGCCACTGGGGCATCTCGCCGCGCGGCATCATGCGGGCGCTCATGCGCGACATCCTGCACCGCCGCAGCGCCCAGGGCGGGTCCACGCTTACCCAGCAGTTGTCCAAGCTTATCTTCCTCAAGCCGGAAAAGACCATCAGCCGCAAGCTCAAGGAGATGATCCTGGCGCTGCAGATAGAGCGCAACTTCTCCAAGGCCGAGATCCTGGCGCTGTACCTCAACCAGATCTACTTCGGCAGCGGCGTGTACGGCGTGCAGTCCGCCTCCAAGCTCTACTTCGGCAAGGACGTGGGCGAAATGACGCTGGGCGAATGCGCCCTGCTGACCGGCCTTATCCCCTCGCCGGAGCGGTTCTCCCCTTTCAATAACCCGGAACGGGCCAAGCAGCGCCGCCGCCTGGTGCTGCAGCGCATGCTGGCGGAAAAGTTCATAGACGCCAAAGAGGCCGAGGCCGCCGAAGCCGAGCCCATCCCCACCGAGAAGTCCACCCTTTTCGCCAGCCACGCGGCCTACTTCGTGGAATACGTGCGCCAGCAGCTGGAGCCCCGCTACGGCATAGCCCAGCTGTGGAAGGGCGGCATGAAGATCTACACCACGCTGGACCTGTCCATGCAGATCCCCGCCGAGGAGATCATGGAGAAGCACCTGGCCAAGTACGACCAGGACGCCGCCAAGAACCGGGCCGCGGCGCCGGCCCCCGAGACGGCCGACGGCGTTGAAAAATCCTCGGTTCCCCTGCAGGGCGGGTTCGTCATCCTCGACAACAGGACCGGGGCCATCAAGGCCATGATAGGCGGCCGCAACTACCGCGACAGCAAGTTCAATCGCGTCACTCAGGCCGCCAGGCAGGCCGGCTCCACCTTCAAACCTTTCGTCTGGCTGGCCGCGCTGATGAACGGCTATACGCCGGCGAGCATCGTGGAAGACTCGCCGATGGCGTATTATTACGACGGCAAGGACTGGCGCCTGCTGGAAGGCGCCACCGACCAGTACGCCATAGACCTGGCCATACAGCCTTTCATCGGCAACAAGGACTTCAAGATCTGGGTGCCCAACGACTTCGACGGCAAGACGCAGGGCCGCATTACCGCCCGCCGCGGGCTGGAGCTGTCGCGCAACCTGGCCTCCATCTACCTGGTGACCCGGGTGGGGCCCACGCTGGTGGCCGACGTGGGCCACCGCGCCGGCATCAAGCGCAACCTGGAAGCCGTGCCCTCCATCGGCCTGGGTACGTCGCTGGTGACGCCGCTGGAAATGGCCAGCTCCTTCTCCACTTTCGCCAACGGCGGCATCCACGTGGCGCCTTTCGGGGTGCTGCGCGTGACCGACAACTCCGGCCGGGTGCTGGAGGAAGCCGTGCCCGAAGAGACCGAGAGTTTCTCCCCGCAGCTCTCCTACGTGCTGGTGAACATGATGAAAGGCGTGGTGCAGCGCGGCACCGGCGCCTACGCCAGCCGCCTGCGGCGGCCTATCGCCGGCAAGACCGGCACCAGCCAGGACTCCAAGGATATGTGGTTCATAGGCATGACGCCGGACCTGACCGCCGGGGCCTGGATGGGCTACGACGATTTCATGTCCCTGCCCATGAAGGACTGGACCGGCGGCGGCACGGTGGTGCCGTGGTGGACCGAGATCATGGAAGCGGTGCTTAAGGAACAGCCGGTGCGGGACTTCCCCGTGCCCGACGGCATCACTTTCGCCACCGTGGACCAGGAGACCGGCAAGCTGGCCCTGCCCACCTGCAAAAAGAAGATCCTGGAATCCTTCATAAAGGGCACCGAACCCAAAGAATTCTGCGACGCCGTCCATTGAGGCGCCGCCCCCGGCCTTTAAAGTTCACGGTTCTCCCGCAGCCGGCCGCTTTCCCTAACATGAGATCAAAACCTGCTACCCCGTCCGCCGCTGTCCTGGTGGTGGGCGCGGGTCCCGCCGGGCTTATGGCCGCCGGCCGCGCCGCGGAACTGGGCGCGCGGGTGACGCTGCTGGAAAGGAACCCGCGCCCCGGCCTGAAGCTGCTGCTCACGGGCGGGGGCAGGTGCAACGTCACCAACAGCGCCGGCCTCAAGGACTTTGTGGCCGCTTTCGGGCCCAACGGCAAATTCCTCTACCGGGCGTTCAGCGTCTTTTCCGCGGACAACCTGCTGGGGTTCCTCAAGTCTTTCGGGGTGCCGGTGCGTACGGACCCAGACGGCAAGGTGTTCCCGGCGGACGACAAGGCGCAGAGCGTGCTGGACGCGCTTAACTGTTACGTCAGCCGCGGCGGGGTTGAAAAAGTCACCGGCCGGGCGGCCGCCCTGATAATTGGGAGCCGGGGGCTGGAAGGCGTGCGGCTGGCCGACGGGCGCGAGGTGCGCGGCGCCAGGGTGATAGTGGCCACGGGAGGCCTGTCCTACCCCGGCACCGGCAGTACCGGAGACGGCTACGCCCTGGCGCGGCAAGCCGGGCATACCATCGTTCCCACGCGGCCGGGCCTCACCGCCCTGGAATCCGACGAATCTTTCATAAAGGACCTGCAGGGCCTGGTGCTGCGCGACATCGGGCTTACCATCCTGGTGAATGACCGGCCGGCGGCGCAGGGCCGGGGGGAACTGCTGTTCACCCATTTCGGCGTGTCCGGACCAAAGCTCTTGGTGCTCAGCGGCGCCGCGTCCGACGCGCTGGCCGTTGCCGGCAACAAGGTGGAACTTTCCCTGGACCTGAAACCCGGGCTGACGCCCGCCGCCGCGGCCGCGGCCGTACAGGAGTATTTCGCGGCCAACGGGGGGAAAATGTTCGCCAGCTACGTCAAGGCGGCGCTGCCGGCCTCGCTGGCCCCGGTGTTCGAGCGGCGCTGCGGTATCCCGCGCGAAAAGCAGTGCGCGGCCGTCACCGCGGCCGAGCGCCGGCGCGTGGCGCAACTGCTGGCCGATTTCCGCGTGCGCCTTACGCGGACCCGCCCCATAGCGGAGGCCACCGTAACGCGCGGCGGCGTGGATTTGAAGGAAGTGGATCCCCGGACCATGGGCTCGCGCCTGCGGCCGGGGCTTTATTTCTGCGGGGAAGTGCTGGACCTCGACGGCATCACCGGCGGCTACAATCTGCAGGAAGCCTTCTCCACCGGCTACCTGGCCGGCCAGGCCGCGGCCGAAAAAATATAAGTTGGGTTGCTTTGCTCCCCGCGGCTCACTTGTAAACGCGGGGGAGGTTGGCGTTGGCGGCGGTGCGCCGCACGTGCAGGGCCACCGGGGTGCCCACGCGCGCTTCCGGGACGGCGGTGACGTCCAGCAGCGTGTGGGCTATGCCGGTACGGCCGGTGAAATAGGCCTTCTTCTTGTTTATCAAGCCCCAGTACCTGAACCCGGAAGTTATGCGGATGCTGCCTTCGGTGGGCTCCATGGTGAGGCCGTCGGAGTAGCCGGCGGGGATGGTGGCCACGCGCATGGCGGCCGGCGCCGTGAATTCCCCGGCGTAGCCCAGGGTTTCGCCTTTCTTCACTTGCCTGACCGAAATGATCCGCGCGTAGAACTGCCACGGCCTGCCCAGGCCCGGCAGCGGCGGGCCCTGGCGGCGTTTTTTGTAGACGTCCGTAGGGTAGATGCCGTACATCAGGTTGCCGATGCGCACCATGTCCAGCTGCCAGCGGGGAAAATCGCTCAGGATGGAGCTGTTGGCCGCGTGCGCCTTAAGGCCGGGGGCCAGGCGGCGCAGCGCGTCGGCCAGGGCGCTGAAACCGGAAAGTTTCTCTTCCGCTTCCGTCATGTTCTGCGCGGGCCGGTAGGCCAGGTGGGCCGACAGCCACCCGGGGCGCGCGCGGCGCAGCTTCAGGGCTTTTTCCAGGAAAGCGCGGGCCTCGGAGGGCTTCACGCCCCAGCGGCCCAGGCCCTGGTCTATGTCCAGGTTGTAGGCCAGCGGCCCGCGCGCGGCCTTGTCCAGCGCCCGCGCCAGCGGCAGCGAATCCACGGTGGGGGTCAGGCGCTCTTTGACTATCAGGCGGGCTTCTTCCGGCAGCGACGGGGCCAGCAGGTGGATGGGAGGGCGGGGCAGGCTCGCGCGCAGGGCGGCGCCTTCCCCGGCCGTAAGCACGCCCAGGGCGTCTGCCCCGGCGGCCAGCGCCGCACGGGCGACCGCCGGCGCGCCGTGGCCGTACCCGTCGGCTTTCACCACGGCCATCAGGGCCGTGCCCGGTTCAAGGGCCTGTTTTATGGCCCTCACGTTGCGGGCCAGCACCTTCAGGTCTATTTCCACCCATTTGAGCATAAGCGAGACGCAGGTTCTCCGGCGCCTGCCAAAATTATATCATTAACCTGATGGAGCCGAAGTCCGTACGCGGAACGCCCAATATCAGCGCCAAGGCCTGGTTCGCCCTCAAGGCTTACGAGGCCGCGCCCTCCTGCCTGCTGGTAGGCGCCGCCGGGGAAGACCAGCTGTCCGGCTGGCTGCACGCTTTTAATTCCCTCTCGGGCCTGCTGAAGGACCTGCCGCCTTTCGAGGTCTGCCTGTGGGGCGGGGACCTGTC
This sequence comes from Elusimicrobiales bacterium, assembly GCA_023701245.1. Lineage (GTDB taxonomy): Bacteria > Elusimicrobiota > Elusimicrobia > Elusimicrobiales > UBA9959 > UBA9959. Next base: position 556 of record JAMPXK010000004.1, on the reverse strand, counting down.
CGAGCGCGCCAAGGCTATGAGGGCGCTTTATTCCCCGGCGCCCGGGCGCCACTACGTGCATATCGCCTCGCCTGAGGCGCTGGTGGAGGCCCTGATGCCGGAGGCCGAGTACTCCGGCCTGCGTTTCTCCTTCAAGCAGGGCTACGATTACGAGCGCCCCGCCGTGCTGGACCGCTTCCTAAAGGGCGGCTACGAGCGCGTCTCCTTCGTGGAGGAGCGCGGGCAGTTCGCCGCGCGCGGCTCGGTGGTGGACTTCTACGCTCCCGGTTGCGACAAACCGGTGCGCCTTTTCTTCTCCGACAAGAAGCTCGACGGCATCCGCTACTTCGAGATAGACACCCAGCACACTTCGGATTTCCTGCTGACCGTGGACGTGCCGCCCAATATCTTCGGCGGCCCGGGCCGGCCGCTGCTGGCCTTCGCCGGCGAGGGCTGGAAAACCTTCCTGGACGGTCCCGCGCCGGAGGGCGCCGCCCCGGGCGGCGGGGTGTTCTGTTTCGGCGGGCCGGCCGCCGCGGAGGGCGCGCTGGATTTCGGCGCGGCCTCCAACCTTAAT
>JAMPXK010000003.1 GCA_023701245.1 Elusimicrobiales bacterium | reverse complement strand
GCCCGGGCAGAGGAAACCCTTGCGTCGGTTTCCCCCCGCCTTGCTTTGTTGGCGGGGCCCCCCTTCCGCAACGGGCGCTCAGGGCAATGCCCCGGCAGGGCCCGCGGCGGTCATCCTTCCAAAAGTTTAGTTATGGCGGAAGGTGCGTCGGCGAAGGGGACCGGCTGCTGGTCCCCGGCCTGTTTCAGCGGCTTTATGGCCACGGTGCCGGCTTTAAGCTCGTCCTCCCCCAGGATGAGCGCGTAAGCGGCGCCGCTTTTGTCGGCGGAGCGCATCTGGGACTTGAGACTGAGCGTGAAATTGGAGGAATCCGCGCTGACGCCGCCCGCGCGCATGGCGGCCAGCAGGCGGAAGGCCTGGTCCTGGGCCGCGGCGGCCGCGGACACCACGAAAACAGCGGGCGAAGTGTCGGCAACAGGCTTGTCCTTGAGCAGCATGGCGAGGCGGTCCACGCCGAGGGCCCAGCCGATGGCCGGGGCCGCGGGGCCGCCCATGGATTTAACCAGATCGTCGTAGCGCCCGCCGCCGCAGACGGCGTCCTGGCTGCCCAGGGCGCTGCTGCGCACTTCGAAGACGGTGCGGGTGTAGTAGTCCAGGCCGCGCACCAGGTTCGGGTTTACGTTGTACGGCACGCCTGAGATCTTGAGCAAGTCCTGCACCCGGGTGAAATGTTCGGCGCAGGCGGCGCAGAGGGTCAGTTTTGGGGCCTTCTCCGCCAGCCACGGGCCGTCCACCTTGCAGTCCAAGGCGCGCAGCGGGTTGCGCTCTATGCGGCCGCGGCAGGGCTCGCAGAGCATCTCCGCGCGCTGCTTGAGGTAATCCAGAAGGGTCTGCCGGTAGGTCTTGCGGCACTCCGCGCAGCCCAGGGAATTGAGTTCCACAGAACAGGCCGCCAGGCCGGCCTTTTCCAGCAGGCGCACCAGCATGGTGATGGTCTCGGCGTCGGCGAAAGGGGCGGCGTTGCCGATATGCTCGGCGCCTATCTGTTCGAACTCGCGGAAGCGGCCGGCCTGGGGGCGCTCGGCGCGGAACATGTTGCCGATGTAGAAAAGTTTGGCGTTGCGGCCGGTCTGGCTCAGGTTCTGTTCTATGTAGGCGCGCACCACGCCCGGGGTGCCTTCGGGGCGTACCGCGACCTCGCGGCCGCCGCCGTCGGTGAAGGCGTACATCTCTTTCTCCACTATGTCCGTGGTCTCGCCCGTGGACTTTACGAAGAGCTCTTTCATTTCGATGGTGGGGATGCGCAGCTCCTGGTAGCCGTAAAGGGCGAAGACTTCCCTGGCCGCGGCCTCGATGGCCGCGAAACGGGTGGAGTCGGGCGGCAGGAGGTCCCGGAAGCCTCTCAGCGAGTGCACGCTCATTGCGCGTTCCCGGCTATGGACCGCAGGCGGGCCTGGTTGAGGATGATGAGTTCCCCCCGGCGGTAATCTATGACGCCGCTGCGCTTGAGGGTGTTGATGGCGCGGCAGACCGGGACGCGGGTGGTGCCAAGGTACTGGGCGAGTTCGTTCTGGTCTATGGCCATCTTGACGGGCTTGGTGTGCTTGTCCTTGGACAGTTCCAGGATAGCTTCCGCGAGCCGCCCCAGGATGTTATGGAACAGCATGGACTCCACTTCCTTGTTGCACTTGTTGAGGCGGTCGGCCAGGGTGTGCAGCAGTTTAAGGGTGAAGTCCGCGTTCTCGAGGATGAGGCGCTTGAAGTTCTTTTTGGAGATGACGAAGAGCTCCGAGTCGTCGGCGGCCTGGGCGGAGGCGGAACGGACCCTCCCGCCCAGGAGCGACATTTCCCCGAAAAAGTCCCCCTTCTTGAGGTACGCGAAGGTCTTGCGCTTTTCCGCGCCCACGGTGGTGAAGATCTTGATGCGGCCGGTCTTCACTATGAAGAAGTTGTTGCCCAGATCCTGCTTGGCGAACACCATTTCTCCGGCGGCGTAATGCTTTACTCCGGCTATGGACAGGATCTGGTTTATCTCCCGCGGCGTAAGGCCGCGGAAGAAGGGGACTTTTTTGAGGGCGCTGGCTACCATTATTTGATCTCCTCCATGGGCATGCCGCACTTGGGGCATTTGCCGGGTTTGGCGGCTTCCACGCACTTCATGGCGCACATGTATTTCTTGGCGGCCCGGGCTTCCTTTTTGGGTTCCTTGGCCTGGCCCTTATGTTCTTTGGCTGAAGCGTTCTGGATCTTCTTAACGGTTTCGGGGGTCTCGCCGGTAATGGTGACTTTCACGCCGCCCTCGATGTTGGCGACCTGGGTCTTGGCGCCGGTCACGGTGGTGGGGCAGCCGGGGCACTTTTCGGCCTTGGGGCTGTAATGCACCACGGCCAGTTCCTGTATCTTGGCCGCGGTTTCGGCGTCCTTGGCGGTGATGGTCACTTCTACGCCGTTGTCGATGTTCTTGGAGACCGTCTGGGCGCCGGCCATTTTCTCGGGGCAGGTCATGCCGCCGCATTTCTTGGCGCCCTGCTTCTTGTGCATCGGGCAGTCGCCGCAATCATGGCCTTTCTTCTGGCCGGCCGCTTTGGCTTCGGTCTTGGCCTCGGCTTTCTTGTCTCCGGGGCAGTTGCCGCAATGGGCGAAAGCCGAGCCGGTCCCTATAGCGAGGGCGAGTATTGAAAATACCAGGGTTTTCTTCATGTGATGTTCCTCCACCGTTAAAGTCCGCCATTAATTATATAAATTTCAGGGCGGTCATTCTTCCCCTGTTAAAACACCAGGGCCTTGACAGACCCGGAGTTTATGTGGAATAATGATAATCATTATCATATGACAAAAAAATGCGACTGTCAACCCGGCTCTTCCTGCGGCTGCGCTAAACGCTGCAGCAGCCGGCGGCGCGCGGTGCTGGCGGCCCTGGCCGGCACGCGCGGTCACTTCAACGCCGCGGAACTTCACCGCCGGGCGCTCCGGCGCAGTCCCGGCATAGGGATCGCCACGGTCTACCGGTCCCTTAAATGTCTTTGCGGCTGCGGCAAGGCGATAGAGGTGAAACTGGCCGACGGCGGGGCCGTGTATGAGGCAGCCTCCCCCCGCCCGCACGCGCACCTGGTCTGTTCCTCCTGCGGTTCGGTCGCGGAGGCCGCCGCCCCGGAACTGGAGGAGCTCGTGGCCGCGCTTGCGGCCAGGAACTCTTTTTCCCCGGCAGCGCTGGAACTGCGGGGCTTGTGCGCGAACTGTTCTACAAAAGGAAAGATGAAATGAGAAAAACAGCCCCGGTCCTTTATTCCCTGGTCGTGCTGGCCTTCCTGGCCGGCTGCGGCAAGCAGGAGGCTCCCCGGCCCGCGGTCAGTGCCGGTTCGGCGCGGGAAGAAGGCGCGTCTCTGCTTTCCGCGGGCGAAAAGATCTCGCTGCCCGACGGCGGCTGGTTCACCTGGCGTTTCGCGGAAAAGCCGAAGCTCGGCACGCCCATCGCCAAGGTGCAGGTGTTCGACAAGGCCGGCGCGCAGGTCACGGCTTACGAGGTGATAGGCGAGTACGGTATGCCGTCCATGCGCTATCACGATTCCGGCCCGGTGAAGTTCCAGCTCAATAAGAAGGGCGACTACCTGCTGCCGGTGAACATCGTGATGGCCGGCGAATGGGAACTGAAGATCCGGATCATGACAGGCAAGGAGAAGATCTATGAAGGCGCCGTACTCTTTACTATTTAGTCTGCTGCTGGCCCCGCTGCCGGCCGCGGCCGGGTCCAGCCTGCTGTTCCTGGAAGCGCAGGGCGTGGCGGGCTATTCTTCCATGGACAAGGCCGGGATCTGGCATTCGATGTCCGCCGCCGAGCCCATGCAGAAGAGCTCGCTGGGTTTCGACTGGGTGCGCAAGTTCTCGGGCGACTCCGGCGACGCAGGCACGCTGGCCGCGCAGGCGCGCCTCGCCTGGGACCCGGACGCGCCTAACCGCCTGGAACCGCAGGTCTATAACGCCTATTACCGGTTCCGCGCCCCTTTCGGCTACGCCTGGGCCGGGCATAACCGCCCCGCAGCCGGGCTGGAGAGTTATTTCGACACGCATGGCGCGCTTCTCCAATCGCTGCCGATGTACGGCTACGGCTTCGACCGGGACTGGGGTTTCGGCGCGAGCCGCGATTCCAACTGGGGCGACGCCGCGGTCTCCCTGACCACCGGCAGCGGCATGCGCCCGCGCGGCGCCGGCAATTACCTGGCCTCGGCGCGGGCCGCGCGCGGCGTGCTGAACCGCGATAATTACGCCGTCGGCCTTTACGCTTCGGCCGGCAAGGTCCCGGAAATAGAAGGTTACACGGTGATCGACGGCGCCGAGCGCACCTACACGGCCGCCGGCCTGGACGGGGCGCTCTTGTGGGACCGCTGGGAGCTGCGCGGCGACCTGCGCTCCGGGGAGAAAGCCGGAATGCATTACCTGGCCGGGCTCGGGCGTCTCGGCCTGAACCTGCTCGAGGAGAACCGCCTTAGACTGGAAGCGCAGGCCGTCTATTCCGGCATGGAGCATATGGAGGGCTGGGCGCTCGGCGCCGGCTTTACGTACGCCGTTACGCCGTACCTCACCTGGCGCGGTCTGCTGGAATATGAGGACGCCATGTACGAGAGGCGGGTGGTGACGCAAATGTACTACTATCTGCCTATATGAAGAAATTCATCCTTACGCTCTGCGCCCTGCTGGCCGCCGCTCCGGCTTTCGCCGCGGTGGGCTGCGACCTCAACGACCCGGACCGCGACGTGGCGCGCCTTTTCCCGGGCTCCACCGGCTATAAGACCCGCTATGTTTCGGTAAAGCAGGCCGGCGGTCAGCCTTTGCTGGAAAAGATAGAGGCGCGGCTGGGCGACAAGTTCAAGGGCCTTTACGAGACCATGGACGTGCCGTACACGCTCTACGACATCTACAGGAACAAGGAACTAGTCGGTTATATCCACGGCGTGAACCAGAAAGGCGAATACGGCGGCATCCAGGTGTTCCTGGCGCTGGACAAGGCCGGCACGGTGAAAGCTTTCTATATACAGAAACTCACCTCGCGCGCGGCCAAAGACCTGCGCTCCAAAGAATTCGGGGCGCAGTTCGAGGGCCTGGCCCTTAAGGACTTCTCCCCCTATGACCCGGTTGCCGCCAAGGGCGCGCCGGAGAGGCTGAAAGCCCCCTCCAAGGCGGGGAAGGATTTCGGCGCGGTGCTGCGCGCCGTCAAGAAGAACCTGATACTGCTGGACGAGTTCGTCTTCTCGAAGAAGGAAAAATGAACGTATACGCCATAGCCTACAAGAACCTGCTGCGCAAAAAAGTCCGTACCGCGCTCACCGCCGGCGGCATCATGCTGTCGGCCTGGGTGCTGGCCACGCTGCTGGGCTTCAACCGGGGCTACCAGCAGGGCCTTAACCGCGACATCGATAATATGGGCTTCCAGGTGCTCCTGACCGCGAAGGGCTGCCCGTATGAGGCGGCCACGCTGATGCTCAAAGGCGGCACCGGCCTGCGCTATATGCCGGAGTCAGTGGTTAAAACCGTTTTCAAGAATCCCGAGGTGGAAAAGGTCACGCCCATGCTGATGCACGGCGTCTTCGACCCTAACAAGGGCGAGAACGGCGCCGTGGCGGCCTACCTGGGCGTGGACGCGCAGAGTTTCCCCCCGATGAAGCCCTACCTGGAGTTCAAGCAGGGCGGCTGGTTCAAGAGCAATACCGCCCTGGAGGCGGTGCTGGGCTACGAGGCGGCCGAACTCGAGACCCGCGAGGCCGGAGACAAGCTGCTGATCCCGGGCCTGGACCAGGAGATCACCGTGGTGGGCGTGCTCAAGCGCTCGGGCACGCAGGATGACGGCACCATCTTCCTGCCGATCACCGCCGTGCAGAAACTTTTCAACCGCGGGGGCCTGCTTACCGGCCTGGGCATCAAAGTGAAGAAGGATGCCGATATTTCCGCGCTGGAGAACCGGCTCTACGACCTGCCCGACGTGCAGGTGGTGTCGATGGCGCAGGTGAAGACCACCATCATGAACCTGGTCAACAGCGCCCGGGTGATAGTGCTGGGCATAGCAGGCATCGCCCTCATCATCGCCATGGCGGGTGTCATCAACACCATCCTGATGTCGGTGCTGGAGCGCTATGCCGAGATCGGCATCATCAAGAGCATGGGCGCCATGCCCCTGGACGTCTTCAAGATGATCTGGCTGGAGACCGCCATACTCTGCGGCCTGGGCGGGGCGGCCGGCATAGGGCTAGCCTTCGTCACCGCCCGCTTGAGCGAAGCCGCGGTCCGCTACTTCCTGCCTTACGCGCCCAACGGCGCGCTGGTGGCGCTGGACGGCGAGATAACCGGCTTCGCCTTCCTGCTCATACTCGCCGGAGGGCTGCTCAGCGGGATCTACCCGGCCTGGCGGGCGGCCAGGGTGCGCCCGCTGGACGCTATCCGCGTCGAAGGAGACCAGGTATGAACAAGGAGATCGTGATTTCGGCCACAGACCTGGTGAAGGCGTACCGGCGCGGTTCGGAAGAGGTCCGGGCGGTGGACGGGATAAGTTTCGAAGCCGGTCCCGGAGAGCTGACGGCCATTATCGGGCCGTCTGGGTCCGGCAAGACCACGCTGCTCAATATGATAGGCTGCCTGGACAATCCCACCTCCGGCACGCTCCGGGTGGGCGGCGCGCAGATCTTCGGCGGACGCAGGGAACTTTCCGAGACCGAACTTACCCGCATCCGCCGCGAGATGTTCGGCTACGTGTTCCAGAAGTTCTACCTCATCCCCACGCTTACCGTGGAGGAAAATATAATGCTGCCCGGGGCTTTCTACCGTTCCCCCGCGGCCAAGTCCCCCCACGAAGTCATGCGGCTGCTGGGCATTGAGCGGCGCGCCCGCCACCTGCCGGGAGAGCTATCCGGCGGTGAGATGCAGCGCGTGGCCATAGCCAGGGCGCTCATCAACGGCCCTAAAGTGGTGCTGGCGGACGAGCCTACCGGCAGCCTGGACAGCCGCCGTACCGGCGAGATAAAGGAGATATTGCGGGACCTCTCCGGCCAGGGCATCACCGTGGTGATGGTGACCCACAACCTGGAACTCGCCCGCTCCGCGGACAGGGTGCTGGAGATCCGGGACGGCAAAATACACGGGTAAAAATACGTACCCCGGAGGCCCTTGCCAAACCGCGTCCCGGGAGCTAGACTATAGTTAGGGAAAGAGCCTCTCCCGAACAGTAAGTGAAAAAAGCGAGGCTCATGCAGAGGGCGGACCAGAGGGTCCGCCCCGCTTTTTTCCCGGCTCCGGGGAAGTATTCAATTGCAATTGCAGGTCCACCTGGCCTGGCAGCTGTCGCCTGTGCCCGAGGTGTTGACGAACTGCCCGTTGTTGGAAGCCGAGCAGTTCAGCCTTTGGCCGCTGACGTAGGGACCGTCGCAGGGGCCTATTACGGCATCCGGAGAGTTCCAGCGGCAGCTGGTGCCGGCCGGAGGGGTAAGCTGCAGGTCCACATAACCGGTGGAAGCGCCGCTGTTCCTGTCCTCGAAAGCCAGCTTGTAATAGCCGGGCGGGATGCCGTTCAGCGCCGAAGCCATCCGCCAGGTCTTGTCCGAGGGATTGTAGGACCACTCGTTATTGGGCAGCTGGGTCCAGGCTGAACGGTCGTCGCAGCCGTCCGAAAGTTTGGGACAGGCGCAGCTGTAGACGCTGTCTCCGCCGAGTCCCGACACTTTCCCGTAGATCAGCTGGGTGTTGCTGAAAGAGTTTTTGGCCGGCCCGTTCTGGGTTGTGGAGAATACTACTTTGGCGGCGCCCGCCGGCTTGCCGCCGCCGGAATTGTGCGCGCTCCCCCCGCCGCTGGAATTGCCGCCTCCGGCACTTCCGCCCCCTCCGCCCATGGACCTGGAGCCGCCCCCGCCTCCGGAAGAGGAGCCGCCTCCGGACGCGCCCCCGGAAGAAAGACTGCCGGAAGTGGTCATCCAGCTGCTGCCGCGCAGGCCCGCGCCGCCCACGGGATTGCTGCTGTCGCCGCCGCCCCTGGCGGTAGCGGTGGAAGAGGCGGGAGCCGTTTCAGTCTGGAAACTTTTTTTTACCCGGAGCTTTGGCCTGGGCCCCGCGGCCGCGTCCGAACATAAGCCCGCCAGAAGGAAGATCGCCGCGACCGGCAACGCCGTGTTCCTGAAAGATAGCATAAAACCTCCGGAGTTTAAAAAACAAAGCCCTCTAGTGAGAATATACCAGCGCTGGGGCGGTCTGTCAACTCCGCCGGCCGCCGTCTCGCGGGGGCGCCGCCGTTTTGCTAGAATCTGGAGAGCAGCAGCTTCCGGAGGGATTTGTGGCAAAGTTCATAGAAAAACCGATCATAGTCCAGGCCGCCGGCAACAAGCCGAAGATCATAGAGGAATACATCGGCCGGGTAAATTCCAAGACCAGTACCATAAGCATGGCCCGCATGGTGAGCCCCGGGGGCTGGGTGGAGCCGCAGCAGCAGCCCCGCTTTACCGAGTATACGCTGGTCCTGCGCGGCCTGCTGCGCGTGGAGACCCAGAACGGGACTTTCGACGTGCGGGCCCGCCAGGCCATAATAATGGAGCCCGGCGAGCGTGTACGCTATTCCACCCCGGAGCCCGAGGGCGCGGAGTACATCGCGGTCTGTCTTCCTGCTTTCTCTTTCGAAACGGTCCGCCGGGACGGTGAGACCCGCAAACCCTATTGAACGGACGGCCTGGCCTGCCGGCGTAAAAAAACCGCCCGGGGAGAGTTTCCCCGGGCGGCTTTTTTCTTAAGCCCGATCTGGTGGACGTCAGTCGAAGCTGATGCTCCGCACGGGGGCGGCCTCGCCCGACATTATGGCGCCGGAATCCATTTCCACGGCGCTCTGCATCTCCATCTCCTTGGTCACTTTCTCGCCGGGCAGCCTGGGGATGTCCGCCGCCAGTACGCCTATCTTGGTAACGTCCTCGCCGCGGCCGGCGGTCTGCTCGTAGGTGGCCATGGTGGTGCAGCCGGCGGGGCTGTCCAGGAAGTCCTCGTCGCCGCGCACCAGGATGCCCTCTATTTTCTGCGTCTTGACGTTGAATACGGGAGAGCCGGAGTTGCCGCCGAAAGTGTCCAGGTCCGCCACGAAGTACCCTATCTTGGAGAAGTCGCGCACTTTGGCGAAACCGGCCAGTTTAACGGGCAGGCCCACCGGGTGGCCGATCACGAAGATGCCGTCGCCTTTCTTGAGGTTGGCGCCCCTGTTGATGCCCAGCGGCCTGTGTCCGGTCACTTTGCGGTCAAGTTTGAGCAGGGCGAAATCCGGGCCGAGGTTCTGGCCGGCCGGGTTGGCCGAGCCGGGCTCGCCGCCCAGGAAGCGCTTTACTATGCTGGCGCAGCTGTAGACTTCGCTGGCGGGCAGGGAGGTGACGGCGTCCTTTCCGGCTTCCTTGACGGCGAAGCCGAAGACCATCTTGGTGTTCTGGCAGTCGGTTTCGTTCTTGATGCAGTGGCCGGCCGTCATCACCAGGTCCTCGCCTACCAGGGAGCCCGAGCAGAAGGCGCCTATGGGCTGTTCGCGGAACTTTTCATCGGGGCAGAGGTTCAGGCGCTGGCCAAAATTCACGGTCTTGAGCCTGACGCCTCCGGGATTGAGGGTTTCTACGTCGCCGGCTTTCCAGAAGGAGACCACGGAGTCCGCCAGGGTTTTCATGCCGGCGCTCATCTGGAAATAGTCCTTGCGGTTGTCTTCGCCGTAGATGCTTTTGCCGTCATCGGCGAAAGCGAAGAAGGGAAGCGCCAGCAGGGCCGCGGTCAAGGTCAGGGTTGTCTTAAAGGTTTTCATAACTCCTCCGGTGCAGCAGCGTTGACTTCCGCTATGTTATACAGTACGGGTTGACGAATGTCAATAGCCGGTGGGCCCAGGCCGACTGAGGCCATAGGGCCCAGCCGCTTCTGGGCCTTATGGGCAATCAGAGCCAGCCGATGTAGAGTTTTACCAGGTAGGCGTCGGTGAGACGGAAGGCTATATAAGAGGTAATTATAATAAGGGGCCAGATGGCGTAGGCGGTCCAGGGCGGCGGGCGGCGGCCAGGCAGTTCCCAGGCGCCTTCTTCCCAGGTGCGGCCTCCCCTGAACCAGGAAGCCAGGCAGCAGACCGAGTAGGCTTGCAGCCCGAACAGCGCGAAAACCAGGTACGCCGGCAGCGGCAGGCCGAAAAGCTCCGGCCCGGCCTTGGCGAACGGGGCGTAAGCCCACCTGGCGCCAGAGGCCGAGTTCCAGGCGCTCCAGAGCAGGCCGCAGACGCCGCCTGCCGCGGCCAGGCGCAGGGTCTTGCCGGGGACGCCCCCCTCCCATTCCCGCAGCAGGGAAGGCAGGCCCAGCTGGTAGTTAAGCGGCTCCGCCAGGAACAGGAAAGGCAGCCAGACCAGCGGCCAGAGCGCAGGCCGCGCCAGGGGCAGGACGGTGAAAAGCAAGCCCGCGGCGTAAAAGCCCTTAAGCAGGCCAGGGGTTACCTTCAGGGGCGGCAGCTTGAGGTTACGGAAAAGCCCCAGGCAGCGCAGCAGTTCCGCGGTTATGAACAGCGACGGCAGAAAACCGCCCCAGGCGAAAGCCCGCCCGGCCCAGCGCAGGGACAGTGTGGACGGCTGATGGATATAATACCAGCCGCCGAGGCGCAGGTTCAGCAGTTCCAGGACGCCGCTGAGCGCCACCGACCAGGCCGCCAGCACTGCCATTTCCAGGGTGCGGGAAATGAACGGGGAAGAGCCGCTCAGGCGGTAGACCAGGTTGTCGGCGAAGAGGATGTACGCCCAGACGGCGTAGGCGAAGAACTGGTTCTGGAAAGGCTCGAACCCCGCGAACCGGCCCCCGTAGCCCAGGAAGGTCAGGAAAATGGCCGCGTACAACGCCGCTTTGGCTTTTGTCTCCTCGTCCGGCATCGGCCCCTTCCTAAAAGTCGAACTTGTAGGCTTTCAGCCCCAGTTCATCGCGCATGGAGAGGATCTCGCGCTGGGTTTCCTTGTTGAGCGGCACGCCCTTCTTCCTGCGGTAGAGCCAGGCCAGATGCTCTTTTTCCCCGGCGGTGTAGATGCGCTTTGCGCCGGGCATCTTTTTAGAGGCGCGCAGTTCGCGCAGGATGTTGCCGGCGGTCTTTTTAAAGGAGCGCAGCGGCACGAAGTGCCCGATGTCGATGGCCAGGAAGAAGTGGCCGAGCGGGTACGGGATCTTTTTCCCCTTCTTGTCCACGCCGAGCAGCGCCTTCATGTAGGCCCCCTGTTGCAGGGCGGCCGAAAGGATCTCCACTACCGTGCAGTAGCCGTAGCCTTTGTAGCCGGCCAGTTCTTCGCCGATGCCGCCCAGCGGCACCAGGGCGGCGGTGCCCGCCACCAGGTCCTTGAGTACGGCCCGGGAGTCGGTCTTGGAATTGCCTTTCTCGTCGATCACCCAGCCTTTGGGCATCTTCTTGCCCAGTTTGGCGTAAACCTCTATCTTGCCGCGCTGCGTGATGGGCGTGGCGCAGTCCAGCAGGAACGGGAACTTCTCGTCGGTGGGGATGGCGAACGTGAGCGGGTTGGTGCCCATCATGTTCTCCACGCCGAAGGTGGGCGCCACCGACGGCCTGGCGTTGGTGCCGGTGATGCCGATCATGCCCGCCTTGGAGGCCAGCATGGCGTGGTAGCCGGCTATGCCGTAATGGGTGGAGTTGCGCACGGCCGTCATGCCGAGGCCGAACTTCTTGGCCTTCTTCACGGCCAGTTCCATGGCGCGCTTGGCGATGTAATGGCCCATGCCGTTATGCCCGTCTATGACCGCCGTGGTAGGGGTTTCCCGCACCACTTCGAATTTGGTCTTGGGCAGCTGTATCCCCTGCTTGATCCGGTCGTAATAGATCGGTTTCAGGCGCGAGACGCCGTGCGAGTCGATGCCCAGCTTGTCCGCGGTGATCAGCACGTCGGCGCAGACCGCGGCCTCCGCCGCCGGCACGCCTATGCCTTTGAAGACGTCGCGCATGAAGCGCTCCATCACGTCGAACTTTACCCACTTGGACCCTTTTTCGATTTCCATGGTGCGTATCCTCCTGTTAAGATCGTGTTCCTGACTCTACCAGGTCGGCCAGGGCCGCCGCGGCCTGCGACCCGTCGGGGATGCCCGCGGCCGCGAAGCTGCCGCTCATGGCCGCCGTCAGTTCCGGTTCGCCCATGAGGCGCCGCAGGGCGGCCTCCAGGCGGGCGTCGAAGTCCGGCCCCTCCTCCACGCACAGCGCCGCGCCTTTGGCCGCCAGGGCCATGGCGTTGGCCTGCTGGTGGCCGCCGGCCGAGGACGGCAGAGGTACCAGTACCGAGGGCTTGCGCAGGTGCACCAGCTCGGCTACGGTACTCGCACCGGAACGGGCCAGCACCAGGTCGGCGGCCGCGTAAAGTTCCGGCATGTCCTCGCGGTAGTCGTAAAGCTTCAGGTTGGGGGCCCCGGCCAGGCCCGCTTTCTCGTACTCGGCGCGCACGGCTTCATGGTCGCGGCGGCCGGAGATATGCAGGGCCTGGATGTCCCCCTTCAGGTAATGCGCGGCGCGGATGAAAGAGGCGTTAAGGCGGCGCGCGCCCTGGCTGCCGCCGAACACCAGCACGGTGAACCTGTCCGGGTCGAGGCCCAGCCTGGCGCGGGCCGCCGCCCTGTCCTGCGGGGCGGCGAAGGAATCCCGGATGGGCGTTCCGGTAAGGGTCGTCTTTTTAGCGAAGTCGCCCTGCGCGGCGGGCAGGCCGAGGGCCGCGCGCGTACAGAAGAAGCCGGCCAGGTAATTGCCCAGCCCGAATTTAGCGTTGGATTCGTGGATGTAGACCGGTATGCCGGCCAGCTTTGCCGCCAGCGCCGCCGGGAAGGCCACGTAGCTGCCCGTGCCTATCACGGCGTCGGGCCGGAAATCTTCCATTATCCTTCGGGCCAGCAGCAGGGACTTCAGCAGTTTTCCAAGGAAGGCCAGGTGCGCCAGGGGGTTCAGCGACCGCGGCAGCGAGACCATGTCCAGTTCGGTGTAAGGGAAATCCGCTTCCTCCAGCGCCGGGCGGGCGATGTCGTCCTTTTTTACCAGGAAGACGGTCTGCCAGCCGCGCCGGCGCAATTCCTGCGCCAGGGCGAAGCCCGGGTAGAAGTGGCCGCCGGTGCCGCCGGAGGCTATCAGCGCGCGTTTTTTTATTCCCATTTGCCGCTCCTGTGCGCCGAGATGTTGAGGATCAGGCCCACCATCAGCATGGACGACCAGATGGAAGAGCCGCCGTAGGAAAAGAACGGCAGCGGGATGCCTTTGGTCGGGATGAGGCCGGTGGTCATGGCGATATTGAAGAAAGCCTGGAGGGTTATGACCAGGGTGAGGCCCAGGGCGGCCAGGGACGTGTAGAGGCTGGGCGCGTTGCGGGCTATGCGCGCGCCTTTTACCAGCAGCCCGGCGAACAGCCCGGTTATCAGCAGGCCCCCCGCGAGGCCCAGTTCTTCGGCCACCACGGGGAAGATAAAGTCCGTGTGAGGCTCGGGCAGGTACATCAGTTTGAGCTTGGAGGCGCCCAGGCCCTTGCCGAACCAGCCGCCGGAACCCACCGCCAGCAGCGACTGCACCAGCTGGTAGCCGGTGCCGGAGGCGTCCTGCCAGGGCGAAAGGAAATTCTTCAGGCGCGCTATGCGGTAGGGTTTGCGGGCCATCTCCTCTATGAAGACCAGCAGGCCCAGGCCGATGGGCGCGAGCAGGTAGCGCAGCTTCACCCCGGCCGCGAAAAATACTCCCAGCATGACCGCGAACAGCAGCGCCGGGGTGCCCAGGTCCGGTTCCGCGGCTATCAGGCCCAGCATGAGCATGGCCACGGTGAAAGGCTTCAGCAGTTCGCGCCAGTCGGCCTGGATGCGGCTGGCGTTGCGGTCGAAGAAGTCCGCCAGGTAGAGCAGCAGGACCGGTTTGGCGAATTCGCTCATCTGCAGCTTCATGAAGCCCAGCGGTATCCAGCGCCGCACGCCGGCCACCGTGGGCATCAGCAGGGTCACGCCCAGGAGCACGAGGGTCAGCAGGACCGCGGGCTTGATATAGGGGCGGACCTTCTCCAGGTCCACCCGGGCGGCGGCGGCCATGAGCCCGAAGCCGAGCAGGATATAGAGGGCCTGTTTCTTGGTGTAGAAAAGGGTGTCCAGCCCCTTGTTGGCCGCGTACAGCGCGCTGGCGGAGAACAGCGAGACCAGGCCTATGACCAGCAGCCCGACGACGATGAAGAAGAACGGATAGTCCATGTACTTCAGGCTGCGGTTGGCTATCACGTTGTAGGAAAGTTTTTGCCGCTTTGAGGCGAAATCCATAGGTTACCGGCCCCGGCGGCGCAGGGTCTTGACGAAAGCTTTGAACTTGCGGCCGCGGTCCTCGAAATCCTTGAACTGGTCGAAAGAAGCGCAGGCCGGGGAGAAGAGCGCGGTATCCCCCCGCGCGGCGAGCTGCAGGATCTCGCGGCAGGCGTTCTGCATGGTCAGCGCGGTTATGACCGGGCAGGCCCCGGCGAGTTCCCGCTCTATCCTGGGGGCGTCCTCGCCGATGGTCAGCACGCCTTTCACGCTTTTGCGGATGAACGGTATCAGCGGGGTGTAAGGATTGCCTTTGCCCAGACCGCCGAGGATCAGCCAGAGGCTGCGGGCGGCGCCCAGGGCTTTGAGGGCCACCAGGGTGGAATCCACGTTGGTGGCTTTGGAATCGTTCACGAACCGGACCCCGTTCACGCTGCCGGCGGGCTCGATGCGGTGTTCGACGCCTTTGAAAGCGGAGAAGACTTTTTGGAGATGGGCGGGCTTTGCCCCGGCGGCCAGGGCCATCAGGCCCGCGCACATGGCGTTCTCCAGGTTGTGCGCGCCGGGCAGGGCCGGCGGCCTGACGCGCAAGACCTTTGCGCCGTGCCTGAAACAGAGCTGCTCTGCGTGAACCCAGGCGCTCAGGGCGCCGCCGCGGCGGCGGGAGGAAAAGAAAAGGGCCTTGGAAGGGCCCCTGCGGGCCAGGCGGCGGCAGGCCGGGTCCTCGTAATTAAAGACGCAGGGGGAGGACTTGTCCTGGAAGGCGAAGACCCTGGCCTTGGCCGCCACGTAGGCGGCCATGCTGCCGTGGTGGTCCAGGTGGTCCGGAGTGATATTGAGCACGCACGCGACGGCGGGCTTCAGGCAGGAGCTGTCTTCGAGCTGGTAGCTCGAGACCTCCATTACCACGGCGTCGCCGGGGCGGGCCTTGGCGGCCACTTCGGCGGCCGGGGTGCCCACGTTGCCGCAGACCAGGGCCCGGCCGCGCGGCTTAAGCGCGGCCTTCATCAGCTCGCCCAGCAGGACGGTGGTGGTGGTCTTGCCGTTGGTGCCGGTCACGGCCAGCAGTTTCCCGGCGGAAAAAGCGAGGGCCGTTTCTATCTCGCTGAAGACCGGGACGCGGGCCTTTTTGAGCGCGGCTATGAGCGGGTTGGCGTGGGAAAGCCCCGGGCTCTTTACGGCGAAGCCGCAGGCGAGGGCGGCGGGACCGTGTCCCCCCGCCTCCACGGTCACGCGGCGGTGGAGGCCTTTGAGGCGGCTTTTGATTTCGGCGAGAGGCTTTTTCTCGGTGAGCAGCACGTCGAACCCCCGGGAGGCCAGGAGATTGGCGCAGGCCGCGCCGGACTTGCCGGCGCCTATGACCAGCGCCCTTTTGCCTTTGAATCTCGACGGGATGAACATTTTACCTGATCTTCAGCGAGGACAGCGCGATGAGCATCAGCATGATGCCGGCTATCCAGAACCGGACCGTGACCTTGGATTCGGCTATGCCCTTGAGCTCGAAATGGTGGTGGATGGGCGCCATCAGGAACAACCGTTTCTTGTTGCGCAGTTTGAACGAGCCCATCTGCAGGATGACGGAGACGGTCTCCAGCAGGAAGATGCCCCCGGCGATGGGCAGGAGCAGTTCCTGCTTGGTGCAGATGGCGGCGGTGCCTATGGCCCCGCCCAGGAAGAGAGAACTGGTGTCGCCCATGAAGACTTCCGCCGGGTGCGCGTTGAACCACAGAAAGCCAAGGCAGGAGCCGATCATGGCGGCCAGGAAGACCGCGATCTCGCCGGCGCCTTCCACGTAGATAAGCTTGAGGTAGCCCGCCCACTTGACGTTGCCGGCGGAGTAGGCGATGATGGCGAAGGTGAGCGCGGTGAACACGATGGAACCCGCGGCGAGGCCGTCCAGCCCGTCGGTAAGGTTGACGGCGTTGGACGAACCGATGATGACTATCATGGCCAGCGCCGCGTAGAGGAAACCGAGGTTCAGGAAGACCTCCTTGGTGTAGGGGATGGAGAGCACGCTGGCGAACTGGGCGTTTGGCGGGTAGGCGGCCAGGTAGCCCACCACGGCCACGGCGGTGAACAGCTGCAGGGAGAATTTGAAAGCCGAGGATGCGCCCTTGGGGTTTTTCCTGACCAGCTTGGTATAGTCGTCCAGCCAGCCGGCGAAAGCCAGGACCACGGTGGTGAACAGCAGCAGGAGGATGAAGCGGTTGTCCATCCTGGCCCAGAGGGCGGTGGTGATGACGAGGGTGAGCAGGATGAGCAGGCCGCCCATGGTGGTGGTCCCCTGCTTGGCCAGGTGGGTCTGCGGGCCGTCGGTGCGCTGGACCTGGCCTATCTTGTAGGTGCGCAGTTTGGCTATCAGCCAGGGGCCTATGGCGAGGCTGAGCAGGAAAGAGGTCATTACCGCGCCGCCGGCGCGGAAGGTGATGTACTGGAAAACGTTGAGCGGGCTGAAGAGTTCCCTGAAAAAGTGCGCGTAGTAGAGCATCGGTTCCTTTGAGCCGGACCCGCTCCGGGCAGGTCCTGTATTTTTATTTTATCTATTTTTAAAGGCCTTGTCCCCTTTCCCCAAGGTCCCGGCAGGTTCAGGGCCGTATGGCTCATGCGCGGCAAGGCCCGGGGGCGTATAATTATGCTATGACGCTGCGCCTGTGCCTCCCCCTTTGTCTGCTGCTGTTCCCCTTGCCTTCTGGCGCCCAGACGCCCCCGGCCGTAGACCAGCTTGGGGCGGCGGACCAGATCTCCGTGCCGCTGCCGGGGCGCCCGGCCAGGCCGGCCCCCAAAGAGTGGACCGTGCTGGTTTACGTCAGCGCGCGCAATAATCTCTGCTTCGAGGCCATCAACGACGTCAATGAGATGGAAGCGGCCGGCTCCTCCGACAAGGTCAACGTCGTGGTGGAGCTGGCCCGGATGAAGTGCGAACCTCCTTTCAATCCTTTTGCGCCGGCGCCCAAACCGCCGCCCCAGGCCGACTGGACGGGTTCCCGCCGTTTTTTAATGCGCAAGGACGCCGACCCGGCGATGATAAATTCCCCGGTACTGGCGCATTATCCCGACGCCGATATGGGCGACTGGAAGCATTTGGCGGAATTCATCGCCTGGGGCAAGGCCAATTACCCGGCTAAAAAATATCTCCTGGTGGTGAGCGGTCACGGCGGCGGCTGGCGCGGCGTCAAGCCTCCCCCCGGCGTAAAAGGGATCTCTTACGACGACGTTTCAGGCAGCCATATTTCCCCCGCGGAGCTGGCGGCGGCCATAAGGGCCGGCGGCGGGGTGGACGTTTATTCTTCGGACGCCTGCCTGATGCAGACCGTGGAGGTGGTCTACGACCTGAAGGACGCCGCGCAGTACGTGGTGGGATCGCAGGAGACCACGCCGGGCAGCGGCTACAATTACGAGGTGTTCCTCAATGCCCTGGCGGCCAGACCCGCGGACGCTTTTACGGCGGCCCAGGCGGTAATGAAGGGTTTTTCCGAGTTCTACTACAACACGGAGAAGAAGTCCGTGACCATGTCCATAGTGCGCCCGGCCCTGGCCGGCGAACTGGCCAAAAAGCTGGACAAGTTCGCCCGCCTGGTGGCGGCCTCCCCGGAAGACATGAAACTTTACCACGAGAAGAAGTGGGGACTGCGCAGTTTCGACGACGAGGACGCGCGGGACCTTTACCAGGTGCTGAAGCTCTACTTCGACAATTCCCCCACCCCGGCGGTGAGGGACGCCGCCAAAGAGGCCATCGTGTTCCTGTCGGAAAAGTTCGTCGCCCGCAACGACGCGCTGGGCTACAAGTCCAAGGACGCCAACGGCCTCTCGGCCTATTTCCCGCTCTTCTACCTCAACTACAAGCCGAAGTACGAATACCTGACCTTCTCGCGGGACACCTACTGGGACGAAATGGTGAAAGCCGTGGTCGAATCCAAGAAATAATACCCTCCATCCGAATGAAGGGGCGGCGAGGGGATGGGTTTGCCGGGCCTTCGCGCAGGCCTGAGCTTACGTAAGCGCGAAGGCCGAGTGAGGAGCGGCGGCCACGGTGTGGCCGACCGCGTGCCCGGAAAACCCATCCCCTCGTCGCTCCTGTCGAATTATCGGGTGATAAAGCGCGACCGCCGGGTTGTCCCGGCGGTCGCGTTGTGTTTTGGGGCGGCGTTACAGCAGGCCTTCAAGTATGCGTTCGAATTTCATGGAACGCGAAGCTTTTATCAGGAAGGAGCCCTTGCCCGCGCGGATAAGCTCGCGGGCTTCCGGCAGCCAGGCGTCCAGGGTTTCCCCGTAGACCAGGCAATGCCCGCCGGCCTGCAGGTAGGCCTCCATGGCCGGTTTCATCTCCGGGCCGGCCAGGAAAACGCGCTCCGCCTTGGTGTGCGACAGCGCCGCGCCCAGGTCCGTGTGGTAATGGGCCGAGTACTGCCCCAGTTCTTTCATGTCGCCCAGCATGAAATAGAGCGGCCGGGGTTTGCCCAGCATTTCCTTGATGGCCGAAGCCATGCTCTGCGGATTGGCGTTGTAGGCGTCAAGTATTACCGTCGAGCCGCCTACCTTCAGTTCCTGCAGGCGCATAGGCGGCGGCGTGTAATTCTCCAGGCCCTTTTTAATGGCCGCCCAGTCCAGGCCTGCGGCCAGCGCCGCGCCGGCCGCGGCCGCCGCGTTGTAGAAATTGTGGCCTCCCGCGTAGGGCAGGGCTATCTCCGTCAGGGTACCGCTGTGTTCCAGGCGCAGGGTGCTTCCCTCCAGGATGCGGATATCGGCCCCCGGGTCCCGCCCGAAAGTCAGCCGTTTGAAGCTGCGCTTGTTGAGGCGCGACAGGTACTGGTCGTCGTAATTGTAGACCAGGGTGCCGCCTTCGGCCAAACAGCCTGCCAGCTCGGTCTTGGTCTCGAAAATGGTCTCCATGTCGCCGAAGTACTGGAGGTGCGAGGGCCCGATATTGGTGATGATGCCGCAGGTGGGGCGGGCGACGTCGCCTATTTCCTTTATGTCCCCGCGGCGCGAAGCCCCCAGTTCGAAGACGCCGTACTTGTGCGCGGAGGTCAGTTCCAGCAGGGACAGCGGCAGGCCGAACTGGTTGTTTAAGTTCCCGGCGTTGGAGCAGGTCTGCCCTGCTGCCTCGAAAATGCTGCGCAGCATCTCCTTGGTGCTGCTTTTGCCGTTGGACCCGGTTATGGCCGTAAGAGGTATGCTGAAGCGGCCGCGGTGCCAGGCGGCCAGGGCCTGCAGCGCCTTAAGCGTGTCGGGAACAGTCACCACGGTGGGCGGCAGGGTTTTCAGGGCCGCGGCGGCGTCGCCGCGCGCCAGCCAGCCGGCCGCGCCCAGCGGCAGCGTCTGCGGCAGGAAATCATGGGCGTCGTAGGCGGCGCCCTTGAGGGCCCAGAAAAAATCCCCCGCCCTGAGTTTGCGGGTGTCGGTCACAAAAGAGTCGAAAGGGGCCGCGGGGCTGCCCTTGAGCAGTTCTCCTCCCGCCGCCTTTGCCAGGGTGCCCAGGTCAATGCCAAGCTTCATCTTTTCCCCTTTATCGCCTCGGCCGCGGTTTCCGCGTCGCTGAAATGGATGGTGCGGTCCTTGAGGATCTGGTAGGTCTCATGCCCCTTGCCGGCTATCAGCACTATGTCCCCCTTGCGGGCCAGGCCGACGGCCCGGGTGATGGCCTCCTTGCGGTCCGGGAGCAGCTCGTAATTGCTGAAATCTTTTTTTATCCCGGCCTCGATGTCGGCGAAGATCTGCGCCGGGTCCTCGGAACGGGGATTGTCGCTGGTTATTATGGCCGCGTCGCTTAAAGCGCAGGCGGCCCTGCCCATGGGGCCGCGCTTGGTGCGGTCCCTGTCCCCGCCGCAGCCGAAAACGGTTATCAGCCGGCCGTGGGGCAGCAGCCGGAGGTTGCCGAGCACGTTCTCCAGCGCGGCGGCGGTGTGCGCGTAGTCCACGAAAACGGTGTAATCCTGCCCAAGGTCCACCCTTTCCAGGCGTCCGGGCACGTTCTTAAGGTCTCCCGCCGCCTCGGCAGCGGTTTCCAGCGGTACCCCGCCGGCCGCGGCGCAGGCGATGGCGGCCAGCGCGTTGTAGACGTTGTGCCTGCCCAGCAGGTTTATGCGTACCGGCAGTTCCCGTCCCCGCGCTTGGAGGGTGAAGCTGGCGGCTCCTCCTTCCAGGCGCACCTGCCGCGCCATGAAGTCCGCCCCGGGCCCGAAACCGAAAGTGAGGACGGGCAGCCGGCCGCCTATGCGGCCCAGCAGCTCGGGGGCGCGCTCGTCGTCGGCGTTGAGCACGGCGGCTTTTGCCGGCTTGGGGGAGCGCTCCAGCAGTTCGAAGAGGCGGGCCTTGGCGCCGAAATACTTTTCCCGGTCGCCGTGGAAATCCAGGTGGTCGCTCTGCAGGTTGGTGAAGGCGGCCACGTCGAAAGCCACGTCCTCGGCGCGGCCCAGCGCCAGCGCGTGGGAGGAGACCTCCAGGATGGCGGCCTTCGCCCCCGCCTCTGCCATGCTGGCCAGCAGCTGCTGCAGGGTGTGCGCGAAGGGCGTGGTATTGGCCGCCTGCGCCAGCACCCGGCCGCCCACGCGGTAATCTATGGTTCCTACTACGCCGGGCAGGGCGCCGGCGCGGCTCAGGATGGCCTCGAGCACGTAAGCGGTGGTGGTCTTGCCCTTGGTGCCGGTAAGGCCGTAGACCTTCAGCTTTTCCGAGGGCCGGCCGTAAAAAACGGCGGCGGCGCCGGAGAGGGCGCGCTGCAGGTCGCCGGCGGTAAGGAAGACGGCTTTTGGGAAGGCGCCGCGCATCGCCGCCGGCGGCTGGGCCGCGCATACCACGGCGGCGGCGCCCTTCTCCAGGGCCTGGCGGATGAAATTCTCCCCGCTGGTCTTGCTGCCCGGCATGGCGAAAAAAAGCGCGCCGGGCGCGGCCAGGCGGGAATCGTTCACGATGGCGGAAATTTCCGGGTCGGCCCCGGCAGGGCCTGTTGGGAACAGCAGCGAGAGCTTCATGTTAAGATGATAGAAAATTTGCGGCTAGTCGGACACATGGGCCGGGGCCGCGTCTTTTGCGTTCACGGGCGTGTCGGGCTTGATGCCTTTCAGCGTGATGATCTTCTTGGCTATCTCGCGGAAGGCCGGGGCGGCCGTCTCGCCGCCGTAGGTGAGCCCTTTGGGGTTGTCCAGCACCACCAGTATGGTGTAGCGCGGTTCCGGTACCGGGAAGAAGCCGGCGAAGGAGGCCACGTTCTTGCCGGTCAGGTATTTCCCCGTGCGCGGGTCTATTTTCTTGGAGGTGCCGGTCTTGCCGGCTATGGAGTAGCCGGGGATAGCGGCGTTCTTGCCCGTGCCCTTCTCCACCACGTTGCGCAGGATGGCCTTTACCCGGCCGGACACGCCCGGGGAGATCACCTGGCGGATAACTGCGGGTTCGCTGCCGAAGACCTGTTCCCCCTCGAATTCGGTGACGCGCTCCACCAGCCGCGGCTCGTAAAGCCGGCCGCCGTTGGCCAGCGCGGAGTAGGCGTTGACCACCTGCAGCGGCGTGGCGGCGATGCCGTGCCCGTAGGAGCCCACGGCGAGGTCTATCTGCTTGAAGCGTTCCAGCGGCCGCAGCAGCCCCGCGGATTCCCCGGCGAAGCCCAGGCCGGACTTGGCCCCGAAGCCGAAGGCCTTGGTGTAGAGGTAGAAATCCTTGACCCCCAGTTTCAGGCCCAGTTTTGCCGTGCCTATGTTGGAGGAGCGCTCTATCACCTGCGAAAGGGTCAGCGTCTTCTCAGGTTCGTGGTCGTGCAGGGTGACTTTGCTGTTGAAGGCCCAGGCGCCGTTCTCGCAGTAGAAAGTGTCCAGCTCCGCCGCTATTTTGGTCTCCAGCGCCGCCGCTAGGGTTATGGCTTTGAACGTGGAGCCTGGCTCGTAGGTCCACTCCACCGGCTGGATCTTTTCCAGGTCCCGCGGCCACGTGGCCATGGCGAGTATCCTGCCGCTCTGCGGGTCCTGTACCAGGGCCATGCCCAGTTCGGCCCGGTTCTTCTCCACGGACTTTCGTATGGCCTCCTGGGCGAAATACTGGATGTTCTTGTCCAGGGTCAGGTGCAGGTCGCGGGGGCGGGCGTCCTTCTCCAGTTTATCCTGGAAGATGACGCGCCCGGCCGCGTCTCGGATGATCTCACGCTTGCTGACGTGGCCGGTGAGCACCTTGTCGTAGAGCAGTTCCAGGCCGGTCAGGCCGCGCTCCTGGCGCGTTACCCCTATGAGGTTGCGGGCCAGGTCTCCCGACGGGTAATAACGGTTCTGGACGGCCTCCAGGGCCACACCCTTGAGCTTGAGCGCCTTTACCGCCTCGGCGGCGGCGCGGTGCAGGTCCTTTTTTACCGGGACGAAATTTTTGGCTTTGCGGTATTTTTCGCGGAAGGCGGGCGGCAGGTCCAGCGCCTTGGTGAGGGCGCTGACGGTGGCGGCGTGGTCCTTCACCTCTTTCTTCATGAGGGACGCGTGCCAGGCGGTTATGGACTGCGCCAGCAGTTCCCCGCCGGCGTCGAAGACGCGGCCCCGGGGGCCTATCTCCGAAACTGTCCTGTTGAATTCCTTAGAAGCAGTTTCTGAAAGATTTTCGTGCCTGACGGTTTGGAGCCAGAACAGGCGCGCCCCAATCATCAAAGCCGGAATTGTGGCCGCGTAGGCGCATATATGAATTCTTGTTTTTAGGGTTTTGGCTGTCATGTGCGGCTGCCGCTGCTGCGAAGCCGTGTCCCCCGTGGACGGGGATCCTGTCGAACATCGCTCTGAAGTTGTCAGTTTCCGCCATTAATGCTCCCGGGCCGAAGCCCCGGAAGGCGGCGTCGCGGCTAGGAAGCCCGGTTGAAACGCAGCAGCTTCGCCAGCCAGCCACGGCCTTCTTTTTTAGCCGCCGGCTTTCCGTCGAGCATTACGACGGCGCCGGGTTCCGGGTAGACCATGCCGAGCTTTGCCGCTTCGGCCTCCAGTCTCTCCGGCGACAGGGAAACCTGTATCTCCTTCTTCAGGTAGGTGTTGGCGCTTTCCAGGTCCTTGATCTCGCGGCGGAGCTTTTCGATGCTGTAGCCCAGCCGGACCGCCTGCACGTTCTCCCACGCGAACAGGAACGCCGCCGCGCAGAGAGCGCCGAGAGCCGCCAACCTGAGGTTCCTTGTCTTTTTGAGCATAACCGTGTTGCCTTATACCGCGAGTTATTCCATGCTGAACAGTTCTATGCGCTTTATGCCGTGCTTCTCCCACAGGTAGAAGATCTTGGTGGGACATACCGCCGCCTTGAGCCCGTTGAACTTGGTCCTGGCCGCCCTGCCCGACAGCAGCTTGTTGAACTTGGCGCCCGCCTTAAGGATGTTTTCAGGATACATAACGCCTCCTTATCCCCCGTCTACAGTTTTTCTATCACTCTCAGCTTCGCGCTGCGCGCCCTCTTGTTGGCGAGCACTTCCGCCTCCGAGGGCTTCACAGGCTTGCGCGTCACCAGCTCCCACCCGCCCATCTTCGCCATGATGCGGAACGTCTCTTTCACTATGCGGTCCTCCAGGGAGTGGAAGGTGATGATACCCATCCGCGCCCCCGGTTTGAGCAGCGGCATGATCTTCTGGATGCCGCGCGTGAGATTGTCGAATTCGTAGTTGACGGCCACCCGCAGCGCCAGGAAGGTCTTGGTGGCGGGGTGGATCTTCTCCCCCCGGGCCGGCGCCACGCGTTCTATGAGGGCGCTCAATTCCGCGGTGGTCTCCAGGGGTTTGACGCGGCGGGCTTCCAGGATGGCGCGGGTGATGCGTCCCGAATGGCGCTCGCCGCAGACGCGGATGAGATGTTCTATCTGCTCGTAGGGCCACTGGTTGATTATGGTGTAGGCCGTCAGCGGGTTGTCGGGATTTATGCGCATGTCCAGCGGGCCGTCGTGCTTGAGGCTGAAGCCGCGGGAGGGCTTGTCGAAATGCAGCGAGGAGATCCCCAGGTCGAACAGGGCGCCGGAGATGGAGCGGATGCCTTCGCGGGTCACTATCTCGTCTATGTTGGCGAAATTGCCCTGCGCTATCTTGACGCGGTCCCCGAAAGGCTTGAGGTTGTTGGCGGCGACGCCGGCCATTTCCGGGTCCCAGTCTATGCCTAGGACGCTCGCTTCCGGGGGCAGGGCGGCCAGCAGGCGCGCGGTATGCCCGCCCATGCCCAGCGTGGCGTCCACGTAGGTGCCCTTCTTCTCGGTGATCAGCAGGCTGACGGTCTCTTCGGCCAGGACGGAAACGTGCGTATATTCCGTCATAGGTCGAAGATCTTGCTGAACTTTTCGAACGAAGGCTCCATTACGTCTTTTTTGTATTTCGACCAAGCCTGCGCATCCCATATTTCCGCCTTGTTGCCCACGCCGCGTATGAGTACGTCCTTCTTGAGAGAGGCGTAAACTTTCTGGTTGTGGGGTATCAGTATCCGGCCCTGCTCGTCCAGCTGGGCGTCCGACGCGTTGCCGAAGAAGAAGCGCTTGAAAGCCCGCTCCTCTTCCTTGTTCTCCGACTTGAAGATCTCCATGTTGTTGGCTATCAGTTCTTCCCACTTGGACGGCAGGAAGATGTAGAGGCAGCGGTCCAGGCCGATGCTGAGCATGAAATAGTTCTTGTCTTCTTTGTGGAGCTCGTCACGGAAGCGCGCGGGGATGAAGACGCGGCTTTTCGCGTCCATCACGTAATTGTATTCGCCGTAGAGTGAGCTCATAACTTTCAACTAGTTTACAACATTATTGGCCACATTAAAACATTGTCCACCACTTTCCACCACTTTGGAATGAAAGTATACAGGAACACCCCCCCCTTGTCAATACCCAGGGTAAAAAGAGCTTGTTTTAAATGGATTTTTTATCCGCAAAGGCAGTATAGTATAGGTCCAAAATAGGGTTGATTTTCGTCAACTCTATATATAGTATAGGAACGTATAAGGCGGGAATATCAGCGGTTTACGCCGGAAATCTTGCCGGTTTTGAGGTCGTAGCGCCAGGCATACTCGAGGGAAGAGAGCTTGTTGTAGGGCATGCCGTAGGCCTGGTAGAGGCTCTGGGCGGCGGGCTTGCCGTCGCGCAGGTTTTTGCAGAACATGTAGAAAGCGTCGCCGGCCTTGAGGCGCATCAGGAAGCGCACCAGGCTGTAGGACTGGGCGTACCAGAGCCGGACATTGTCCTCGTCCGCGCCCTGCAGGTTCTCTATGCGAACCAGGTCGTTGAGCTTGAAACCGCTGCCGCCCTGCAGCAGGGCCAGGTTCTGGGACAGCCAGGCTGGGGTGGCGAAGCCGCGCTCGGACTGTATGTAGGTGGCTACGCCTTCGCTGAGCCACAGCGGGCTGGGGCTCCCGGCCGGGAAGAAACTGTCGAAGTAAATGTGGGTGAGTTCGTGGGCCAGTATGCCGAACGCCTCGTCGCTCTTGTAGAGGTAGATCTTGCGCTCGCTGAGGGACGCGGCGCCGCCGGACCAGGCGGGCCTGCCGGTGAGGCGGCGGTAGGTCTCCTGCTCCTGCGAGAAGAAGATGTAGACTTTCTTTTCCCGCGACCACGGCGAGAAAGCCACCAGGTCCAGCATGATGTTGCCGTGCAGCGCTTCCACCGTCTCTTCCAGTTCGGCCGAGACTTCGGCGCCTTCTTCGTAGAGCACGAAATGGCGGGTTTCCTTCATGGCGAAACCGGCCGGCGCCGGCGGGTAGGTCTCTTCCCCGCCCCGCGGGGAGTAAGGGATAGCGGTCTTTTCCTCGGCGGAATGTTCCGGCATCATTCCCGAGGAGGCGACTTCTTTGATGTCGGCGCCGGGCCGGACCAGGTTCATGGTGCTCTGGGGCGGCTGCTGGGCGCCGGAGTGCGTCTGGTGCGCGGGCTGGTAAGGCAGCTGCGGGCTGGGGAGGTTGCGCTTGAGCACGGCCGCGGGCGAAGGCGGCGCGGAGAACGGGTTCTTGCTTATTTTGAAACGCCTGAGCGAGGAGATGTCATTGTCCATGTACTGGTACATGAAAAGGCCCCAGAGCCCTATGACTAGGCCCCAGAACAGTACCCGCAGTTTGGAAAGTATGTCCATCGTTGGCCGGCTGCGCGCCGGCGGCCGCCTACCGCATCGAGTCCCGTACTTTTACTATCATCTCGGCCATCGCCGCCGTGAACATGGAGAAGAACATGATGAACACCGCCTGGGTGGCGGCCATACCCCAGAGCTGCGCGCCCATGCCGCCGCCCTCGCCGTAGGCGAGGGTGCGGGCGTAATAGAGGCCGATCATGAGCGCCGCCGAGGCCAGGGCCATCAGGAATACCTGCCACTTCTTCATGAACATGGCGCTGGCGGCCGGGGCGGCCAGGAAGAGCAGCCACATGGGGGCCCAGTAGGGCGACAGCAGGTAGAAGAGGGCGGCGCTCACGGCCATGTTTATCCAGACGGTGAGCGAGCGGATGTGGCGGCTCCAGCGCAGGAAGCGGTAGGTGTTCTTGCCCAGCCAGTAGTTGGCTATGAAGGCGGCGCCGAGTATGGCGAAGGAGGCGTAGGTTACCTGGCGCTCGGGCTCGGAGAAGTAGATGGCGAACAGGATGAGGACGACGGCGAACGGCGTGAAGTAATAGTTAAGTATGTGCATAGTTCTCTCTTTCGGGCGTACGGGGCACCCCCCGTTACGCGCTTCAGACTTTCCGGAAGACCAGTATGTGGCGGTCCTCGGTTTCGCCGGGCAGGCGGTAGTTCAGCGTCTGCGTCAGTTCCGCCCGGGCCTTCTTGATGGCCGCGGTCACGGCGGGCCGGTCGGCCGCCAGCTGGGCGGCGCTCTGCCAGGCCAGGAACACCCCGCCTTTAGTCAGTATATTTAAGCATTGAGGCAGTATGTTTTCAAGGTGTCCCATCGCCCTTTCGGTCACCGCGGCGTAGCGCTGCTCCGATCCGGGGCCTCCCTCTCCTACCCGCCGGTTGAAGACCTGGACGTTGCCAGCCCCCATCGCGGCAGCGGCCTCCTTCAGGAATTCGCAGCGCCGGACGCGGGAATCCAGCAGCTGGAAATAGAAGTCCTCCAGCGCCGCGGCCAGCGGCAGGCCGGGGAAGCCGGCGCCGGAGCCGGCGTCGGCTATCTTCGCGCCGGGCGGCAGCAGGCGGCGCAGCAGCGGCGCCGCGGCCAGCGAGTCCAGCATGTGGCGCTCCCAGAGCTGGGGCTCGTCGTTCCTGGACACCAGGTTCTGCACGGCGTTCTTTTCTTTCAGGACCGAGACGAAAATTTCCGCCTTGCGCAGGCTTTCCGGGGTAAGCCGCAGTTCCCAGGCCTCAAGGGTCTTGATGACGGCGTCGTTCATGGTTTTCTCCCCGCGCGCTTTTCCAGCAGTACCCACAGCAGTTGGACGTCCGCCGGCGTTACGCCGGGGATGCGGCCCGCCTGGGCAAGGGTAAGCGGGCGGTGCCTGGCCAGTTTGTGGCGGGCCTCGTTGGGCAGGGCCGCGGCGGCCAGGTAATCGAAATCCGGCGGGATGCCCAGGTGTTCGAATTTTTTGAGGCGCTCCGCCTGCCGCCGGTTGCGCTCTATGTACATGGCGTAGGTCTTTTCCGTGGCGGCGGTAAAGCGGGCCTTCGGCATTTTCCACGGGCCTTTGGGGAGGGCTTTGGGCTTCTTGCCGGCGAGCAGCGCCTCCACGGCCGCGCGGTAGCCCTCGAAGTTCTTTTTGAACGCGGCGGGCAGCAGGCCCAGTGCGAAGGCGCGGGGCGCCAGGCGCAGGTCCGCGTTGTCCTGGCGCAGCAGCAGGCGGTATTCGGCGCGTGAGGTGAACATCCTGTATGGCTCGTCGATGCCCTTGGAGACCAGGTCGTCTATCATCACCCCGATGTAGGCTTCGTCGCGGCGCAGGACCAGCGGCTCGCGCCCGAGCGTTTTGCGCGCGGCGTTCACGCCGGCGACCAGGCCCTGGGCGGCCGCTTCCTCGTAGCCGGTGGTCCCGTTCACCTGCCCCGCCATGAAAAGGCCGGGCAGCACGCGGGTCTCCAGGGTATAATCCAGCTGCGAGGGGTCGGCGTAGTCGTACTCGATAGCGTAGCCGGCGCGCATGATCTCGGCCTTTTCCAGGCCGGGCACGGAGCGCACCAGTTCTTCCTGCGTCTGCTCCGGGAGGCTGGTGGAGAGGCCGTTGACGTAGTATTCCTCCGTGCCGAAACCTTCGGGCTCCAGGAAGAGGTGGTGAGCGCCATGGTGCGGGAACTTTACCACCTTGTCCTCTATGGACGGGCAGTAGCGGGGCCCGGTCGAACTGATCTTGCCGCTGTAGAGCGGGGAACGGTGCAGGCCGGCCCTGATCACGGCGGCGGTGCGCTCGGTGGTGCGGGTGATCCAGCAGGGCAGCTGCGGGTTGGCGACCTTCGCCGTAAAATGCGAGAAGGGCGCCGGCGGGGCGTCCGGCGCCTGGCGCTCGCAGTGCGAAAAATCTATGCCGCGCGCGTGCAGGCGCATGGGCGTGCCGGTCTTCAGGCGGCCCAGCTTGAACCCCAGGGCCTTGAGGTCCTTCGACAGCAGGTCGCTGGGCGGGTGGTTGTACCTGCCGCCGCGGAAAGTGTCCAGGCCTATATGGATGAGCCCGCGCAGGAAAGTGCCCGCCGTCAGCACCACGGTTCCGGCGGCGTAGCGGGTGTTGCGCGCCGTGAGGACGCCGCAGGCCCTGCCGCCCTTCGTGAGGATGGCCGCCGCTTCGTCCTGCACCAGGCGCAGGTTCTCCTGCCGTTCCAGCGCCAGCTTCATGGCGGCCTGGTACATTTTTTTGTCGCACTGCGCCCGCGGGGAGCGCACCGCGGCGCCCTTGGAGGTGTTGAGCATGTGGGAGCTCAGCATGGAGGCGTCCGCGGCCTTGCCCATTTCCCCTCCCAGCGCGTCTATCTCCCTGACGAGCTGGCCTTTGCCTACCCCGCCTATCGAGGGATTGCAGGACATCTGCGCGATGGTGTCCAGGTCCTGGGTAAGCAGCAGCGTGCGCGCGCCCAGCCTGGCCGCGGCCAGCGCGGCCTCGCAGCCGGCGTGCCCGCCGCCTACGATCAGGACGTCGAAAGTATCGGGATAGTTGAATACGCTCATGTTACATCATCAGCAGCAGGTGGAAGACCTCCGGGCTTATGAGCCCCAGCGTCAGCAGGGAAAAAGCGAAAGCCGCGGCCCCCAGCAGGGCCGGGACCACGGCGGCCGCCGCGCGCGCGCCGGAAAGCCCGGTTACGGCGGCGCAGGCGCGCACCAGCCAGACCAGGGCCAGAGCGGACAGGGCGTATTCAGCCGTGGTATAAAGTTCGGCCGCGCCGACCGGTATGGCGGCGGCCGCCAACAGGTCCGCCGCGGCGGAGAATACCGACAGGGCGAAAAAGGCCTTAAGCAGGGCCGGGTAGGCGGCTCGCAGCCGCCAGGCGGAGAAAATGGCCAGGGCCGCGGCCGCGAACAGCGCCGCCCAGCCGACGGGCCGCAGCCCGGGTGCGCCGCGCAGGGCCAGGAAGAAAAAACCGTACAGGGCAGCTGCCGCGAAGGGCAGCGGAACGCGCAGCATCAGGCGGCCGCCCGCCAGCAGCGAGCAGAAGCCGGCCAGCAGGGCGCAGGAAAACGCCGAAAAAAGCGCTCCGCCGGCCAGCCCGGAGAGCAGGTAGGAAATAAAGGTCCCTTCGGTCGGCGGCAGGCCGGCCGCGGTGGCGGCTAAAAAAACGCGCGGCGCCCAGGCCAGCATGGCCGCGGAAGAAAGTACGGACAGCGCGAAGAGGCCGAGCGGCCAGGCCCAGCCGGTGCGGCCGGCCGCGATGCCGGAGAAAACCTCCCCCGGGCGGATAAGGACCTTCAGCGGAAAAAAGTCTTTCATTATTTCCCCACGCAGAAACTGCCGAATATCCCCGCCAGTACCTCTTCGGGGGTGGTCTCTCCAAGTATGCCGGCCAGGGCGTCCAGCGCCCCGCGCAGGCGCTCCGCAGCCAGTTCGGCCTGCAGGTGCTCGCCCCGCAGGAGTTTTTCCAGGGCGAGCAGTTCCTGTTGCGCGGCCTGGAGGGCGGAAAAGTGGCGCGCTGAGGTCACTACGGCCTGCGCTCCGTCGCTGAAGACTTTTTTCTGCCCGGCTATCAGCAGAGCCCTCAGGCGCGGCAGGCCGCTGCCGGTTTTGGCCGACACCTTGAGCGTCCCGGGCTTCAGGCGCCCCGGCTTCAGGGGCAGGTCGGCTTTGCTCAGTACGCGTATCAGCCGGGCGCCGGCGGGCAGGGCCGCGGCTTCCTGTTCGGCCTTCAGGTCGCTGGGCGTAGGCGGTATGGAACCGTCCTTTACCAGTATCACCGTGTCCGCGGCGGCTATGGCCCTGGCCGCGCGGGCCATGCCGGCGCGCTCCAGGGGCGAGCCGGGGCGGGCGTTCATCCCGGCGGTGTCGGTGAAGACCACGGAAAAGCCGTCTATATCCAGGCCCGCTTCCAGGGTGTCGCGGGTGGTGCCGGAGCTGGGCGAGACCAGGGCCCGGTCGAAGCCCAGCAGGGCGTTGAGCAGCGAGGATTTGCCGGAGTTGGGCGCCCCCGCGATAACCACCCTGACGCCGTCCTTTATGCCGCGGCCGGCTTCGAAACTCCCGGCAAGGCGCGCAGCCTCCCTCCTGGCGGCCGCGGCGCGCCTGGCGAAGTCCCGCAGGCGCAGCGCGGGGAGCTCCTCGTAAGAATCGTCCAGGCGCGCTTCCAGTTCGGCCAGGAGGGCCACCAGGCGGGTTTTTATGCCGCGTACCTCGGCCGAAACGGCGCCTTCTACCTGGGTAATGGCGGCCCGGTGCGCCCCGGCCGAAGCGGCCCCGATAAGTTCCGCTACCGCTTCCGCCTGCGGCAGGTCCAGTTTTCCTCCCAGGAAGGCGCGCAGGGTGAATTCCCCCGGCCCGGCCGGGCGCGCGTCCGCCCTGACGGCCAGGTTCAGCAGGGTCCTTATAATATAAGGAGAGCCGTGGCAGGAGATTTCCACCGTATCCTGCCCCGTGTAGCTGGCCGGCCCGCGGAAGAAGACCGCTACCGCCCTGTCCACCAGCCGGCCTTTGTCCCTGACGGCCAGCAGCCGGGCCTCGCGGTGCTTTGGCTGCTTTGGCGCCGGGTGCAGGAAAGAGGCCGCCGCGGCGAAGGCGCGCGGCCCGCAGAGGCGCACCAGGGCCAGCGCTCCCGCCCCGGGGGGCGTAGCCTGGGCCACTATGGTGTCGTCTGTTTGCGGCAGTTTCATGGACTTTTAAATAAAAACGGCGTGACCGCGCATGCGCAGTCACGCCGGTACGGCCTGGCAGCTGTTACTTCTGCTCGGTCGTCTGCTCGGCCGGCTGCTCCTGCGGCTGGGCGGCGGGCTGCTCAGGGGCCTGTTCGGCTGCCTGGGGGCCGTCCACCTTGCGGATCACGACCTTGCGCCAGCGGCCTTCGCCTTCGGAAACGGTCTCCATGCCGGGATAGTTGGCCTTTATGAGGTTGTGCACTATCTTGCGCATGGAAGCCGGCATCGGGTCCAGCCGGTGCGGCTGGCTGGTGGCTTTCACGTCGTTAACCGCCTCTTCCACGCGGCGGGAGATCTCTTTCTCCTTGCTGTCCCAGTAACCGCCGGTGTCCAGGCGCAGGGCCAGGTGCGGCTCGCGCTTGCGGCTGACTATGGAGTTCAGCACGAACTGCAGGGCCTGCAGGCCGCGGCCGTTCTCTTCCGTGAAGACGGCCGGATCGGCGCAGTCAAAGCGGATGAACAGCAGGTTCTCGGCGGTGTCGAGCTTCGCTTCGGTCACGGTGGCTTCCATGCCCATCAGCGAAACCAGCTTGGCCAGCACGGCTTTGGCGTGCTCCACGGGGTCCTGGGCCGGCTGTATGGCCAGGTAGTCCGCGGCGAGGGGTTCTTCTTTGTAGATGCGGTCCGACCGGTGGCCGCGGTGGTCGTCGCGCCCGTGGCGCTCTTCGCGGTGGTCGTCGCGGTGTTCTTCGCGGTGCTCTTCCGGGGGAGGAAGGCGCGCGTCTTCGTAGCCGTAACGGCCGGGGCGCCTGGGGGCGCTGCTGCGCTCTCCGCGGTCCCCGCCGCGGCCGCCTCTGCTGCCGCCGCGCTCTCCGCCGCGGCTTCTGCCGCCGCGGCCTTCGCGCCTGCCGCCGCCGCGCTCTCCGCGGTGCTCTTCGCGGCCGGAGCCGGAGCCCCAGCGCTTTTCGCGCAGGATCACGCAGGCTTTCTTCGCGCCGATGCCGAGGAAGCCGCGGGTGCCTTCGGTAACTACGACAACTTCAACCTGGTCGCGCCGGAGGCCCAGTTCGGCCAGGCCTTTTTCAACGGCGTCCTGTATGGTTTTTGCTTCTGTCTTCGTTTCTCTCATTATCTTGTCTCCTTAACTGAACGATCGTCAGCCCATTTTCTTCTGCAGGTACATGCTCTGGGCGAAGCCCCACGTGCTGTTGATGAGCCAGTAAAGCACGAGTCCCGACGGGAAGGTCAGGAACATGAACGTGAAGATCACCGGCATCCATTTCATCATCGCAGCCTGGGCCGGGTCAGAGGTCTGGGGGCTCAGGTGCTGCTGCAGGAACATGATACCGCCCATTATCAGGGGCAGCACGTAGAAAGGGTCTTTGGCCGAGAGGTCCTTGATCCACAGGAAGAAGGGCGCGCCGTGCAGGTCCCAGGAGTTGCGCAGCGCCGTGAACAGCGCGAAGAAGACCGGGATCTGCAGCAGCATGGGCAGGCAGCCGCCCAGCGGGTTGGTGCCGTGGCGCTTGTAGAGGTCCATGACCTCCTGGTTCATGCGCTTGGGATCGTCCTTGTAGCGCTTCTGGATGCTCTGCATCTCCGGCTGGATCTTCTTCATCACCGCCATGGCCTTGTAGCTCTTGAAGCTCAGCGGGGTCAGGATGATCTGGATGATGACGCTCAGGATGATGATGGCCACGCCGTAGTTGCCGGTGACCTTGCGGAAGTAGACCACCGAGGAGTTGGCCAGCTTGGCCAGCGGGGCGAAGAAGCCGAAGTCAACCGAGCGGTCCAGGCCCATGCCCAGCTGCTTGAGCTTGAGGTAATCCTTGGGGCCGAGGTAGAACGTGGAGTCCCAGCGGCGGGTTTCCCCCGGCTTAAGCTCCGCGCCGGGGACCGGGATCACCAGCACCGGGGTCTTTTCCTCCTCGCCTACCTTCTCCAGGCGGCGCAGGGGGCGGGTATCCTTGAGATCGGCGCCGGCCGTCAGGGCGGTCAGGAAATAGCGGTTGTTCAGGCCAGCCCAGATCCAGCTGTGCGCCGCGGGCTCGTCCTTGAGCTCCTTGAGGGTGGGGTGCTTGCGGCCTTCTTCCATGAAGGTGTACTCGGCTTTGAGCAGGTCGGGGTTTTCCTTGAGCTCGCTCTTGACCGTGCTGAGGCCCGGCCCGATGCGCAGCTCCCACGGGGCCAGCGTCTGCGCGGCGCCCGAGGTGTTGACCGCGGAGATCTCCAGGAAGTTCATCCCGTTGTCCGGGTCGAAGGTGAATTTTTTGGTGAAGCGCACCTGGCCCTGCTGGGCCGTGAACTGCACGGAGCGGTCCGTGCGGGACGTAAGGCGGAACTTGCCGGGGAAAGAGGCGTGGAAAAAACCGCGCGCGGGGTCCGGGATGAGTTCCACCGGGGCCACGGGGCCCTGGTACACCACGCCGGCGAGCGAGGCGGATTCTGTATGGAAGAGGTATTCGGCTTTGCCGGCCTTTATGGTCACGGCGGACTTCTGCCAGTTCTCGGGCAGGGCGGCGGCTTCGGCCTGGGGCGCGGCCGCGGCCTGCGGGGCGCCGGCCTGGGGCTGGGCCTGCTGGGCGGCCGTCTGCGGCTTCTGGAGCGGCGCCTTCTTCTCCATGTAGGAGTACCAGCCTATGTAGACCAGTGAGGAAAGCACTACCGCGAGTATAAGATTCTTCTGCATTTAACCTCCCGCTGCTGCGGAAGGCTTCCAAGGAGGCGTTCAGGGTACCGGGTCGTAACCGCCAGGAGAGAAAGGACGACAGCGGGAGAGGCGGCTTGCGGCCAGCCTCGTCCCTTTTAAAATCCCGTGCCTGCCCAGCGCCTGGAACGCGTACTCGGAACAGGACGGATGAAACCTGCAGGTACCGGGCCCTAGGGCCGGCCTGAAAGTCCTGTATGCCGAGCGCAGCGTGAGCAGCGCGAGCGATTTAAGATTTTGCGTTTCGGTCTTGTCTACCGTCATCGTCAAGGCGCGCCTTGCGCCGGAGCGTGTCCAGCGCGGCGCGGGCCTGGGCCAGGTTCTTCATGGCGCAGCCCGCTTTCGGGTAAATGATAAGGCGCGTGCCTTCCTTTAACTCTCTGCTTGTCAGCCTGAATGCTTCTCTTAGAAGCCTCTTAAGCCTGTTCCGCTTCACGGCGCCCCCGGTCTTCTTTGAGACCATGAGGCCGATCTTCCTGTCTTTTTCCCCGCCGGGGTCGTGCCAGGCCACCAGGTCGCTGGTGACCGCCTTCCTGCCGGCCGCGAAAACCGCCTCGAAGTCTTTTTTAAGGCGGAGGCGTGAAGCTCTCGAAAAGGCGAACTTTTTCACTTTGACCCGCTAAAGATTATTTCTTTATGTCGGGTATGAGGGTCCAGCGGCCTTTGGCGCGCCTGCGGGCGAGGGTTTTCCTGCCGCCCTTGGTCTTCATCTTGGCGCGGAAGCCGATGTGCTTCTTGCGCTTACTAACGTTGGGTCTGTATGTAGGTAGCATAGTGTGTCTATTATATAAATAATGGCCGCTTTTTGCAAAAAGCGGGCCGGGGCCTTAGCGCGCGGTCCTGAAATAACCAGCGATGTGGTCCGCCAGCGCGGAGGCGTGGACGCGGACCTGCTTCATGGTGTCGCGGTCGCGGATGGTGACCATTCCCTCCAGGTCCTTGTTCTCCCCCTTGCCTATCGTGTCGAAGTCCACGGTGACGCAGAGCGGGGTGCCCACTTCGTCGTGACGGCGGTAGCTCTTGCCGATATTGCCGGAGTTCTCGTAGTAGATGCGGCCTATGCCCAGCTTCAGCAGGGCGTCCTTTATCTCTTTGGCCTTCGCCACGATCTCGGGCTTGTTGCGGGCCAGCGGGATCACGGCTACCTTGATCGGCGCGAGGTGCGCCTTGAGCTTGAGGACGATGCGCTCGGTCCCGTTCTCGAGCTTCTCCTCGGTGTAGGCCTCGGTCAGCACCGCGAGCACGCCGCGGTCCACGCCGGCCGAAGGTTCTATCACGAAAGGCACCAGCGGCTTCTGCGTGACCGGGTCCGGGGCGGTAAGCTTCACCACGGAATCCGCGTTCTCGTCCACCTTGGCCGTCAGGCCGAGTTCCTGGGGGTTCTTGGAATGCGAGCCCAGGTCGAAATCGGTGCGGTTGGCCACGCCTTCCAGCTCTTCCATGCCGTGCGGGAACCTGTAGAGTATGTCCACGGTGGCCTTGGAGTAATGGGCCAGCTCTTCCTTGGGCTGGCGGAACTGCTGCAGGTTGTCGCTCTCCAGGCCCTGTTCCCGCCACCAGGCCACGCGGCTCTCCACCCACTTCGTGTGCCAGTCCTCGTCCGTGCCCGGCAGCACGAAGAATTCCAGTTCCATCTGCTCGAACTCGCGCACCCGGAAGATGAAGTTCTTGGGGGTTATCTCGTTGCGGAAGGACTTGCCTATCTGCGCTATGCCGAAGGGCAGTTTATTGGACGTGGAGTCCATGACGTTCTTGAAATTGCAGAAGATGCCCTGGGCGGTCTCGGGCCGCAGGTAGGCGTAATGCTCGTCGTCGGCCACGGGGCCCACGGTGGTCTTGAACATCAGGTTGAACGGCCGCGCCTCGGTGAGGTCGGCGGAACCGCATTTCTCGCACTTGCCGTCCTTTATCTGGTCGGCGCGCCAGCGGCTCTTGCATTTGCGGCAGTCCACCATCGGGTCGGAGAAGGTGGCTTCGTGGCCGGAATGCTTCAGCACGGACTTGTGCGTGAGGATGGCCGCGTCCAGACCTTCTATGTCGTCGCGCTCGTAGACCATGGCCCGCCACCAGGCGGCTTTCAGGTTGTTCTTGAGCTCCACGCCCAGCGGGCCGTAATCGTAGACGCCCTGAAGGCCGCCGTAGATATCCGAGCTCTGAAAAATGAATCCCCGCCGTTTGCAGAGATTTACCAGTGAATCCATTGTCGTCGCAGGCATTATATAGTCTCCCTCGAGTTCCGCTGTCCGGAGGTCAATTTTACCATAATGCCGGGCCCTCCGTCCGGCAGCCGCGCCGCGCGCAAATTTGTAGAATAGCGGGAATGATCTTCTGCGATTACGGCATTGTGCTGCAGCGGCGCCCCCTGAGGGAGAACGACAGGATAGTCACCGTCTTCACGCTGGAGCATGGCAAGCTGGAGGTCAACTTCAAGAGCGTCCGCCTGGCCAAGGGCAAACTGCGGGCGCTCAGCGAGGCGCTTACCTGGGGCGACTACCGGTTCTTCCTTAAGAAAGGCTCCAACTTCCCCGTCTGTACCGGCGGCCGCACCCTCTCGGCGTTCGGCGCCATCCGCCGCGACCTGGAGAGTCTCTACCTGGCCATGCATTACTGCGAAGTGGTGAACAAGCTTACCCCCGCGCAGAGCCCTTCGCCGGAGAAGTACGGCCTGCTCCTGGGGGCGCTTTACGACCTGGACCAGCACGGGGACGCTTTCTGGCTGCGGCGCGCCTTCACCCTGCGCGCCCTGGACCTGGCCGGTTTCGGCTTCCGGGAGACCGCGGCCGGCCCCGACGCGGAGCTCTGGGACGCCCTGCACGCCGGTTCGTGGAAAGCGGTGCGCGGGCTTAAAGCCGACCCCGCGGCCGGAGAATTCGTGGACGGGCTGTGCCGGCGGGTTTTCGCCGAAAGCCTCGGGGTGGACCTGCGCACGCTGCCTTTCGTGAAATGACCCGGCCGGCAAAAATGTACAATATCAGCCTGCCGGCATGAGCCCGGCCGAGGTACCGTGGATTTTCAGGACATAATCTTAAAATTAGACCGCTACTGGGCCCGGCAGGGCTGCGCCCTGCTGCCGCCGGGCGCCGCCGGCCGCGCGGATTTTGCCGGCCCGCTCTGTCTCGCCGGGGCCGCTCGCCGCGGCCCCGCCCCGGACGGCCTGCCCGGCCTTTACCGCTACCGCGTCCTCCTGAAGCCGGCCCCCGACGGAGCGCGCCGCGCTTTCCTGGATTCCCTGCGGGCCGTCGGCATAGACAGGTCCGAGCACGACCTGCGCTGGCTGCCTTCCGACGGGCCCGGCGGCACGGCCGAAGGCGCCGGCTGGAACGTGCTGCTGGACGGCCAGCCGCTGGCCGGTTTCGTTTACAAGGCCGCCGCTGCGCGGGCTTCTGCGGAGATCGTGGTGGTGCTTGAACGCCTGGCGCTGGTGTCCCAGCGCAAACGCTCGGCCGCGGAACTCTCCTGGGCCGGGCGCCTGACCTACGGAGAACTGCACTCCGGGGAGGCCGCATGACGGCGCGCGACGCGGTCCTGGAGATACTGGCGGAGAATCTCCCCGGCGGCGCCGTGCGCTCCGCCGTGGAACAGCTCGGTAAGCTGGCCGCGCAGGAATTCGCCGTCCGCGCCCTGCCCTTCGTGGGGATCGAAGCCTACGGTACCTGCCGGCGCCTCGCGCTGTATGTCACCGGGGTCCCAACCGGTCCCCAGGCTAAAGTCCTCGCGCAGATCTTCCCCCTCCTCCTGGGCCGTTTGCGTTTCGAGCGCTGCATGACCTGGGAACCTTCCGGTTTTTGCTTCCCCAGGCCGGTGCGCGGCCTGGTCGCGCTGCACGGCGAGCGCCTGGTTTCGTTCTCCGCGGCCGGTTTGCGGTCCTGCCGGGTGACGCAGGGGCAGGAGGCGCTGGGCCCGCGGCCGGTGAAACTGGCTTCGGCTGAAAGATATTTCAAGACCCTGGAGCACGCCTCGGTGCTGGTGAAGGACGCGCAACGGCTGGAGTCCATGCGCGGCGCCCTCGCGGCGGCCTCCAGGCGCATGAAGCTGGCGATAGAGGCCGGCGAGCAGGAACTTGCCGGCAACCTCTACCTCGCGGAATACCCGGTGCCGGTGGTTTCGGGTTTCTCCCAGGAATTCCTCTCCCTGTCCCCGGACCTGGTCCGCGGCGCCCTGCGCGAACTGCTGTTCTTCCCCGTCACCGACCAGGCCGGGCGCCTGCAGCCGTACTTCGCGGCTTTCCGCGACGGCATTTCCAAGGGACAGCGCAACGTAGAGGACGGCTTCCGCGCCGCCCTCGAGTCCCGCCTCAAGCAACTGATATCAAGCGAATCTAAACACACCTGACCCCATGAACGGGGCGGGTTAGCAAAACCGTGTCGGAGGCCCGAGCTTGCGTAAGCGCGAGGGCCGAGACATGGAAGGGCGAGCACGGTGTGCGGGTGGAGCGAAGCGACACCGCAGCGACCCTGTTTTTGCGTTCCGCCCCGTTCGTGGGGGCGGAGTTTTAGTTGCTGTCGCCCAGGTAGAGCGGGCCCCGCAGGCGCCCGTCCGGGGCTATGAGGATCTTGAGCAGCGACGGGTAAAGCCGTATTTTCCCCAGGCGCGAGGTGGCCACCCAGCTGATGCCGGTCTGGCGCGCGTCCGGCTCGTGCGGGGCGCCGATGCGCTTTATGAACTCGCAGGGGAACATGATCTCCACCTGGTGGAAACTGGCGTCCCACCGGGCGAACTCGTGGTGCCGGGCCACGTAGTCGCGGATGTAGCGGGGCTGGCCGGGCTGGACCAGCAGCCCCGTCTCCTCCGCGCATTCCCGCACTACGGCCTCGTGCAGGGTTTCGCCGTTCTTCTGGCCGCCGCCCGGCAGCAGGTAATAAGTGCCCTGCCTGTCCGCGGCTCGCATCAAAAGCAGGCGCCCTTTCCTTATAACTATGGCCTTGGCCGAAATGCGCACTTTTTTGTCGCGGGTTATCATTTAAAAAGGGTACCCGATCTTTATGATGGCGTTGGTGCCTTCCGACCCGTAGGCGAAGTCCACCGTGGCCACCAGCTGCGGCCGGATGACCAGCCGCGCGGAGATGCCCGGCCCGTACTTCAGGTCCCTGGCACGGAAATCAGAGACCCTGTCGAATACCGTGCCTACGTCGAGGAACGGCGCTATCTCGGTTTCGCTCACGAACTTGTAGAACGGCGTGCGCGACAGGGTGATGCGCTCTTCTATGGTGAAGACGAACTTGCCGCGCCCGGTGAAGCGGCCGTCGCCGGCCATGCGCAGGCCGGTGCTTTCCCCCAGCTGCGGCAGGGCATAGAACGGCGGGACCTGCCCCCGCTGGAACTGCAGCAGGTAATGCGCCGCCGTAACGTAGCGCCCTTCCTGCTTGTAATTGAAGTAGTGCTTGGCCTGCAGGGAGTAGGTGCGGTACTCGTAATCCGACCCCAGGCGCCTGTTGGAGTACAGGACCGAGGCGCTGGCGTAGGTCCCGATCTTCGGCAGGGACGGGTGGTCGGTATTGTCGTAGACCAGCGCGAAACGGTTGGTGAGGAAGGCGCGCCGTTCTGCGGCTTCGGAGTAGATGGCCGGGAACAGGTCGCGCAGCTGCCCGCTGCTCACCGGGCCGGCGCCGATGCGCTTTTCGAAATAAGCGCTGGTGACGTTCACGAACAGTTCCTTCTTCAGCGGCACGTCCAGGATGACCTCTCCGCCTGTCATCTCCAGGGAGTAGTTGGCCTTGTCGCCGCGCTGGGAATTGATGCCGAAGCCGTAGAAAGAAGGTTTGCCGGTTATCCAGTGCTTGCCCTCCAGGCTGAAGCGCAGGCCGGTGCCCAGCAGCTGCGGGGTGTAGTAGTAGGCCATCAGTTCCCGCTCTACGCGTTCGGAGTGCGAGGCCCGGAGGATGAAAAAGCGCTTTTCGTCGGGGAAGATGTAGTGGCGGTAGGTGGCCGTGGTGCGCAGGTTCTGGTTGTAGTTCAGGGACGGCACCAGCACGGACTTGATGTTGCCGGTGCCCTTCTCCCGTATGGCGATGACCGGCATCACGCCGAAACTGGGGCCCAGGTCCTTGCTGGAATCCACCACCGGGAAAGGGATGATCGGGCCGTTGGCCGTGTCGATGGTGATGGCGTTGAGGACGCGCGCGAGCAGGCCGTCTTTGGGCGCCTGGCGGCCCACCGTCTTCAGGATGTCCTCCTTGGTCTCCGGCTCGGTCCGGCGGACCAGTCTCTGCGCGGGCTTGGCGGCGGCCTTGACGAGGCGCCGTTTTTTTGGCGTCTGGGCCTGCGCGGAGGCGCACAAAAAAGTTACGGCCAGGAGGACGTGGAGGAGGCGGGGCATGATGTTATTTGATGAAGCCGAGGGACTTGACGATGGGCATCTTGCGGCCGTAACCGAAAGATTTTTCCGTTACCTTCAGGCCTATCGCCAGCTGTTTTCTCTTGTACTCGTTGGCTTCCACCTTGCGCAGGAGAGGCAGCACCAGGTCCCGGGGAAAGCCGCGCCGGATTATCTCGGAGGGAGAGCGGTTCTCTTCCAGGTAGAGGCGGATCACTTCGTCGAGTTCGGCATAGGGCGGCAGGTCGTCCTGGTCTTTCTGCCCGGGCTTCAGCTCCGCCGTGGGCGGGCGGACTATGACCGCCCGGGGGATTACTTCGCCGGCCCGGTTGAAATGAGCGGCCAGTTTGTAGACCTCGGTCTTGAACAGGTCCGAGATAGGGGCGATGGCGCCGGCGGTGTCGCCGTAAAGCGTGCAGTAGCCCACGGCTATCTCCGACTTGTTGCCGGTGGCCAGGGCCAGCCAGTTATTGGCGTTGGCCAACGCCATGCGCAGGCTGCCGCGCGCGCGGGACTGCAGGTTCTGCATGGTCAGGCTCACGTCGCCCGCCGGGTCCCCGGCGCCCAGTTCCTTAAGGAAGGCGGCGTAGATGTTTTTAATAGGCAGGACGCGCGTCTTTATGCCCAGGTTGGCCGCGGTGCGCAGGGCGTCGTCCGTGCTCTGCCTGGAGGTGTAGTCGGAAGGCATCAGCACGCCCGTCACGTTCTCCGGGCCCAGCGCGTCGGCGGCCAGCGCGGCCACTACCGCCGAGTCTATGCCGCCGCTCAGACCCAGCACCGCTTTTTGGAAACCCATTTTATGGAAATAGTCGCGTATGCCGAGGGTGAGCGCCGCGCGTATCTCCCCGGTCTCGTCGTGGGCGGCCTGCGGCGCAAGCGCCGCTGCGGCGGCGGTGTCGAGCAGCACCAGGTCCTCGGCGAAAGCGGCCGCCCGGGCCGTTTCCTTGCCGTCGGGCCCCAGCGCGAAGCTGTTGCCGTCGAAAACGAGCTCGTCGTTGGCCCCCGCCTGGTTCACGTAAACGATGTGGGCCTTCAGCTTCCTGGCGAGGCCGGAAAGGATGGCGCGGCGTTTGGCGCCTTTGCCGCGGTAAAAGGGCGAGGCCGAAATATTTATGATGATGGAGGCTTTGGCGCGGGCGAGGGCGCGCACCGGGTCGTTGCGGTAGAGCAGGCGGCTGGGCAGCAGGGTGGTGCCGGCCCAGATGTCCTCGCAGACGGTCAGCCCTGTGGGCGTTTTGCGGAATTTCACCGGCTTGTTCCGCGCGGCCGGTTCGAAATAGCGGGCCTCGTCGAAAATATCGTAGGTCGGCAGCAGGGACTTGGCCTGCCGGGCAACGATCCTGCCCCCGTCGATCAGGGCTATGCAGTTGTGCAGCGGCTTGCCTTTGCCGGCCGGGTTGCGGTCCACGTAGCCCACCGCAAGGGCGGTCTTCAGGCGGAGGGCGGCCAGGCGCTTAAGGGCGCGCAGGTTCTCGTCGATGAAATCTTTTTTTTCCAGCAGGTCCAGGGGCGGGTAGCCGGTCAGCGCCAGTTCCGGGAAGACGGCCAGGTCGGCGCCGAGGGCCATGGCGCGCCGGGCGAACGCCTCTATCTTGAGGGCGTTGGCGGCGATATCGCCTACTTTCGGGTTTATCTGCGCCAGGGCTATCTTCATCAGGGGTAGTATAGAAAATATGCCGCAGGCCTGTAAAAGCCGCTTTGGCCGTTGAAACCTTCCCCCCGCTTATGATATCATTAGCGTATACAGTTCAGTTGAAATCCTGCTCCTGGAGGGCGGGAAAAGAAACGGAACGTACGAAAAACACGGAGGCTAGACCATAATGTTGAA
Organism: Elusimicrobiales bacterium; assembly: GCA_023701245.1. Taxonomy (GTDB): domain Bacteria; phylum Elusimicrobiota; class Elusimicrobia; order Elusimicrobiales; family UBA9959; genus UBA9959. The sequence continues at coordinate 36,537 of JAMPXK010000003.1, read as the reverse complement.
CATATCGATGAAAAGCATGTTAGAAGCCGGAGTCCACTTCGGTCACCAGACCTACAGGTGGAACCCCAAGATGTCCCGCTACATATTCGGAGAACGCAACGGCATCCATATCCTGGACCTGCAGAAGACCGTAAAAGAGATCAAGAAGGCCTATACCTTCGTGAAGGATTCCGCCAAAGCCGGCAAAACCTTCCTCTTTGTCGGCACCAAGAAGCAGGCCAAAGAGATCATCCGCGAGGAGGCCACCCGCGCCGAAGTCTCCTGCGTGCACGAGAAATGGCTGGGCGGCACGCTCACCAATTTCGAAACCCTGCGCAAATCCCTCAAGCGCCTCGAGGAACTCGAAAAGTTCGAGTCCGACGGTCTGTTCCGCGTGATGTCCAAGAAAGAGGTTTCCCGCCTCTCCAAGGAGAAGGCCCGCCTGGTCAAGCTCCTCAGCGGCATCCGCAACCTGCGCACCCTGCCCGACATCATGTTCATCGTGGACCCCGTCAACGAGGCCAACGCGCTGAAGGAAGCCCACAGGCTCAAGATCCCCGTGGTAGGCGTCTGCGACACCAACTGCGATCCCGACCAGCTCGACTGGCCCATCCCCGGCAACGACGACGCCGCCCGCTCCATCCGCCTGTTCTGCGCCACCATGGCCGACGCCGTGGTAGACGGCCGCGCCGAGGCCGAGGCCGAAAAGGCCGCCGCTCACCAGCAGGCCCAGGCCGAAGCCGCCGTGGACGCCGGCGAAGCCCAGCCGGAAGGCGCTCCCGAATACGCCCCGGAGGCCCAGGAAGCCCCCGCCGCCGAAGAGCCCGTCCGCACCGAAGAATAAGCCGTTCTGACCTCGGGGGCGCGGGCTATCAACGCCGGCGCCCCTTTTTCTTAAGCACAAAGGAGAACCCCAATTATGGCAGCAATCACCAGCGAACAGGTAATGACACTCAGGAACCAGACCGGCGCGGGCATCATGGACTGCAAAGGCGCCCTGAACGAGGCCGGCGGCGACATCGCCAAGGCCGTGGAACTTCTGCGCAAGAAGGGCCTGGCGGGCCTGGCCAAGCGCGCGGGCCGCGCCATGAAGGAAGGCGTGGTGGTCGCCAAGACCGACGGCAAGGCCTATTCCCTCATCGAACTCAACTGCGAGACGGATTTCGTGGCCAAGAACCCCGACGTGCACGCCTTTGCCGCCACCATCGCTTCCGAAATGCTCACCGACGCTTCCCTGGCCAACCCGGCCGAGAGCGAGAAGGCCAAGGAACGCATGCAGGCCGTGGCCATGAAGACCGGCGAGAACATGCAGATCCGCCGCGGCGTGGTTTACCACGCGGCCGGCAGCGCCGTCAACTTCTACGTCCACTCCGATAACCGCAAGGGCGCCATGGTGGAGCTCGCTTTCGACGGCGACCTGGCCAAGGGCAAGGCCGAGCTCGAGGCGCTGGCCAAGGAACTGGCCATGCAGAGCGTGGCCATGAACCCGAAGTATTTGAAGCGCGAGGAAGTTCCCGCCGACGTGGTGGCCAAGGAAAAAGAGATCTACCGCGCCAAGACCGAGAAGGACGAGGCCGAAGCGCAGGCCAAGGCCGCCGAGGCCGGCAGGCCGTACAAGGCCAAGCCCGCCGAGGCTCTCGAGAAGATGCTGGAAGGCCGCGTGAACAAGTACTTCCAGGAGTCCTGCCTGATAGAGCAGGCTTCCATCCGCGACTCCAAGAAGACCGTGACCCAGATCGTCAAGGACCTGGGCGCCAAGCTCGGCGGCAACGTCACCGTCAAGCGCTTCAGCTGCTACATAGTCGGCGTAGAATAAACGGAACTGCGCGCCGCCGGGCCGATCCCGGCGGCGCGGTTCCAGCTCACTGGAGGTTTATGTACAAACGCGTACTGCTGAAACTTTCGGGCGAAGCCCTCGGTACTCCCGGCGACAGCCGGTCCATCAGTCCTTCCTCCCTCACTTACATCGCCAAAGAGATCGCCAAAGGCCTGCGTAAAGGCACGCGCCTGGCCATCGTCATAGGCGGCGGCAATATCTGGCGCGGCGCGCGCGACGGCCACGGCATAGACCGCGTTACCTCCGATAACATGGGCATGCTCGCCACCATCATCAACGCCATGGCGCTGCAGAACGCCCTGGAGCACGAGGGCGTCTCCACCCGGGTGCAGACCGCCGTGGAGATCAGCCGCGTGGCCGAGCCGTTCATCCGCCGGCGCGCCATCCGCCACCTGGAGAAGGACCGCGTGGTCATTTTCGCCGGCGGCACCGGCAACCCCTATTTCACCACCGATACCGCGGCCGCCCTGCGCGCCGCCGAGATCGGCGCCGACGTCATCTTCAAGGCCACGCAGGTGGACGGCGTCTATACCGGCGACCCCAAGAAGGACCCGAAGGCCACCCTGATAAAGGACATCACCTACATGAGCGCCCTCAACAAGGGCCTTAAGTTCATGGACGCCAGCGCCCTGACCCTCTGCATGGAGAACCATATCCCCATCCTGGTCTTCAACCTGCACACGCCCGGCAATATCGGCAAGGCGCTCTCCGGCAAGAAGGTCGGCACGCTGATCCAGCAGGGTTAACCCATGGAAGAAAAGATACTGGCCGCTATAAAGAAGAACCAGGCCGCTGTGGCCGCGCTGGAGGCGGACCACGCCGCCCTCGCTCCAATCGCCCAGGCGCTCGCCAAAACGGCCAGGGCGGGCGGCAAGATCCTGGTCTGCGGCAACGGCGGGTCCGCCGCCGACAGCCAGCATATCGCAGGAGAACTGGTGGGCCGCTTCAAAAAGGAGCGCAAAGCCATCGCCTCCATCGCCCTTACCACGGACAGTTCCGTGCTGACCTGCCTGGGCAACGACTACGGTTTCGACCGCGTTTTCGAGCGCCAGGTGGAGGCCCTCGGCCGGGCCGGGGACGCGCTTATCGCCATTTCCACTTCGGGGTCCAGCCCCAACGTGCTGCAGGCGGCCATCAAGGCCCGCGAGCTCGGTATGACCGTTATCGGGTTCTTCGGCGCCAAAGGCGGCGCCATCCTCAAGCATTGCGACCTCGCTTTCCTCGCCCCCGAGACCGACACCCCGCGCGTCCAGGAACTGCATATCCTGGCCGCCCATATAGTCTGTGAACTGGTAGAGGACTCGGCTTCGGCCTAGCGGAAGGCCGGGCCCGCTTTTTTCCCCTTATATAAAATAATATAATTATCCTTTGCGCGACCGGCTTTGCGGCGCGCGCACAGGAGGGCGTTCTATGGCAGAAACATCCGTTCAGGAAGTCATCGCCGAAGCAGAGATGGAGATGATGGAGAAAATAGAGAAGTTCCGGCGCGAGCTCACTTCGCTGCGCACCGGCCGGGCCAATCCCCAGTTGCTCGACGGAGTTTACGTGGAATATTACGGCGCCAAGGTGCCGCTCAAACAGGTGGCGGCCGTGTCCGTGCCCGAGCCCCGCACCCTGGAAGTCCGCGCCTGGGACGCCAGCGCGGTGGACGCCATAGAGGCCGAGCTCCGGAAAGTGGATTTCGGTTCCTCCCCTTCGCGCAACGCCGGGGTCATCCGCATAAACCTGCCGCCGATGACCGAGGACCAGCGCAAGAAGATGGTCAAGATCGTCCACTCCATGGGCGAGGATTCGCGCGTGCAGATGCGCAACCTGCGCCGCGACGCGCTCGAGAAGATCAAGAAGGCCCAGAAGGCCGGCGAGATCACCGAGGACGACCTGGCCCGCCACGAAGAGGCCGTGCAGAAACTGACCGATACTTACGTCAAGAACGTGGACGACGTGGTGGCCGCCAAAGAGAAGGAACTCACCACCATCTGATGCCGAAAAGCAGCGCCCTCGACCCGGCCCGGTTGCCCGCCCATGTGGCCATCATCATGGACGGCAACCGGCGTTGGGCCAAAAAGCGGGGCCTGCCCGCGGTAGCCGGACATAAGGCCGGAGTGGAATCCGTCCACGCCGTGGTAAAGGCGGCCAGCGACGCCGGGATAAGGGCCCTTACCATTTACGCTTTTTCCACCGAGAACTGGGGCCGCTCCAGGCTGGAGGTGAGCGCGCTGATGTTCCTGCTGGAGCGCACCATAGCCGCCTACGCCGACGAGCTGGACCGCGAGAACGTGCGGCTGATGTTCAGCGGCCGCCTGGAGCAGCTGCCGAAGAAAGCGCGGGCCGTGATGGACAAGGCCGTGGAGCGCCTGAAGGGCAAGACCGGCATGACGCTCAATATAGCCCTTAATTACGGGGGCAGGCAGGAGATAACCGACGCCGTGAACAAGGCGCTGGCGTCGGGCGTGAAGAGCGTGGACGAGGCCGCTTTCGCCAGGCTGCTCTACTCCCCCTCGCTGCCCGACCCGGACCTGCTGATCCGCACTTCCGGCGAACTGCGCGTTTCCAACTTCCTGCTCTGGCAGGCCGCTTACGCCGAGTTCTACGTGACCGAGACGTTCTGGCCCGATTTCCGCGAAAAAGAGTTCATGGCCGCGCTGCTTGACTACCAGGCGCGCGATAGAAGGAGAGGAAAATAATGCTTTTACCCAGAGTGCTTACGGCCCTGTTCGGCATCCCGGTGGTGCTGCTGCTCATCCGCGCCGGCGGCCCGGCTTACGCGGTTTTCGTCTTCACCATCATAGCCGTTTCGCTCTACGAGTTCGCCACGCTGATGCGCCTGGGCGCCAAACCCGTGCAGGAGCCCATGCTCTACCTGTTCGGCCTGCTGCTGCCGGCCGCGCTCTACTTCGATCATTATTCCGCGGCCCAGGCCGGCGGCGACAACTTCACCGGGTTCTTCATAGCGCTTACGGTGATAGGGGTCATGACCTACGAACTTTTTTCCCCCAAGAAATACCTGGAGCGCATAGGCCTGACGCTCCTGGGCATTTTCATGATCTCCTGGTGCCTGTTCCACCTCGTCGCCATCCGCGGCCTGCGCCCCGGCGGCTTCGCCCTTACGCTGACGCTGATAATCACCGTCTGGGTAATGGACACCGCCGCGTATTTCCTGGGCAAGTCTTTCGGCCGCAGGCAGCTCTCCACCATCAGTCCCAAGAAGACCTGGGAGGGCGCCGCGGCCGGTTTCATAGCCGCCATCCTTACGGCGTGGGGCGTGACCCGGCTGGCCGGCGGCGAGTTCTCCCCCCTGTTCGCGGCCGGGGCCGGCGTGCTGATAGGCGTTTTCGGGCAGATCTCCGACATAGCCGAATCCATGCTCAAGCGCGCCGTGGGCGCCAAGGATTCCTCCAACCTCCTGCCCGGCCACGGCGGCATCCTGGACCGTTTCGATTCCTATATTTTCCTGGCCCCGGTGATCTATTACTACGCCGTGCTGGCCCGCTAAGGACCTTGCGGATACGATGAAGAACATAGTCATACTCGGCTCTACCGGCTCCATCGGCGTTAACGCCGTGAAGTCGGTGAAGAACCTCGGCAAAGGCTGGCGCGTGCTGGGCCTGGCCGCCAATTCCAACCTCAAGACCCTGCTGGCCCAGGCCCGCGCGGTCAAGCCCGCGTATATCGCCGTTTTCGACTATGAGGCCTGGCGCGAGCTGAAGACCTGCGCCCCGCGGGGCGTGAAAGTGCTGCCGCCCGGGGTGGAAGGCCTCGCGGAAATGGCTTCCCTCAAAGAAGCCGACATCGTGCTGAGTTCCGTTACGGGCGCGGTCGGGTTCGCCCCGCTGCTGGCGGCCATCCGCGCTTCCAAGCAGATAGCCCTGGCCAACAAAGAACCCATGGTGATGGCCGGCGGGCTCCTTATGCGGGAGGCCCAGCGCTGGCAGGCCACGATCCTCCCCGTGGATTCAGAACCCTCCGCTATCTTCCAGTGCCTGGCCGGAGTGAAGCCCGGCGGGTACGACGCCGTCCTTTCCCGGGTTTTCCTGACCGCTTCCGGCGGGCCGTTCTACGCGCACAAGGGGTCGCTGGCCGGGGTGACGCCGGCGCAGGCCCTGAAGCACCCGCGCTGGAACATGGGCCCAAAGATCACCGTGGATTCCGCCACGCTGATGAACAAAGGCCTGGAGGCCATCGAGATCCAGAACCTTTTCTCCCTGCCTATCTCCAAGATCCAGGTGCTGGTCCACCCGCAGTCCGTGGTGCACTCCGGCGTGGAATTCAAGGACGGGTCGGTGCTGGCGCAGCTCTCCAACCCGGACATGAAGCTGCCCATCCAGTACGCCCTTACCTGGCCCGACCGCGCGCCGTCCCTGGCGGTACCCCTGGACTTTTACAAGCTCGCCCGGCTGGATTTCTTCAAGCCGGATTTCAGCCGGTTCCCCTGCCTGGCCCTGGCGCTGGACGCGGCCCGGCGCGGCGGCATCTATCCCGCCGTTCTAAGCGCCGCCAACGAAGCGGCGGTAGAGCGCTTTATAGCCGGGCGCCTGCGGTTCACGGCTATCGCGGAAGTGGTTGAGAAGACGCTGGCCGCCTGCCACGGCGGCGCCGGCCGGCTCACGCTGGCGGCGGCGGTAGAAGCCGACGGCTGGGCGCGCCAGAAGGCCGCCGATATAGCCGCGCGGATGCGGAAATAAGAGGTAAAAAATGCTCCTGTCTATCATCGCTGTGCTGTTCACTTTCGGCCTGGTAATTTTCCTGCACGAGTTCGGGCACTTCATAGTGTGCAAGCTCACGGGCATCAGGGTAGAGGCGTTCTCCTTCGGCTTCGGGCCGGAACTCTGGGGCCGCACCAGCGGACCCACCCGCTACTCGGTGCGGGCCATCCCCCTGGGCGGCTACGTGAAGCCGGCCGGGGAAAGCGTAGAGGAAGTTTCCGGCGCCCCCGACGAATACTTCTCCAAGCCCTGGTACACGCGCCTGGGCGTGGTGGTGGCCGGGCCGGTCATGAACTACCTGCTGGCTTTCATCCTCTTCGCCGGGGTCATACTCATCGTCGGAGAGCCGGTGCCCTCCACCGAACCCGTCATAGGCGACATGTCGCAGGGCTACCCGGCCGATACCGCCGGTCTCAAGCCCGGCGACAGGATAGTGAAGATCGACGGCGCCGGGGTGGCCACCTGGGCGGAGATGGCGGACAGGATCTATTCCAAAGTGGAGAAGGAACTTTCCGTCACCTACTCCAGGGCCGGGGTCGAGACCACCGTAAAGCTCAAGACCCGCAAAGCTCCCGAGGGCGCGCAGCGCGGCGTCATCGGCATTTCTCCCGGGATCGCGTACAGTTCGGTGCCGCTGGCCAAGGGCCTGGCGATGGGCGCCCACCAGTGCTGGTACTGGACCGCGTTCACCGTAAAGACCCTGGCCTCCAATATCTACAAGCGCGAGAAGCCCGACCTGGCCGGGCCTATCGGCATCGTCAACATCGTCAGCAAGGCCGCCCATACCGGCGCGGCGGATTTCTTCTTCCTGATAGGCCTTATCTCGGTGGCCGTAGGGTTCTTCAACCTGCTGCCGCTGCCGCTGCTCGACGGCGGGTGGATAGTGCTCTTCCTGTTCGAGGGCGTTTTCCGCCGCAAGGTCAACGCCGAGGTGATGAAGTACGTCAACGGCGCGGGCATAGCGGTGCTGCTTTCCATCTTCCTTTTCGCCACCTATAGCGACATCATGCGCCTGAAAACCTCGAGGGACGCAAAAAAGGCCGCTGCCGCCGCCGGGCAGCAGGCGAAATAATATGGCCTGCGACTGCCACGGCAAAGCCAGGAAGACCCGCAAGGTGAAAGTCGGCCGCTTTTCCATAGGCGGCTCCAGCCCCGTCTCCGTGCAGAGCATGTGCAATACGGATACCCGGGACCTCAAGGCCACCGTGGACCAGATCCGGCGCCTGGAGGACGGCGGCTGCGAGATCATCCGGGTGGCGGTGCCCGACATGCAGGCGGCCCAGAACCTTGGCCGCATTAAAAGCGCCATTGGCATCCCGCTGGTGGCCGACATCCATTTCGACTGGCGGCTGGCCGTGGAGGCCGTGCGCCAGGGCGTGGACAAGGTGCGCATCAATCCCGGCAACATCGGCGACAAGGACAAGGTCAAGGAAGTGGTGAAGGCCTGCAAGGCCTCCGGCGTGCCCATCCGCATAGGCGTCAACGCCGGCTCGCTCAAGGCCCTTAAGGAGAATCCCCAGCCGCGCTGGGAGCCTTATGAATGGGCCAAGCAGATGGTGAAAGAGGCGCTGGACGAGGCCCGGACCCTGGAACGCCTGAATTTTCGCGACATCGTGGTGTCCCTCAAGGCCGACGATATAGAACGCACGGTGATGGCCAACACCCTGTTCTCCTCCAAATCCGATATCCCGCTGCACCTGGGCGTTACCGAGGCCGGCAGTTTCCTGGCCGGCACCGTAAAGTCCTCGCTGGGCATAGGCCTGCTGCTTTCCCAGGGCATCGGCGATACCGTCCGCGTCTCACTTACCGAAGACCCCGTCATGCAGGTGCGGGCCGCCTACGAGATCCTCAAGAGCCTGGGGCTGCGCCATTACGGCCCGGACCTGGTCTCCTGTCCTACGTGCGGCCGCTGCCAGGTCAACGTGGGCAAGGTGGTCCGAGAACTGGAGGACCGCATCTATTCCGACCGGGACCTGCGCAAGCGCTCCGAAGGCATGAAGATAGCGGTGATGGGCTGCGTGGTCAACGGCCCCGGCGAGGCCCGCTCCGCGGACTTCGGCGTGGCCGGCGGCAAAGGCCGCGGCATCTGGATAGAGAAAGGCAAGCAGATCAAAGTGGTGAAGGAAAGCGAATGGGTGAACGAAGTGATCCGCAAGATCAGGAGCGGCAAATAGCACGAGTTCCCCGAGGACGGCAAAAAATTCATGAACAAACCCGACAATCAGCAGAAGACGGTCTCCGCCGCGGTCACCCCCCGGGCCAGCGACTATTCCCAGTGGTACCTGGACGTTATCAAGAACGCCTGCCTGGCCGAGCATTCGGCGGTGCGCGGGTGCATGGTCATCCGGCCGCACGGCTACGCCATCTGGGAAAAGATGCAGCGCGAACTCGACGACCGTTTCAAGGAGACGGGGCATGAGAACGCCTACTTCCCCCTCTTCATCCCGCTCTCGTTCCTGACCCGCGAAGAGAAGCACGCTTCCGGCTTCGCCAAGGAATGCGCCGTGGTCACGCATCACCGCCTCAAGTCCGTCAACGGCGAAGTGGTTCCGGACCCCGAGTCAAAGCTTGAAGAGCCGCTCGTGGTGCGGCCCACCAGCGAAACCATCATCTGGGCCCAGTACAAGAACTGGATCCAGAGCTACCGCGACCTGCCGCTCCTGATAAACCAGTGGGCCAACGTGGTGCGCTGGGAAATGCGCACGCGCCTCTTCCTGCGCACCGCCGAATTCCTCTGGCAGGAAGGCCACACCGCGCACGCTACGGAAAAAGAGGCGCTGGAAGAGACCTGGAAGATGCTCGACGTCTATTCCGATTTCGCCGAGAACGTCATGGCCGTGCCCGTGGTGAAAGGCCGCAAGACGGAAGGCGAGCGGTTCGCCGGGGCCCTGGAGACCCTCTCCATAGAAGGCATGATGCAGGACGGCAAGGCCCTGCAGATGGGCACCAGCCATTACCTGGGCCAGAACTTTTCCAAAGGCGCCGACGTCAAGTTCCAGAACAAGGAAGGCCAGCTGGAATACGTTTACGCCACCAGCTGGGGCGTCAGCACCCGCCTGGTAGGCGCTCTCATCATGACCCACTCCGACGACGCCGGCCTGGTGCTGCCTCCCAAGCTGGCCCCGGTGCAGGTTATCGTGATCCCGATCTACAAGAGCGACGAAGAGCGCGTTAAGACCGTGGAAGAGGCCCGGAAGGTCGCCGCGGAACTTAAAGCGCTCGGGGTCGCCGTAAAGGTGGACGACCGGGACGGCCTCATGCCCGGCGCCAAGTACTACGAGTGGGAAGGCAAGGGCGTCCCCCTCCGGATAGAAGTGGGCCCGAAGGACCTGGAGAAGGGCTCGCTCTGCATAGCCCGCCGCTTCGTGGCCGAGATCAAGGGCGAGACCCCCGCCGACCAGCGCAAGCGCCGCAAGGCGTTCCTGCCGCGGGCGGAGGCGATCGCCTCCATCGTGCCCACGCTGGCCGCCATGCAGAAGGAACTGCTGGAGCGCGCCCGGAACCTCCGGGCGGAGCGGACGCGCGTGATAGACAAACTCGAGGACTTCGAGAAATTCTTCAAGGACGAGGGCGGCGGCTTTGCCTGGGTGCACTGGGCCGGGGACGCCGCGCAGGAAGACGAGCTGGCCAAACGCTTCGAGACCAGCATCCGCAATATTCCTTTCGAGGACCAGATCCCCGCCGAAGCGAAGGGCGAGGGCAAGTGCATCCTCACCGGCAAGCCGTCCAAACAGCGGGTGCTGATGGCCAAGTCTTACTAGGGCGGCCGGGGCGACCAGATGGATAAACTTTTCGATAACGCGGTCTTCATGCGTCACGCGCTGGACGCCCTCCCGGCCATCGTCCTGGTGACGGACGAGGACGTGCGGATCCTTTACCGCAATAAGGCCGGGCGGGATATCCTCAAGGGTGAAAAGATCTACACCAAACGCGCCGGCGACGTCATGCACTGCCTGCACGCGGAAGATGCCCCGGGCGGCTGCGGCACGGGGCCGCACTGCGCCGACTGCGTGCTGCGTAATTCCGTGAGCAGAGCTTTCGCCGGCAAGGCCGTGCGGCGCGAACCTACGGATATCTCCTTCGTCTCGGGCGGAAAGACTTCCGTGGTGCGGGGGCTTATTTCGGCTTCGCCGTTCAGCTTCGAGGGCGCCCTCTACGCTCTCCTTGTGATAGAGAATATGACCGAGCTGGCTGGCCTACGCCACCTGCTGCCTATCTGTTCTTCCTGCAAGAAGATCAGGGCGGAGGACGGGAGCTGGGAGAAGATAGAAACTTACATCAGGAGGACCGTGCCGCAGGCCGACCTCTCACACGGCCTCTGCCCCGCCTGCGCCAGAAAATTCTACCCGGGCTACTCCGACTGACCCCTTCTTCGCCGGCTGAAAAGGCGTCCTTCCGGGCGCCTTTTTTGCCTTTATTTGCCCCCCCGCATTTGTTAAAATTTCAATAGAAACCGCTGCCGCTTTCCCAATGGAGGTTCCCTCATGAAGCCCAATGATTTCATCAAGTTCCTGGACAAGGCCAAGATGTACGACCTGACCCAGCCGCTGAGCATCCACACCCCCCCGTGGCCCAGCTATATGCCGCTGCAGCTGCAGTACTTCAAGCGCATAGCCGGCGCCCATATGGGCCAGGGCGCCAACGGGCAGATCATGACCACTTCCAACCACGTGGGCACCCACATGGACGGCGAGATCCACTTTTACAGCGCCGGCCGCACCATCGGCGAAGTGCCGATGCGCGAATGGGCCGGCCAGGCCGTGGTGGTGGACATTTCCAAGGACGTGGGCGACTACGACCTCTACGAACCCGAACTGCTCATGAAGCGCGCCGACATCCGCAAAGGCGACATCCTCATCATCAACACCGGCTACCACAAGTACGCCTGGTACGAGAAAGGCACCTGCGACGAAGTCCGCTACTTCTGCAAACACCCCGGCCCCGGCCCCCGCTTCCACAAGTGGGCGCTCGACATGAAGTTCAAGTGGATCGGCGTGGACTGCGGCTCGGCCGACCACCCGATGAACACCATCATCCGCAACTGGCACCCCAAGCTGTTCGTGGAGGCCGAGAATAAACTGGTGAAGACCTACGGCAAAAAGTGGGACGAGATGTTCCCCACCGAGGAATTCTACCAGGTGATGCACCTCAAGCTCTTCCCCAAGCGCCTGGTCCACGCCGAGAACATAGGCGGCGAGATAGACAAGCTTTCCAACAAGCGGTGCTGGCTGGGTTTCTTCCCCCTCAAGGGCATCGAACTCGAGTCGGCCATGGGCCGCGTAGTGGCCTGGACGGCCTGAGCCAACGGGGGCGGGGTTCTTCCCCGCCCTCCGCAGTTACGGCAGTTTACCGGAGGCGAACACCTATGCCGATAACCACGGAATTCGAATACGTCAAGCCCAGGGACATGGACGAAGCGCTCCATGTCTTTTCGCTTTACAGGGAGAAGGCGCGGGCCCTGGCGGGCGGCACCGACCTGGTGGTGCACCTTAAAGAGAACCTGGCCCGCCCCGAAGTGGTGGTGGACATAAAGGCCCTGCAGGAACTGGCCGGCTTTACCCTCAAGGGCGGCATCCTGCGCCTGGGCGCGCTGGTGACCTTTTCCGACCTGATCGATTCCCCCGTCATAAAAGCCAAGTTCCCCCTGCTCTGGGAGGCCTCGCTGACGGTGGCCTCCACCGGCGTGCGCAACCGCGCCACGGTGGCCGGCAATATCTGTTCCGCGGTGCCTTCGGCCGATTCCGCCCCGGTGCTGGCGGTCTACGACGCCGAGGTGCTGGCGCGCAGCATCAGGGGCGAGCGCCGCGTGCCCATTGCCGACTGGTTCACCGGGCCCAAGAAGACGGCCCTCCAGCCCGACGAGATAGTGACGGCCGTGGAGATGCGGCTGCCGGCCAAAAAGCACGCCGGCTGCTACATGAAACTTTCCCGCTACGAGGGCGAGGACCTGGCCCAGGGCGGCATAGCGGTGCTGGCTTTCTCCGACAACACTTACCGCGTGGCGGCCTGCGCGCTGGGCCCCAAGCCCGCCCGCTGCCCCAGGACGGAGGCGCTGCTCGCCGGCAACAAACTGGGAGAGAAACTCCTGGCCAGGGCCAGGGAGACCATCCTGCAGGAGGTTTCCCCCATCAGCGACATCCGCTCCTCGAAGGAATACCGCCTGCACATGACGCAGGTGATGCTGGGCCGGGCGCTGGAAAAGGCCGTGGCCCGTCTTTTCGGCAAGGGTCCGAAATACGGGACCGAGAATATCGCTTGAGGGAGCAGGGGCAACATATGAAAACTCACAGGATAAATTTCACTCTGAACGGGGAGAAGGTCGCGCTGGACGTGGAGCCCAACGACGTGCTGCTGGATACGCTGCGCGGCCGCCTGGGCATCAAGAGCCCCAAGGTGGGCTGCGACCGCGGCGACTGCGGCACCTGCACGGTGCTGATGAACGGCCGCACCGTGCGCTCCTGCCTGGCCCTGGCCGTGGAGGCCGACGGCGCGGACCTGGTGACGCTGGAAGGCGCCAACACCCGCAAGTGGACGCAGAAACTGCAGAAGAAGTTCCATGAGAAGAATTCCTTCCAGTGCGGCTTCTGCGCGCCGGGAGTGATACTTTCCGCCACGGAACTGCTGGAAAAGAATCCCAAACCCACCACCCACGACATAAAGGAAGCCGTTGCCGGCAACCTCTGCCGGTGCACGGGCTATGAACCGATAGTGGAAGCCATCGCCGAGACGGCGAAAGGGAACTGATCATGAAACATTTTCTGCTTTTCGCTGCGGTGAGCCTCCTGGCGGCCTGCGCCGTACCGCAGGGCGGACCGGGGATGAAGCGCGGCTTCCTGGAGAGCGCCGGCGGCGCCCCGACGAGCCAGTTCGTGGACGAGGTGATCGAGGTCATTACCGTGCCGCCCGGGGCGCAGGTAAACGTGAACGAGACCCCGGCCGGGGTCTCCCCGCTGAAGGTGTCCGTGCGGCGCTACTGGCGCGGCAAGGCCGGGTACCTGATCCTGGATATGGTCAAGATAGAAGCCCTGCCCGTCGCCGCCGGCCAGTGCATGCGCAGCGCGGTCCTCGGGCAGAACAATCTCAGGGCTCCCGCCACCGTGACCCTGGACATGGCCAGCTGCGCCGATTCTTACGAGCACGGCTACAATTCCCTTAACCCCCCGGTGCCGGCCGCCGGGAAGTAAGAACCGCCGCGACACGAGGTGACTATGGACCTTCAGAAACTGATAACCAAGCCGAAGAAGAGCGCTAAACCGCAACAGGCCGGCGACGGGCTGGAAGTGGTCGGCAGATCGTTTTCCCGCGTGGACGGCTGGGAAAAAATAAAAGGCGCGGCCAAGTACACCGACGACCTGGAGTTCGGTCCCGCCCTGCTCTACGCCGCCCTGGTGGAAAGCCCCCACGCTCACGCCCGGATCAAGGCCATCGACACTTCCAGCGCCGAGAAGGTGCACGGCGTGGTGAAGGTGGTCACCGGCCGCAACTTCACCCAGAAGTTCGGCCTGTACATGAACGACCGCTACGTTTTCGCCACCGATATCGTGCGCTTCGTGGGCGAGCAGGTAGCCGCGGTGGTGGCCACCGACCCTAAGATAGCCCTGCGCGCCGCCGCCCTGGTGAAGGTGCAGTACGAGGAGCTGCCGGCGGTGATGGACGCCGTGAAGGCCCTGGAGAAGGATTCCCCTCTCGTCCACCCGAACCTCAAGGATTATACGCACGTGCCGTGGTTCTTCCCCAAGCCCGGCACCAATATCGCCCACTGGCGCAAGATCCGCAAGGGCGACCTGGCCAAAGGCTTCAAGGACGCCGACCTGGTGCTGGAAGACACCTACACGGTGCCGCGCTACGCGCATTGCGCCATAGAGCCGCACTCAGCCATAGGCCTTTACGACGCCTCCGGCCGCCTGACCATGTGGACCTCCTCCCAGTCCCCCTTCACGCAGCGCCACGTCTTCGCCGAGACCCTCAAAGCCTTCGGCCTGGGCCATAAGGACGTACGCGTCATCAGTACCTATATCGGCGGCGGCTTCGGCGGCAAGGCCGGGGTCACCATGGAGATCATAGCGGCGGCTCTCGCCATCGCCGTGCCGGGCCGCCCGGTAAAGCTGCTGTGGAACCGCGCCCAGGAGTTCTACAACACTTACCAGCGCCTCGGCGTCACCGCCAAGATAAAGATGGGCGTGACCAAAGCCGGCAAGATCACCGCGCTGGACTTCAAACTGCATTGGGACGCCGGCGCTTACGTGGAATACGGCGCCAACGTGGTGAACGCGGCCGGCCTGTCGGCCAGCGGCCCCTACCGCGTGGACAATATCAGCGTGGATTCGATGTGCACCTATACCAACCTGCCGCCCTGCGGCGCCTACCGCGGGTTCGGCTACTCGGAGTTCCTCTTCGGGCTGGAATCCCATATCACCCGCATGGCGGTCCAGCTGGGCCTGGACCCGGTGGAGTTCCGCAAGAAGAACGCCATCAGCGAAGGCGACACGCTGCCCTATGGCGCACATATGAACCCCAACGGCATCCGCCAGGCCATAGAAAAGGTGGAGAAGGAGATAGCTTGGGGCGTCAGGCAGAAGTCCAAGGACCCGACTAAGGCCATCGGCAAGGCCCTGGTCTGCTTCTGGAAGTCCCCCGCCATGCCGCCCAACGCCAGTTCCAGCGCCTTTCTGAAATTCAACGAGGACGGCAGCATCAATATCCTGGTGTCGGGCATGGAGATAGGCCAGGGCCTGCTGACCGTGATGGCGCAGATCGCCGGCGAAGTGCTGGCCCTGCCCGTAAGCAAGATCCGCGTCGAGACGCCCGACACCGACCGCAATCCCTATGAGTGGCAGACCGTGGGCTCGCACGTGACCTGGGGCTGCGGCAACGCCGTCAAGCGCGCCGCCCTGGAGGCGCGCGAGCGCATCTTCGACCTGGTGCAAAGGGTGCACTGCCTGGACAAGAGCACGCTCTACCTCCAGGACGAATGCGTGAAATGCCGTACCAAGCCGGATTTCGCGCTGCCGTTCAGGGACTTCGTCATCAACGGCATCCAGGCCGAAGACCACACCTTCAAGGGCGGGCCCATAATGGGGTCCGGCGTGTTCATGCCGGAATTCGCCTCGGCCATAGGCGATCCCGAGACGGGCCAGGGCGGGCACCCCAACGTGCATTACACCACCGGTTCCGCCGGTATCGTCCTGGAAGTGGACAGGGAGAGCGGCAAGATGAAGATCCTCAAGGTGGCGCTGGCCGTGGACTGCGGCAAGGCCATCAATCCGGACCTGGTGAAAGGCCAGATCGTGGGCGGCCTGATGCAGGGCTTCGCCACGGTGCTTTACGAGGATATGCGCTATGACGGGAAGGGCCGCCTGCTAAACCCCAACTTCTCGGATTACAAGATCCCCACGGCCATGGACATGCCCGGCGAAGTGGTGCCTATAATCATAGAGGTTCCCCAGCCCGACGGGCCTTTCGGGGCGCGCGGCGTGGGCGAACATACCATGATCCCCTGCGCGCCGCTGATAGCCAACGCCGTGGCCGACGCGCTGGGCGTGCGCGTAAAGTCCATGCCGGTCACCAAGGAAAAGGTGGCCCTGGCGGTAAAGGCCGCGGCCAGATAGCCGGGCTTTGGAGATAAAATGAAGATCGCATTGTGCCAGTACGACATCAAGTGGGAAGACAAAGAGGCGAATAAACGCAAGATCCAGACCTTGCTGCAGGAATGCAAGTGCGCCTCGTCCATAGACTGGCTGGTCTTCTCGGAAATGACCCTGAGCGGGTTCACCATGAACACGGCCGTTTCCGAACTGGACGACTCCGACCGGGCCTTCTTTTCCGGCCTCGCGGCCGAGTACAATATCAATATCTCCTACGGCGGGGTAGAGAAGGGCTATAACAACCTTATCACGCTGGACCGCCGGGGCAACCGTATCAACGCCTACTCCAAGACCCACCTCTACGCCTTCGGCCAGGAAGACAAGTACTACAAGGCCGGCACGAAGCAGGAAGTGTTCGGCCTGGAAGGGCTTAAAGTCATGCCGGCGGTCTGTTTCGACCTGAGATTCCCCTACCTGTTCTGGAACAAGGCGCACGACGTGGACGTTTACGTGGTGATAGCGGCCTGGCCTATGCGCCGCGCCGAGCAGTGGATGACGCTGCTGCGCGCGCGGGCCGTGGAGAACCAGGCCTACTGCATAGGCGTGGACCGCGTCGGGCTGGAAGGCAAGGTGGAATACTCCGGCAACTCCATGTGCTACGACCCGCTCGGCAAGACGGTGCTGGACTGCGGGACCAGGGAAGGGATCTTTGTTTCCGAGGTCCCGCTGGACCGGGAGCTGGTGCGCAAGACCCGCGAACGCTTTCCCTTCCTCGGGGAAAGGAAGAATTTCCCCTGGCAGTGATCAGGGGCCGCCGCCGCCCGCGGTAACGCGGCCGGACGGTTTTCCCTAAGGATACCACAATGATAAAGACGCTCATAAAGAAAGACGCCTATTTCGATTCGGTGATGCTTATGCAGGCGGCCAGCGTGCTGCGCTCTATGCCCGGCATCGGCGAATCCACGGTGATCATGGCCACCAGGGAAAATAAAGGCATTATCAAGTCCTCCGGCCTTCTCACCCCCGAGATCCAGGCCGCCGGCGACAATGACCTGGCGATCGCCGTCAGCGCCGAGACCATCGCCGCGGCGGAGGCGGCCTTCGCGGCCGCCGAGGCGCTGCTTGACAAAAAACCCGCCGCGGACCCTTCCGGCGACCGCAAGGCCGCCGGCCTCGACGACGCCGTAAAGACCCTGGAGGGCGCCAACCTGGCCGTGATCTCCGTAGCCGGGCGCTTCGCCGGCGGCCTGGCCGCCGAGTGCCTGGAGAAAGATCTCAACGTGCTGCTCTTCTCCGACAATGTCTCCGTGGAGACCGAAGTGGCGCTGAAGAAGCAGGCCCAGAAGAAGGGCCTGCTGGTGATGGGGCCCGACTGCGGCACGGCCATCATCAACGGGGCCCCTATAGCTTTCGCCAATTCCGTGCGGCGCGGCAGCGTAGGCGTGGTAGGCGCCTCCGGCACCGGCCTGCAGGAGGTCACCACCCTGATCTCCAACGCCGGCGCGGGTATTTCCCAGGCCATCGGCACCGGCGGGCGCGACGTGAAACTGGAGGTCGGCGCGCTGACCTTTATCCAGGCCCTGCGCATGCTGGCCGAGGACCCCGGCACCGGGGTTATCCTGCTGGTCTCCAAGCCCCCCCATCCCTCGATACTGAAAAAGATCACCGCCGAGATAAAGAAGATCCGCAAGCCCGTGGTGGCCGTGTTCCTGGGCGGGGAGATCAAGGAGAAGATCAAGGACAATTTCTACCCGGCGAAAACGCTGGAGGAAGCCGCTTTCAAGGCCGCCTGCCTGGCCAAAGGCCAGGCGGTCGGCAAAGCCAAAGAGATCATCTACGACATCAACCTCATGGCCGCGGAGTCCGCGCGCAAGGAGTCGGCCAAAAAGAAAAAGAGCCGTTTCCTGCGCGGTCTCTTTTCCGGCGGGACTTTCGTTAGCGAGGCGCAGGTTATACTGCCGGAACTGGTCGGTGAGGTGCGTTCCAACGCCCCGCTCGACAAGCGGCTGAAGCTTAAGAATTCCCTGCAGCTGTCGGGCCATGCCGTGATAGACCTGGGCGAGGACGAATTTACCGTCGGACGGCCGCACCCGATGATAGACTTTTCCCTGCGCAACAAGCTGATAGTCGCCGAGGCCTCGAAGCCCGAGGTTTCGGTGCTGCTGCTGGACCTGGTGCTGGGATACGGAGCCAACCTTCACCCGCTCGAGGACATCATGCCGGCCATCGTGGAGGCTTTCATCCTGAACAAGGAGCTGTCCATAGTGGCCTCGGTGACCGGCACCGAAACGGACCCCCAGGCGCGCTTCAAGGTGGTGAAGGCCCTGGAAGCCGCCGGTGTGCTGGTGATGCCTTCCAACGCCGGGGCCTGCCGCCTCGCCGGCGAGATCGTCATGCTGGCGGACAAAAAGAGGTAGATCCATGAAACTTTTCGAATCCGAGCTTAAGGTCATCAATATCGGCCTGGAATCCTTCCGGCAGGGCCTGAACGATACCGGCGTGAAGAACGTGCAGGTCCAGTTCAAGCCGCCGCTCTCTCAGGAGGCGGGGCTTTTCGCCAGGGCTTCCAAGTACTCCGCCCGCATCCAGAAGGCCAACGCGAAAGCGCTGGAGAGGATCCTGGCCGCCAAGCCGGCGCTGGTGGGCATGGGCATCGCCCTGGACGTGATCCCGGGAATGAAGAAGAACCTTATCCTGCACGCCGGCCCCCCCGTGAAATGGGCCGACATGTGCGGCCCCATGCGCGGCGGCATCATGGCGGCGCTGATGTACGAGGGCCTGGCCAAGGACCCCCTGGAAGCGGAGAAACTGGCGGCTTCCGGCAAGATCAAGTACGAGCCCTGCCACGAGCATAGCGCCGTCGGGCCGATGGCCGGCATTATTTCGGCTTCCATGCCTGTCTTCATCGTGAAGAACGAGGCGCACGGCAATTACGCCTACGCCACGCAGAACGAAGGCCTGGGCAAGGTGCTGCGCTACGGCGCCTATTCGCCCGAAGTGATAGAGCGGCTGCGCTGGATGGAGAAGGTGCTTTACCCGACGCTCAAGGACGCCATAGAGTTCCTGGGCAAGATAGACCTGAAGTCCATGGTGGCGCAGGCCCTGCACATGGGCGACGAGGTGCATAACCGCAACCGCGCCGGCACGTCGCTGTTCTACCGCGCCATCGCCCCGGCGGTCATCAACACCTCCCGCGACCCGGGCACGGCGGCCAAGGTGCTGGAGTTCATCAACGGCAACGACCATTTCTTCCTGAACCTGAGCATGGCGCTGTCCAAGGCCTCGCTCGACGCGGCCCGGGACGTGAAGGACTCTTCCGTAGTGGTGGTGATGGCCCGCAACGGCACCGAGTTCGGCGTGCAGCTGGCCGGCACCGGCGGGCGCTGGTTCACGGGGCCCGCGCCCGTGCCGGACGCGCTGTACTTCCCCGGCTACACCAAGGCGGACGCCAACCCGGACATAGGCGACTCGGCCATTACCGAGACCAACAGCCTGGGCGGCTTCGCCATAGCGGCGGCGCCGGCCATTGTGCAGTTCGTGGGCGGCACGGCGGCGGACGCGGTGAGCTATACCCTGGCCATGTACGAGATCACGGCGGGCGAGAACAATATCTACAAGATCCCCTACCTGAACTTCCGCGGCACGCCCACGGGCATAGACGTCATCAAGGTTGCCAAGTCCGGCATCCTGCCGTTCATCGACACCGGCGTGGCCCACAAGAAAGCGGGCATAGGCCAGGTAGGCGCCGGCGTGCTCAGCGCCCCCCCCGAGCCCTTCGTAAAAGCCTTCGAACACTTCGCCCGGAACATGAAGTAGATCGAAGCCCGCGCCGGACGAAAAAGCCCCGCAAGGGGCTTTTTCATTCTAATACCTCGGGTGGAGCTAAGCGACACGATATAACCGTATTCCCAAATGGAGAAGTCTGGGCGGAGACCGTGCCGACCGGGTTAGCAAAACCTTCGTGAGGATGAGGCTTGCGCAGCGCCGAATCCGAATGATGAGTGAGGCCACGGTGTGGCCGAACGCGTTTTGCGTTCCGGTCGGCACGGTAGGCCGCCCAGCACGGTGTGCGCGACCCCGCACCCCCAGTCAGTCCCGACCGGACTTTTAGCGGTCTATAAAAAGAGGACCGCCGGGAGAGCCCGGCGGTCCTTGGTTGTGAGCACTTGCGGCTAGGTGCCGGGCTGGTATTCGGGCTCGGCGGGGACGGCGACGGGCTGCTTCGCCTTCTTGGGCAGGGCGTTCCAGATCTTCATGGCGAGGAAGAAGCCGATGATAGAGAAAGGCACCAGGAAAACGGGCCACATTTTCCAGTTGGCCGGGTCCTTGGCGAGTTCGCCCACCGGCGTGATATGGCCGATGACGATGGACTGCAGGCCCGTGCCCAGGTACACCATGCCGTCCACTATGCCCGTGGCCGCGCCCGCGTTCTTGGCGCCGCCGAAGTCCGTGGTGGAAGTACCCGACAGGATGCCGTGCACGCCGGTCACCGACATGGAGA
Organism: Elusimicrobiales bacterium; assembly: GCA_023701245.1. Taxonomy (GTDB): domain Bacteria; phylum Elusimicrobiota; class Elusimicrobia; order Elusimicrobiales; family UBA9959; genus UBA9959. The sequence continues at coordinate 15,933 of JAMPXK010000003.1, read as the reverse complement.
TGAGCATGGTGGCGGCACCCGCCCACCAGAGATTGGCGCCCAGCGTCATGGCCATCACGCCGGCGCTCGCCCCCATCACGCCGTAGAGAATGGCCGCCATGGGGCCGCGGCGGGACTGGAAGAGCTTATCCGAGCACCAGCCGGTCAGGAAAGAACCCGCCAGGCCCGTCAGCAGCAGCATCAGGCCCCAGTTGTTGGACACCCAGAAAGTTTTCTTGAAGCCCAGCTCGGCGGCGTAGATGGGGTACCACTGCATGACGCCGTTGCGGATGACGCCGCTGCAGAACTCTATACCGCAGACCACCAGCAGCACCGGGTGCGTCAGGATCTTCACGAAAACCTGCTTCACGGGCAGGCGCTCGCCGGAGGCGGACACCGATTCCTCGCCGGTGTCGAAATCCTGGTAGCCGGCGTCGCTCGGGTTATTGCGCAGGAAGAAGAACATGATGAGCCAGAAGAAGGCCAGCATGATGGCCGGGATGAAGAACAGCCACCAGTTCTGGTCCACGCCGGTGCCGCCCAGGCTGAAGACGTACGCGAAGACCCTGGCCATCACGGACGGCTCCGCCCCGGTGACGGCGCGGCTGGCTTCGGCCACGGCGAAGCCCCAGTCGAAGGCGAAGTACAGGCCGAAGGCTATCATCGCGCCGAAGATGGTGGAGAAGGTGCCGCGCTCGCGCACGTGGAACCAGGGAGCTTTGACCGTTACGATGGAGATGGCGCCGTAACTCTGGAAGTGCATGTTCAGCGCATAGAGCAGCATGAACGAACTGAAGACGGACACGTTCCAGCCCCAGTTGGCCATCCCATACAGGGCCAGACCCATGAGGAAATTCACCAGCAGCGCGCCGCCGGTGCCAATGAGCATGGCCAGGCGGCCGCCGAGCTTATCGGCCAGCGGGCCGGTCACGAGGAAAGAGAGGGCGTAGACCCAGGCGCCCACGGCGAAGATCTCGCCGAACTGGGCCTTGGTCATAAGGGCGTCGCCCATCACGCTCTTGGAGACCGTGAGGTTGTAGCGGCCCATGTAGAGGAACGCGTAGGCGAAGCCGAGAGGCACCCAGTTAAGGGCGCGGCGGAAACGATATGCTCCGGAATGTGTAGGGGTATCCATGAGAAAATTATAACTTTTTGCCGGTCTGCCGCGGGCGGGCCGCGTGTAAAATCGGTGTAAAATCGGCTGCCGCCGCCGCCTGCCGCTTGTGTTATCCGGGAGGAATTGCTATTATTATATATGGAAGGTGGCTGTTGTTCAGGCCGCTTTTTTTACTGATAGGGCGATTTTTATGGACAAGTCAAAATTAGAGAGCGCGATAGAGGACACCCTCGCCCAGAGCGGGTTCGAGCTGGTGGACCTCAAGCTGGCCAGCCATAACGGCAAGCCGCTGATACAGCTTTTTGTGGACCGCGAGACGGGCGGCGTGCTGCTCGACGACTGCGCCGTGCTCAGCGAAAAAGTCGGGGAGTGCCTCGACACGAACAATTTTTACGAGAACGGCTATTTCCTCGAGGTCGGCTCGCCCGGGATGGACCGGGTCATCAAAAAGGAAAAAGATTTCAAGCGCTTCGCGGGCCAGCAGATCAAGGTCCGCCTGAAGCGCCCGGTGAACGGCGCGCGCGTATTCTACGGCGTCATAACCGGGTTTGAAAACGGACAGGTCCTCCTGGCCGGCGACTTAAAATTCAGCCTTGAAGATATCGACGAGGCCCGGCTTCACCCGGCCGACGACGAGATCTTCAAGAAGGGAAAATAACACAGGGGTATATCATGACGAACAAGGAACAGAAGAACAAATCGGACCTTTTACTGGCGCTCGAACAGCTTGAGCGCGAGAAGAACATCAAGCGCGAGGACGTCTTCAAGACCATCACCGACTCGCTGGTGAGCGCGCTGCGCAAGTATTTCGGAAAGACCGCCCAGATCATGGCCGGCATAGACCCCGAGACCGGTGAAATGGCCGGCTTCCTGGTCAAGAAAGTCGCCGACCCGGTGGTCACCCCCGAACTCGAGATCACCCTCGAGGAGGCCCAGAAGCACATGCCCGAGGCCAAAATGGGCGAAGACGTGCACATTCCCGTGCCGATCCAGGATTTCTCCCGCATAGCGGCCCAGACCGCCAAGCAGGTGCTCATCCAGAAGATCCGCGAGATCGAAAAGGTCCGCATCTTCGACGAGTATAAGCCCCGCGAAGGCGAGATCGTCACCGGCCTGGTGCACCATGTGGCCGGCCGCGACATCTTCGTGGACCTCGGCAAGGCCGAGGCCATCCTGCCCTTCTCCGAGCAGATCCGCCGCGAGCACTACAGCGTCAACCAGCGCGTGCGCGCCATCATTCACCGCGTCGACAAGGAGAACAAGGGCCTGCAGATCGTCCTCTCCAGAGCGTCCGGCAACTTCCTGAAAGCCCTGTTCGAGGCCGAAGTGCCCGAGATCGCCGAGAAGGTCATAGAGATAGTGGACGTGGTCCGCGACCCCGGCTTCCGCGCCAAGGTGCTGGTCCGCAGCAACAGCCCGAAGGTGGACCCCGTGGGCGCCTGCGTAGGCATCCGCGGTTCCCGCATCCGCGTCATCATGAGCGAACTCGCCAACGAGAAGATCGACCTGATCCCCTACATCGAGGACACGCTGACCATGATCGCCAAGTCCTTCTCCCCCGCCACGGTCAGCTCCGTTAAGGTGCTCGACAAGGAAGGCAAGCGCGCCCAGGTGATAGTCCCCGACGACCAGCTGGCCATGGCCATAGGCCGCGAGGGCCAGAACATCCGTCTTGCCAGCCGCCTGACCGGCTGGGAGATAGAGGTGAAGTCCGAAGGCCAGCGCAACGAAGAGAACAAGCGCACCACCGACATGGCCATGCAGGACCTGCTCAAGATAGACGGCATAGGCTCCAAGGTGGCCGAGACGCTCATCACCATGAACGTCCTGGACATCCGCACGGTGGCCGGCCTTACCGAAGAGGAGCTCTGCTCCCTCGAAGGCATAGGCGAGAAGACCGCCCAGAAGATACTGGCCGGCGCCAAGAAATTCATAGAAGAGAATCCGAACTACGGCCAGCAGCCCGTCCAGGAAGAAGCTCCCGTTGCTGAAGAGGTGAAAAATGACAGCCAAGAAGAAGGAAAATGAAGATTTAGAGAAGAAGGACGCCCCGGCCAAGCCCGCCGCTAAAGCTAAGAAAGCCGCCGCGCCCAAGAAGACCGAAGAGGCCGCCGCCGACAAGAAGCCGGCGGCCAAGAAAGCCGCCGCGCCCAAGGCCAAGAAAGCCGACGCGGCCCCGGCGGTTCCCGCCGCGGAAAAAGCGCCCAAAACGCCCGCCAAGCCTAAAAAAGCCAAGGCCGAGGCCGAGGCGCCGGCTCCCGAGCCGGAGGCGCCCAAGAAGCCGGACCTGAAGAGGTTCATGTTCTCCCATTCCACGGCCGAAGGCACCATCGCCGCCGGCCCTACCGGAGCGAAGGAAGAGCCCAAGCCCGTAGAGCCGCCCAAGCCCGCGGCTCCCGCTCCCGCCCCGGCTGCGGCCAAGCCCGCCGTGCCTCCGCCCCCGGCGGCCAAGCCAGTACCCCCCGTGCTCAGGCCGGGGCTGCCGCCTTCTACCCGGCCGATACTGCCCCAGGCGCCCAGGCCGGCTCCGCGTCTTATCATACCGCCGCTCATCAAGCCCTCCGCCCCGCCCATGAGGCCGGGCCCGGTGCTGCCCAAGCCCCAGGTCCCGGTACGCCCGGCCTACGGGCCCGGCAAACCGCTGCCCCCCCGGCCGGCAGCCAAGCCGGCCGCCAAGCCGGCGGCGCCCGCGCCCAAGCCGGCCGCGGCGCCCGTCCCGCAGGCCCAGCCCGGAGAAAAGCCGGCCCTGCCCAAGCTGAAGGTCTCGACCAACGTGATAGTCCGCGAACTGGCCGAAAAAATGGGCGTGAAGACCACCGACTTCATCAAGAAACTGATGGGGATGGGCGTGTTCGCCACCATCAACCAGCGCCTGGACCAGGACGCCGCCCAGCTTATCGCGGCCGACTACGGCTACGACCTGGAACTCATCCCGATGTACGGCGAAGAGGAGCTCAAAGAGGAGATCGAGCACGAAAAGGCCGAGAACCTCAAGCACCGCTACCCGATCATCACCATCATGGGTCACGTCGACCACGGTAAAACCACCCTGCTGGACGCCCTGCGCGAATCCAACGTGGTGGACACCGAGGCCGGCCAGATCACCCAGCACATCGGCGCCTACATGGTGAAGACCTCCCGCGGCAACATCACCGTGCTCGACACCCCCGGCCACGAGGCGTTCACCGCCATGCGCGCCCACGGCGTCAAGATCACCGACATCGTAGTGCTCGTGGTTTCCGCCGTGGACGGGGTCATGCCCCAGACGCTGGAAGCCATCAACCACGCCAAGGCCGGCGACGTGCCTATGATCGTGGCCATAAACAAGATAGACCTGCCGACGGCCAACACCCAGCAGATCAAGCAGCAGCTGTCCAACCACGGCCTGCTGCCCGAAGACTGGGGCGGCAAGACGCCCATGGTGGAAGTTTCCGCCAAGAAGCGCCTGAACCTCGACAAGTTGCTCGAGATCGTCAGCATCCAGGCCGAACTGATGGAACTGAAGGCCAATCCCGACAAGCCCGGGCAGGGCATCGTCATAGAGTCCCGCCTGGACCCCAAGAAGGGTATCGTGGCCACCATCATCAACGTGACCGGCACCATCAAGGTGGGAGATCCGTTCACCGTGGGCGCCGCCCACGGCAAGGTGCGCGCCATGCTCGACGACCACGGCAACCGCATAGACGAACTCAAGCCCAGCATGCCGGCCGAGATCCTGGGCATCAGCGGCGAAGTCCCCACCGCCGGCGACGTGCTGAAAGTGGCCGAGAACGAGAAGGAAGCCCGCCACGTGGCCGACAAGCGCAAGCTCAACCGCCGCGAAGAGGCCCTCTCCCACCAGAAGCACGTGACGCTGCTGTCGCTCAAGTCCCAGGTGGACCAGCACCTGCTCAAGAACCTCAACGTCGTTCTCAAGACCGACGTGTTCGGTTCGCAGCAGGCCATAAAGGACTCCCTGGAAAAGATGAGCACCAGCGAGGTGGCCATCCAGATGCTTCACACCGGTATCGGCAATATCACCGAGTCCGACGTGCTGCTGGCCAAGGCCTCCTCGGCCGTCATCCTGGGCTTCCACGTGGACGCCGACAGCAAGGTCCGCGAGGCCGCCAAAGCGGCCGACGTGGAGATCCGCGAATACAGCATCATCTACGACCTCCTGGAGGACGTGCGCGCCGCGATGAGCGGCCTGCTGGCCCCCGAAGTGATAGAGACCGTGACCGGCCGCGCCGAGATCCAGCAGATCTTCGACCTGAGTTCCGGCCGGGTGGCCGGGTCCCTGGTGCGCGAAGGCAAACTGGTCCGCAACCAGCAGATCCGCCTGATGCGCGCCGGCGAAGCCGCGGGCATGGGCAAGATCAGCGGCCTCAAGCGCTTCAAAGAGGACGTGAAGGAAGTGGAGAAGGGGCTGGAGTGCGGCATCCTGCTCGAAGGCATCAAAGACTTCCGGGCCGGGGATATCGTGGAGGCCATCACCAAGGAGGAACGCATACGGCGCCTCGCGGCGCCGGGCGCCTGACCTATGGGCTCCAAACGCAACGAGCGCCTGAAGGAACTCTTCCTCCAGGAGATCAGCGGCGCCCTGCGCAATGTCAACGGCGTTAACACGCACGGCATCCTGACGCTTACGGGCGCCAGCCTGACCAGCGACTGCAAGGTCCTCTACGTCTACTACTCCGTAATGGGGAGCGAAGACGACCGCCGGCGCAAGCAGCTGCTGCTCAACGCCAACGCCTGGGACCTGCGCTCGCTGCTCTTCAAGCGCCTGCGCCTCAAGAACGTCCCCGAACTGATCTTCAAGTTCGACGAGACGCCGGAGAAGGCGTCCCATATCGAGGACATCTTCAGCAAGATACGCTCCGAACATGACAAAACCGATGAGAACACTGGACCTCGAAACTGAGTTCAAGCGCCTCGAGGAACTGATAGCCGGCTCGCAGACCTTTTTCCTGGCGGGCCACCTGAACCCGGACGGGGATACCATAGGCTCCATGCTGGCCATCGGCTCGGTGCTCAAGCGCCTGGGCAAGAAAGTGCGCCTGTTCTCGCAGGACCCTGTCCCCGAGAACCTGCGCTTCCTGCCCCACGTCAAGAACATCCATTCCAGGATGCCCGTGGGCAAGTTCGACGCCGCGATACTGCTGGAGTGCTCCACCCCTTCCAGGGGCGGGGCGCTGGAGCCGGTGCTCAGGCGCTGCGGCAAGGTGGTCAACATCGACCATCACAAGACCTCCGAGTTCTACGGGGACATCAACATCGTGGAGCCCCACTCCTCCTCCACCGCCGAGATCGTCTACCGCCTGTTCTACAACATGAACGTCAACATGACGCGCCGGGAAGCCACCTGCCTCTATACCGCCATCGTTACCGACACCGGCCGTTTCCATTTCCCGGCCACTACCCCCCGCACGCTGGAGATCGCCTCCCGCCTGCTGGAGACGGGCTTTAAGTTCTCCCGCATAAACGACCTGCTTTACGCCACCAAGGCCTGCGAATCCCTTAAGATCCTCGGCCGCGCGCTGGAAAGCCTGCAGCTCAGGAGCGGCGGCCGGCTGGCGGTGCTGACCCTGCTGGCTTCCGACTTCAAGGAATTCGGGGCCCGTTCCGAGCACAGCGAGAACGTGATAAATTTCGGCATGATGCCGCCCGGCGTAAAGGCGGCCGTCATGTTCCGGGAGGAAGAGGACCGCATCAGCGTCACCTTCCGCTCGCGCGGCCACCTGGACGTCAGCGCGGTCGCAAAGGCTTTCGGCGGCGGCGGCCACCGCAACGCCTCCGGCTGCCGTATGCGCGGCGCCCTCCCCGCAGTCAAAGAAAAAGTGGTTTCGGTGCTCGCCCGCCTGCTGGCTTAGCTCATGGTCCAGCCCGCCCTGCCGCCCTGCGGCCTCCTGCTCTTCGACAAGCCCAAAGGCATCACGTCCCACGACGCGGTAGGCCTGCTGCGCCGCAAGCTCTCCATCCGGCGCATAGGCCACAGCGGCACGCTGGACCCCATGGCCACCGGCCTGCTCATACTGCTGGTGGGCCAGGCCACCCGCTCCCAGGCCTCGCTCCAGGGCTCTGCCAAGACCTATTGCGGCACCATACTTTTCGGCGCGGAGACGGACACCTGGGACGCCGAGGGCAAGGTAGTGGCGGAAGCTCCGCCGCCGGCGTTCGACGAGGATTCTCTGAGGAAGGCCGTCCAGGCTTTCAGCGGCCGGATCATCCAGAGCGTTCCGGCCTATTCCGCGGTGCGCAGCGGCGGGCAGGCGCGCTACAAACTCGCCCGCGCCAACAAGGAAGTTCCCGAGATAAAACGCCAGGCCGACGTGCGCTGGCTGTCCTGGGCCGCGCGTCCCCCGGCGCTGGATTTCGAACTGGAATGTTCCGGCGGCACCTATGTGCGGTCCATCGCCTGTGAAATGGGCCGCCTGCTGGGTTCCCGGGCGCATTTGTCCGCCCTGCGCCGCCTCGCCATAGGCCGCTGGAGCGTCGCCAACGCCGTAACGGCCCAGGCGCTGGCCGCTATGACCCCCGAAGAGGCCGCCGCCCGCCTGGTGCCGGTCCCGGAGGGCGCCAATGCGTAGCATTAACTTCCTGGCCGTCGGCACTTTCGACGGGGTACACCTGGGCCACCGCCGCATCGTCAAGGCGGCCGTGCGGGAAGCCCTGCGCCGCGGCATGAAAAGCCGAGTGATCTATTTCCCTTTCCCCCCCAAGTTCTTTTTTTCGGGCGAGACTCAGAATTGCCTTATCACCCTGCCCGAGGAACGCGACGCCCTCCTGTCTTCCCTGCGCCCGGACAGCGTGGAGCCGCTGGTGTTCACCAGGGAACTGGCCGCCATGCCGGCGGAGGACTTCTTCGCGCGCGTGCTGCTGGACCGCTTCCTGGGCGGCGGGCTTTGCGTGGGACCCGATTTTGCCGTCGGGCGCGGGCGCGAGGGGCACCTGGATTTCCTGCGCGCGGCCAGCCGCCAGGCGGGCATGGTTTTCCGCGCGGTCGCCTTCGCCAGGCGCGGCGGGCACAAGATCTCCTCCAGCCTTATCCGCGCCCACCTGCGCGAGGGCCGGGTGCAGGAAGCCAACAGGTGCCTGGGCTGGGAGTACAGCGTAAGCGGCCCGGTGATCCGCGGCGCGGGCCTGGGGCGCAAGTTGGGCTTCCCCACGGCCAACATCGGCGCGCACCCCGCCAAGATACTGCCGCCGGGCATCTTTGCCGCCCGGGTAAAGCTGGGACACGAAGTTTTAGACGCCGTCCTCAGCGTGGGCCGCCGACCGACGGTGAACACCCTGGGCGGCCGCCTGGTGCTGGAAGCCCACCTGCTGGATTTTTCCCGCATGATCTACGGCAGGACCCTGACGGTGACCTTCCTTAAGCATTTGCGGCCGGAGCGCAAGTTCGCTTCCAAAGAGTCCCTGGTCAGCCACATCCGTTCAGATATAGCCGCCGCCAGGCGGTTCCTGGGAAAGATCAGACAATAAAAGGTTTTGCCCGCCGCAGGAAGCGGCCGGCGCGTATCCGGGGGCTGCACAGCTCCCCGTCCTGCGTTATGGTCTCGCCGCGCAGGATGGTAAAACGCGGCAGGCCGTAGAGGCGCCGGCCCTGCCACGGCGAGAAATCGGTGTTGTTCTGGAAGTCGCGCCAATCAGCCTTCTGAGAGTCCTTCGGATCTACCAGGGCGAAGTCGGCGTCGCAGCCGGGGCGGATGAACCCTTTGGCCGCCAGGCCCATTATGCGGGCCGGGTTCTCGCACAGCACCTGCACCAGCCTGCCCAGGGATATTTTTCCCGCCCTTACTCCATAGGTGTAGGCCGCGGCCAGCAGCGTCTGGGCGCCCGGCAGCCCCATGGGCAGCCGGCGCACATCCCCGCCCCAGGCGTTCTTCTGGGCGCGGGTAAAGGTGCAGTTATCCGTGGCTATCACCTGCAGGGCGTTGCCGCTGAGCGCCTTCCAGAGGGCCTTGTTGTCCGCTTTGCTTCTTATGGGAGGGCAGCAGGAGTACTGGTGGGCGTCTTTGCCCCGGAATACGCTCTCGTCGAGAGCCAGGTACTGCGGGCAGGTCTCGCCCATCACCTTCAGGCCGGACTTTCTCGCCGCCGCCGTCAGCGCGGCCGAACCCGCGGCCGAGAGGTGTACGAAATAGACAGGCGCGCCGGCCCCGGCCGCCAGCTGCGCTGCGCGGCCTACGGCCTCGGTCTCCGTAAAGGGCGGGCGCGAGAGAGGCAGGGCCTGGATGCCTTTGTCCGGGGCTAACAGGTCGGCGAGGGCGTCTATCACCGGGCCGTTCTCGGCGTGCACGCAGACCAGGGCGCCCAGGCGGGCGGCGGCGCCGAAAGCCGCGCGCAGGTGGGCGTCTTCGGCCAGCAGACCGCGTGACCCGTAAGCCGTGAACATCTTGAAAGTGGGAGCGCCGGCGCGTACGGCCGCAGCCATGGCCGCCTCCGGGGCGCGCATTTTCCCCCAGCCGGTCAGCATGCAGTGAAAGGCGAAATCCGTGTAGCAGCGGCCGGCCGCTTCCTTGATGCGGGCCTTGAGGCCCTTGAGCGGGCTTTCCCCGGGGCGCTGGCCGGTATAGTCTATGAAAGTGGTGACGCCGCCGCAGGCCGCGGCGGCCGAACCGGTGGTGAAATCGTCCGCGGTGTATTTACCCGGGCCCAGTTTGAGCCTGAAGTGGGCGTGGGCGTCTATGACGCCCGGCAGTACCAGCAGGCCGCGGGCGTCTATCACCCTGCGCGCACCCGCCCCGGCGGCGGGGCGCTGGACGGCGGTTATCCTGCCGCGGCTGACGAAGACGTCCCGCCGGGCCGCTGCGCGGCCCGAAACAACGGTGCCTCCTTTTATCAGCAGGTCCGCGGGCATCAGGAATTCTGAAGGTGGGTGTGGTGGTGCGGCGCGTCCGACTTGTGGTGGTGGCCGAAAACGATGTTGTAGGCGAGGAAGGTGGCCGAGACGAAAGTGAAAGCGCACATCACCAGCCAGCCCCACAGCATCTGCGGGTCGGCTTCGGTCTGGACGACTATATAGGCGAGGAAGCCGATGAAAGAAACGGCCGCCAGCCAGAAGAGGGTAAAGACCGCGCGTATTATGTTTGCCATTAGGGGAATTCTATTGCTTTGCGCCGGGGTAAGTCAATGCGCAGGGGCGCTTTGGGTCAGGAAAAAAATACCGTATGCAGGACCCGCAGCAGCTTTTCCCCGTCCGGGGCGGCGGCAGCGAGGGTGAAACTGTGCCTGCCACGGGCGAGCGCCGCTGCGCGGACGCCGGCGGCCGCGGCGGCGGCCAGGGCCCGTTCAAGCGCCGGCTTTCCCAGGCCGGCCCCGATCACGGAAACCAGCGCGTTGCGGCCCTCCCGCTTCAGCGACAGGCAGGAGGGGCCGGGGAGCGAAGCCGCGCGGACCAGCGTGCCCGGCTCCGCGTGGAAAGAGGACCTGAGGTGGAGAGGGATCCTGTGCCGCGCGGCGTATCTGACGGCGCGCAGCTGGCGCACTTCGGTGCCGAGCCCGGCCAGGGCTATCAGCTCCGCGTAGGAGATCTCCCTGAGCTTCCTGGCTTCGGGGACTATCGCGGGATGGGCGGTGTAGATGCCTTTGACGTCGGTACGGAATTCGCAGAGTTCTGAGCCCAGCGCCCGGGCCAGTACCACGGCGGTGAGGTCGGAGCCGCCGCGGCCCAGGGTGGTGACGTCCCCGGCCGGAGAAACGCCCTGGAAACCGGCCACCACCGGGATGCGGCCGGCGCGGAGTTCCCGGCGCAGGCGTCCCGGGGCGACAAGCCTTACGGCGGCGGCTGAAAAAACGGCGTCGGTCCGGATGCCGGCCTGCGCCCCGGTAAGGGACACGGCCTTGCCGCCCTCGGCCTCTATGGCCATGGCCATCAGGGCCGCGCTGATCTGTTCCCCGGCGGCCATCAGCGCGTCGGTTTCGCGAGGGGCGGTTGCGCCTCCCCCCGTCAAAACCCCGAGTTTAAGCAGGTCGTCGGTGGAATCCGCGGGAGCCGACACCACGGCCACCGGCAGGCGGCCGCGCCGGCGCTCCGCCAGGACCATGGCCGCGGCCCTGCGTATCCTGCCGGGATCCGCCAGAGAGCTGCCGCCGAATTTTATGACGATGGTTTTCATCTTAAAAAACAAGCCCGGCCTCCGTTCGGCAGGCCGGGCGGTCAGCAACGGCCCCGGCTCAGACCATCGTCGCGGTTACGCGGATGATCTCCGAAAGCGTGGTGACGCCGGTGCGGGCCTTCATGATGCCGTCCATCAGCAGCGTGCGCATCTTGCCGCTCTTGATGGCCGTGCGCTTGATGACGTCGGTGGGCGCGTGGTCGAGGATGTGCTTGCGGATCTCCTCGTTCATGAGCATCAGTTCGAAAATGCCGGTGCGGCCCATGTAGCCGGTGCTGCGGCAGTCGGGGCAGCCCTTTTCCACTTTGTAGTTGGCCCCGGGGCTCAGGATCAGTTCCTTCACCACCTTGCCTTCTTCGGGGTCCATGTTCTTTATGAATTCGTTTACCACCGGTTCCGACGGGGCCGCCGCGCTCTGCGAACACTTGGGGCAGACCTTGCGCACAAGGCGCTGGCTCATGGCGCCCAGCATGGAGGAACCTATCAGGAAGGGCGGCACGCCCATTTCGAACAGGCGCTCGATGATGCTGGGGGCGTTGATGGTGTGGATGGTGGTGAACAGCAGGTGCCCGGTCAGCGCCGAGCGCAGGCTTATCTCGGCGGTGTCGTAGTCGCGGATCTCGCCGACCATGATGACGTCCGGGTCCTGGCGCAGGATGGTGCGCAGGCCTTCGGACCAGGTGAACCCCGTCTTGGTGCTGATCTGGGCCTGGTTGATGCCTTCGAGGCGGTACTCCACCGGGTCCTCGAGCGTGATGATGTTGATCATCGGAGTGTTGATGTTCTTGAGCAGCGCGTAGAGCGAGGTGGTCTTGCCGGAACCGGTCGACCCGGTGATGAAGAAGATGCCGTAAGGGTTGCGGATGAGTTTCTTGATGATGGTAAGGGAGTCCTGGTCCATGCCTACCTGGTCGATGTCGAGGCCCAGCTGCTGGCGGTCCAGCACGCGCAGCACCAGTTTCTCACCGTTGACGGTAGGGAAGGAGGAGACGCGCACCTGGATGGCGCGCCCGGAAAGCATTTTCTGGAAGCGGCCTTCCTCGTTGCGGAAAGAGGTGGGCGGCTCGGGGTCGAAACCGGCCAGCACGCGGATGCGCTGGGTAAGCGGGATATCGGCGTTCTTGGGGGAATTGAGCATGTCCTGCAGGATGCCGTCCACGCGGAAACGGACCCGGAGGTTGGCGCCCTGGGACTCGATGTGGACGTCGCTGGCGCGCTCTTTTACGGCGTGCTCGAGGATCAGGTCGCTGAGGCGGATGGCGAGGTCTATGCCGGGGGTGCGGCCTTTGGCTTTGACGATCTCGGAGTAGCCGTCTTCGAGGGTGCCGGTTATGGGCGGCGCGGACTGCTGCATCCCCTGCTGCATGCCCGGCCCGGCGCTTTCGCCTTCCTGTTTGTTTCCCCAGAATGCCATGGTAAGTCTCCTAACCCTGCCGCTTCTTTAACTTCGCCAAATTACTTCAGAAAAATTATAACAAAAAAGGCTTACTTGTACTCAACCTTGAGGATGGCCAGGTGTTTCTCCCCGCTGGGCAGGCGCACCTTTACGGAGGCGCCTTCGGCGGCGCCCAGGAGGCCCTGGGCCAGCGGTGAACTGACGGAGATCTTGCCCAGCGAAGGGTCGGCCTCGTCGGCGCTGGAGAGGGTATAGGTCTGGACGGAGCCGGAATTCTCGTCTTTCATGGTTACGGTGGCCCCCAGGCTTACCTGGGCCTTGTTGATGGCCAGGTTGTCCACGATCCGGGCGGAGCGCAGGCGCAGTTCCAGCTCGCTGATGCGGTTCATCAGGATGTTCTGTTTCTGCTTGCCGTAGATGTAGCCGGCGTTCTCCTTGAGGTCCCCCTGCTCGCGGGCGTCGTTGATCTCCACGGAAAGGTCGTTTTTCTGCTTTTTGAGCTCGGTCAGCTCCGCCTGGAGCTTCTCGTAGCCGTCTTTGGTAAGGTAAACGTCCGACATGATTGGTGGTCCCCCCCCCACTAAACAAAACCCCGTCCCGCTTTTGCTGCCGTCCGGCGGGACAGGGCTTACTTGCGTTAAAATCTGTGGCACCGGGAGGTCTCGAACCTCCGACCTAGCGCTTATGAAACGCCCGCTCTAACCCCTGAGCTACGGTGCCATAAAATCCATGGCGGGCTGGTTTCTTCACCGGGGACCGAAGTCTTCGGGTGAACACGAAAAGTATATCAAAAAGCCAGTTGTAAAGACAACTTTTGTTTACTACAATTCTCCATGAAGTTCCTCGAATTTGCGGGTAAAGGGGTTCAACATGTCAAACGTTAAAGTTTCCAAGGAAGAACTGCTTAAAAAAGCCAATAAACCGGCAGAAGACGCCATGGTCCTGCACCCTTTCTACAAAGGCAAGGTGGAGGTCACTCCCAAATGCTGCATCCGCAACATAGACGATTTCGCCATCTGGTACACCCCCGGGGTGGCCGCGGTCTGCAAGGACATCCACAAGAACCCGGCGCAGGTCTACGAGCACACCAATAAGGGCAACATGGTGGCCGTGGTCTCGGACGGCACCCGCGTGCTGGGCCTGGGCGACATCGGTCCCGAGGCCGGCCTGCCCGTGATGGAAGGCAAGGGCCTGATCTTCAAGTACCTGGGCGGCGTGGACGCCTTCCCCATCTGCCTCAATACCAAGGACCCGGCCGAGATCATAAAGACCGTGCAGTATCTGGCCCCCTCTTTCGGCGGCATCAACCTCGAGGACATCGCCCAGCCCAAATGCTTCGACATCCTCGACGAGCTGCGCCGCACCATGACCATCCCGGTCTGGCACGACGACCAGCAGGGCACGGCCACGGTCTGCCTCGCCGGCCTCATCAACGCCTTGAAGATCGTAAAGAAGAACATCAAGGACGTGAAGATAGTGCTGTTCGGCGCGGGCGCGGCCAATATCCGCATCGGCACGCTGTATATGCATTACGGCGCCAAGCCGGAGAACCTCATTTACGTGGATTCCAAGGGCACCCTGCACAAGGGCCGCACGGACCTCCAGAACCACCGGGAGAAATGGCATATGTGCCAGATCACCAACGGGCGCCAGGTCGTGGGCAAGCTCGAGGACGCGCTGAAGGGCGCGGACGTGCTGAGCGCGGCTTCCACCCCCGGCCCCGACATCATCAAGAAGGAGTGGGTCGCCACGATGGCCAAGGACGCCATCTGCTTCCTCACCGCCAACCCCATCCCAGAGATGTGGCCCTGGGACGCCAAAGAAGCCGGCGCCAAAGTGGTGGGCACCGGCCGCTCGGATTTCCCGAACCAGGTCAATAATTCCCTGGGCTTCCCCGGCATCTTCCGCGGCGCCCTGGACGTGCAGGCCCGGACCATCACCGACGAGATGTGCGTGGCCGCCGCTGAAGCGCTGGCCGGGTACGTGGTGAAGACCGGCAAGATGAGCGAAGACTACCTGCTGCCGCATATGGACGAGCCGGAAGTCTACATAGACGAGGCCGTGGCCGTGGGCCTGAAAGCCATAGAGCAGGGTCTCGCCCGCAAGAAGCTGACCGAAGCCGAACTCCGCGCCAGCGCCGAATTCTTCATCAAGCGCGCCATCAAGGACGTGGATGTACGCCAGAAGAACGGCATAGTGAAACTGCCGTAATCTTTGGAATCAAAAAAAGGACCCCGGGACGGAACCCGGGGTCCTTTTTTTATGCCTCTGGCCTTAACGGCGGGAGCGGTAGCGGCGGATGAGGGCGTTGGTGGAGGAGTCGTGGGCGAGGGCGGGCTCTTCCTTGCTCTCCAGCTCCGGCGCGATGCGCCCGGCCAGCGCCTTGCCCAGTTCCACCCCCCACTGGTCGAAGGGTCCTATCTGCCAGACGGCGCCCTGGGTGAAGACGGCGTGTTCGTAGAGCGCCACCAGGCGGCCCAGCGCCGCCGGGGTAAGCTCTTCGAGAAGGAGGGTGGTGGACGGGCGGTCGCCTTCGAAGGTCTTGTGAGGGATCAGCCAGTCTTTTACGCCTTCGGCCTTCAGCTCGTCGGCGGTCTTGCCGAAAGCCAGCGCCTGGGCCTGGGCGAAGACGTTGGCCATGAGCAGGTCGTGGTGGCGGCCCAGTTTATGGGCGGGCTTGCAGAAAGCTATGAAGTCGCAGGGGATAAGTTTGGTGCCCTGGTGGATCAGCTGGTAAAAAGAGTGCTGCCCGTTGGTCCCCGGCTCGCCCCAGTAGATCTGGCTGGTCTGGTAATCCACGGGCCGCCCGTCGAGGGTCACCCTCTTGCCGTTGCTCTCCATGGTCAGCTGCTGCAGGTACGCCGGGAAGCGCTTCAGGTATTGCTCATAGGGCAGCACGGCTATGCTCTGCGCGCCGAAGAAGTTGTTGTACCAGATGCCCAACAGGCCCATGAGCGCCGGGATATTGCGTTCGAAAGGGGCGGTGCGGTAATGCTCGTCCATCTCGTGCGCGCCGGCGAGCAGTTTCCTGAAATTTTCCGGGCCGATGGCTATCATGGTGGACAAACCGATGGCCGAGCACATGGAGTAGCGCCCGCCTACCCAGTCCCAGAACCCGAACATGTTGGCGGTGTCTATGCCGAATTCGGAGACTTTAGCGGCGTTGGTGGAGACGGCGACGAAATGCCTGGCTATGGCGGCCTTGTCCTTGAGGGCCTTCAGGGTCCAGGCCCGCGCCGTTTCGGCGTTGGTCATGGTCTCCTGGGTGGTGAAGGTCTTGGAGGCCACCAGGAACAGCACGGTCTGCGGGTCGACTTTCTTGAGCGTTTCGGCCAGGTCGGTCG
>JAMPXK010000050.1 GCA_023701245.1 Elusimicrobiales bacterium | reverse complement strand
GGCACCCGGGGAAAGAGCGGCTTAGTTGAGCAGTTCCGCGCCGAGGATATAGTCCAGCTTGGGGAAGTCGGCCTTGAGGTACGCGTTGCCCTGCATCTGCACGCGGCCCTGGTCGGGGCCCATGCCGCTGGGGGCGCCTTCGCCGTAGCCGTTGTAGATCTTCTCCACTACGTCCATGCCTTCCGTGACCTTGCCGAACGGGGAGAAGCCCATGTCGTCGAGGCGGGAGTTGTTGCCGTAGTTGATGAAGAACTGGGTGGTGCGGGTGTTGGGGCCGGCCATCGCGTAGGAGATATACCCCTTGGCGTTGGACTGCTTTACGGGGTCGTCCTGGATGCGGGCGCCGCGCCAGGCGGAGGCCACGGCCGGGTCGCCGTGAATGCCGAACTGCACCATGAAGCCCTCTATCACGCGGAAGAAGGCCACGTCGGTGAAGAAGCCGGCCTTGACCAGGTTGTAGAACCGGTCCGCGCCGAGGGGGGACCAGTCGCGGGTCACTTCCAGGGTGAAGTCGCCCTTGGTGGTCTTGAACTTTACTTTGAACGCTGTCGGGGCTTTGGCGGTGGCCGCTGCGGGGTTTTTAAGTGCTTCCATGTCGGTTTTTATCTCCTTTTTTAACTCGCCCTGCGCCGGCGCCTGGGCGGCCTGCGCGGCGGGGACGTCTGACTGCATATTTTCCTGCGTTTTGGGCGCGCAAGAGACGGCTAAAACCGCCGCTAAAGCGAGCGCCAGATTGCGAACTGACATATAGGGACCTCCTGCGAACAAGCAGAGATGAGAGAGTATCTATATTATAGTAAAATAAAAGCCGCAGCAGGAGGATCCATGGCGTTTAAAATTAACGCGGTTTACGTCGGCGACGAGCGGGTGGAGCTGACCCACGGACTGAGCGGGAATAAAATAACCACCGACCTGCCTCCGGACAATGGGGGAAAGGGGCGGACCTTCTCGCCCACGGACCTGGCCGCCGCCTCCATAGCGTCCTGCGTGCTGACCATCATGGCCAAGCTGGCCGAGCGCGAAGGCATAAAATTCTCCGGCGCTTCTTTCGAGATAGAAAAACACATGCAGGAGAACCCGCGCCGCATAGCCCGGCTTACCGGGGTGATAACCCTGCCGCCCGGCCTGGAACCGAAGCAGCGCGAGAAACTGGCCGCCTGCGTGAAAGCCTGCCCCGTGAGCCGCAGCCTGCATCCCGATATTGAACTGGAGTTCGAACTCAGATGAAGGGCGCTCTGCCCGCGGCCTGCTGCGCCGCGCTGCTGCTGTGCCTGGCGTCGTGCGGCGACGCGAAGGGGAAAAAGAAAATGGAGAAGCCCGTTAACGCGCAGACCGCCACCCTGGCCGGCGGCTGCTTCTGGGGCATGCAGGAGATCCTGCGCGCCCTGCCGGGGGTCCTGGAGACCACCGTCGGCTATACCGGCGGCCATACGGAAAACCCCGTGTACGAGGACGTTAAGACCGGGAGCACCGGCCACGCCGAGAGTATAGAGATAGTTTTCGACCCCGCAAAACTTTCTTACGGGGCCATCCTGGACATGTTCTTCAAGATGCATGACCCCACCACCCCGGGCAGGCAGGGCAACGACGTGGGCACGCAGTACCGGTCGGCCATTTTTTACCGCGGCGAAGCGCAGCGCGCGGAGGCGCAGGCGGCGGTAGAACGCGCGCAGGCCTCGGGCCTGTGGAAGAGGCCTATAACCACGGAGATCTCCCCGGCCGGAAAATTCTGGCCGGCGGAGGAGTACCACCAGGATTACCTTAAAAAGCATCCCGGCGGCTACACCTGTCACTATATAAGGGAGTGACCGCGTTACTTCTTGTGGTCCAGTTCGAACTGCCTGTCGGCGGCCAGTTTTTTTATTTCCTGCTTGAAGGCGGGGTTTTCTGCCAGCACCTGGTCGAAGTGGTCCGCGGCTAACACGAAGACCTTGGAACTTTCCTCGCAGGCCACGGTGGCGTTGCGCGGCTTGCGCTCCAGCAGCGCCATCTCCCCGAAACAGTCCCCCGGCCCGAAAGTGGCCAGCGTCCTGGAGAACAGGAAGGCTTCGCGCACGCTCACCTTCAGCCGCCCCTCCGCCACCACGAAGAAGCTGTCCCCCGGGTCGCCCTGGCGGCAGACCTTCTCCCCGGCGCCGTACTGGTAATAATTTATCCGGCTGAGGATCTTTTCCAGCAGGCCCATGTTCATGGAGGCGAAGAAGTTTATCTTCTTCACCATCCGGGTGAAGACGAGCGTATCGGCGTCGGTAAGCGGAAGTTTGTTCATAATCCCCGGTGAAATTCTATCAAAGTGCCCCTCTCCCCGCAAAGTCCCTGCCGCGGCGGTGGTTCCGTAGTGAGGGAAGGACGGACCGATATCTGGAAAAACAACTTGTATAAAGCTCTCCAGATACGCTAACATGTTTAGAACAAGGGTCCGGAAATGGTTCCGGAGGTTTGGAGTGGTCGGGCCGCCATTCCGGTTTAAAATACCGGACGGCGGCTATTCTATTTTATGCTTGCGTGGCGCAGCTGTCTGCCGGTAGTCGGGCTTAATGCCCGTAACTGGAGGCTGCATGACCCAAAAAACCGATAAAAATCCCGGGGAGACAAAACCGGGGGTAATAGAGTCCGGCTGGGGTACTTTCCTGTTCGTGTGGGTGAAAGCTATCGCCATTACCGCGGTGGCAGTGTTTATCCTTAAGTACATTTTCAGAGTACCGATCGCTATTTAGGGGGGCAATGACCTGCCGGGCCATCGTCTGTATGGCGCTTATAATGGCGCTTGTGTTCGTGTTGCCTTTTCCGGTCAAGCGGGCAGTAACGTAGGAAGTAATTAAGGGGTTTTTATGCGTATAACCTTCAGACTTATCAGTTCACTTATCGTGGTGGTGGTGTTCGTCGCCCTTGTTTCCGCCTGGTTCAACGTGAGGCAGGAACGGATAAAGCTTTACGACGAAGTCCGCGCCCAGTCGGCCCTGTTGGCCGAGAGCTTTAAAGAGAGCATCCGTCCCAACCTCGAGGCTGATAACAGGGCCGGGCTGCAGAAACTGGCCGACAAGTTCCAGAACCAGAAGAAACTGGAAGGCGTGGCCGTATACGACGCGGCGGGCAACCTGATCTCCGGGTCTTCCGCCCTGCCGCCCGAACTGCTGGCCCGCGCCCCCGAGATCAACGCGATCATTTCCTCCGGCGGCAATTCCGACAGGGCGTACGCCGTGGGCGGGAAAAAGATCTTCCTGCATCCGCTGACGCTGACTTTCAACGGCAGCGAGAAGGCCCGGATAGTTCTGTTCACCGATATTTCCTACATTGAGTACGACCTGTTCAGGATCTGGAAGCGCACCCTTATAAGGCTGCTGGCCCAGATGGTGCTCATTTCCCTGGTGACCCTGCTCATAATCCGGTGGAACCTGGTGGACCCTATCACGCAGATGGCCGAATGGATGAAAAACCTGCGCATAGGCGACGCGCAGGGGCACGCGCCTCCTATCAAGGGGGATATCTTCGCGCCGATAGCCAGGGAAGCTACCACGCTGGCCACCAACCTGCAGGCCGCGCGCCGCGCCGCGGAGAACGAAGCCCGCCTGCGGCAGAAAGGCGAATCCATCTGGACCCCGGAGAGGCTGAAGGAACACATAAAGACAAAAATGGACGGGCGGCCTCTCTTCGTGGTCTCGAACCGGGAACCCTACATGCATATCAAGGAAGGGAAGGATATAAAGGCCATAGTTCCCGCGGGAGGCCTGGTGACCGCGCTGGACCCGATCATGAAGGCTTCCGGAGGGACCTGGGTGGCTCACGGCAGCGGCGAGGCGGACTTCGAGGTTACCGACGCGGCTAACCGCATTAAGGTCCCGCCCGAAGACCCGGCTTACAACCTGCGCCGCGTGGCCCTCAGCAAGGAAGAGGAGGACGGCTACTATTACGGCTTCTCCAACGAAGGCATCTGGCCGCTCTGCCACATAGCCCACATCCGCCCTATCTTCAGGAAAGAGGACTGGAAGTATTACTACGAGGTGAACGAGAAGTTCTGCAAGGCCGTGCTGGAAGAGATCGCCGACGTGAAGGAACCCTGCGTGCTGATACAGGACTACCATTTCACACTGCTGCCCGGCATGATCAAGGCCGCCCGCCCCGACGCGAGGGTGGCTGTGTTCTGGCATATTCCCTGGCCCAACCCGGAGACCTTCGGCATCTGCCCCTGGCAGAAGGAACTGGTAATGGGCCTGCTCGGGGCGGACCTGATAGGTTTCCAGACGCAGTTCTACTGCAACAACTTCCTGGACACCGTGGACCGCACCATAGAGTCGCGCATAGACTGGGAACATTTCTCCGTGCAGAAGGAAGGCCACACCACCATGGTGAAACCTTTCCCTATCAGCGTGGACTTCCAGCAGCCCGACAGGGACGCCAAGGCCCTGCCGGAGAAGCCGGAGGCGGCCGCCGTGCTCAAGGAGCTTGGCATCAAGGCGGAGAAGATCGCCGTCGGGGTGGACCGCATAGACTATACCAAGGGCATGCTGGAGAGGGTCAAGGCCGTGGAGCGTTTTTTGGAGAAGTACCCGGCCTACCAGGGGAAGTTCACGTTCATCCAGCTGGGCGCGCCCAGCCGCACGCATATCCCGCAGTACCACCGGTTCCTCGCCGAGCTGCACGCCGAGGTGGACAGGATAAACTGGCGCTTCAAGGCAAAGGACTGGAAGGCCATAGTCTTCCTGGAGAAGCACCATGCCCACAAGGAGATCACCAAGTTCTACAAGATCGCCGACGCCTGCCTGGTCACTTCCCTGCACGACGGGATGAACCTGGTGGCCAAGGAGTTCGTGGCCGCCAGCGACGACCACCGCGGGGTGCTCATCCTCAGCCGTTTCGCGGGGGCCTCGCGCGAGCTCAAGGACGCGCTAATAGTGAATCCTTACGATATAGAGCAGATGGCCGACGCCATCTACTATTCGCTCACCATGCCGAAGACGGAAGTGGAGGAGCGCATGACGCGCATGCGCCAGGACCTGCACGAGAACAACATCTACAAGTGGGCGGCCAACCTTACCGAGGAGCTAATGAAGCTCAGGATGGACGACTTCAAGCTTACGGGTGTATAAATGAAGTCTTTCTGGAAGAACTCCAAAGCGCTTTCCTCCCGCCTGGCCGCCGCGCCGGCGCTCCTGGTGACGCTGGACTTCGACGGCACGCTGGCGGCGCTGGCTGAAACTCCTGGCCAGGCCAGGTTGGAGGCGGACTTCCGCTCCGCGCTGAAGTCCCTGGCCGGTTTGCCGGGAGTTTCTGTTTTCATACTTAGCGGGCGTTCCCTGTCCGGCGTGCGCGCGCTGGTGGGCCTGCGCGGCCTCTATTACGGCGGCAACCACGGCATAGAGGTGAAAGGGCCAGGCTTCTCCTGGCGCGACGCCGGGGCGGGCAGGGCCCGCGGTAAGGTGGCCGCCATAGCCGCGGACCTGCAGGAGCGTTTTCCTCCGGGTACCGGGGTGCTGGTAGAGAACAAGGTGTTCTCGGCCAGCGTGCATTACCGCAACCTTAAGGCCGCTTACCGGCGCGGGTTCTTCGCCCGGATGAAGGCGCTTATGGCCGCGCGCGGCCGGGACCTGCGTTGGCGGCGCGGCCATAAGGTCTTCGAACTGCTGCCGGAGGGCGCCGCGCATAAAGGCAGCGCGCTCGCCCTGCTGAACGCGAAACTAAAGCGCCCGCTCTGCTTGGCGGTAGGCGACGACCTTACGGACGAGGATATGTTCCGCGCTCTGGGCCGGAGAGGGATATCTGTCCGGGTCGGGAAAAAGGCTGGTTCTTGCGCTGAGTACTGGCTGAGCACGCAGAAAGAGGTTCTCTCTTTACTCTTGTTCATATCCGCGGCGAGGAGGGTAAGATGAAAATACGCGTTAAATTCGTGCTTTTCGTGTCGATCCTGACGCTCCTGTTCGCGGCGGTCATGGTGGCGGAAAGGGCTACCGGGCTCAGTCGCGCCATGCTCCTTCGCTCCCAGGACAGGGCGGACCATTTGACGTCCGTTATCTCCGAGCTTTCGGCCCATTATCTGGAGACAGGCAACATTTCCAGGCTGAAAGAAGTTCTGCGGACTTTCGATCATTTCACGAACATTACCTACATGAGAGTATCCGATTCTTCCGGCAGGACCGTCTACCGGATGGCGGAGCAAGGGGCCAGATTCACGGAAAAGGCGCCGGATCCGGACGTTTTTCATCACTCCGACGGGATCTTCGACACGTCACGGGATATAACGGGCGCGGGCGTGTTCCTGGGCACCGTGCAGTTGGGGTTGTCGGTGAAAGGCGTCCAGGAAGCGGTAATAGACATGGTCTGGCGGGGGGCCTTGATCGCACTTGCATTCACGCTGTTCATTTCCGCCACGGCCTGGTTCCTCTCCGTAAAGCTTGGGAAAGAACTCACCTGGCTGCTAAACCTGGCGGAAAATGTTGAGTCTCAGCGTCTGCCGCAGCTCACAACAGGGCCCCTTGGCAGTGACACCGGCAGGATAGCCCGTACCCTGCACGACCTTCACACCCGGCTGAAAGAGGAACATTCCCTGCGCCTCGACGCGGAGGCCGACAGGAATGATTTTTTCGAAATGACGGTCCATGACCTGAAGCAGCCGGTGACGGCGCTCAAGGCCGCCCTGGACCTGCTCCTCTCGGACAAAGAACGCAAGGGCTTTAACGCGGAACAGCTGGAAATGCTCAAAGAGATAGCGCGCAAATCCCTCGGTATGCTGACTACTATGATAGCGGACGTGCTCAATACCGCGAAACTCAACAACCCGGACTACCAGCCGGAAAGGGAACGCATAGACCTGTTGGACTTGCTTAAGAGCTGCGTTCCGGAGAACGAGGCCTCCGTCTCGGCGGCGGCCAAAAAATGGGGGGTCGAGTTCGGCCCGGAGCTGGAGGGGGCCTGGGTCTTCGGCGACGCCGACCTGATACGCCGGGTCATAGGCAACCTTGTGCTCAACGCCATCCAGTACACCCCGGAAGGCGGGCGTATAAAACTGGGCGCCAGGATGCACGACAAGGACAGGGTGGCCGTGTACGTGAGCGATGAGGGCGCGGGCATCCCCGATAATTTCCGGGAGGAGATATTCAAGAAGTACAGCACTATGAGCAAGAGTTCCAAGAACATAGGCCTGGGGCTTGCTTTCTGCAAGCTGGTCGCCGAGCGCCACTCCGCCTTCCTGGACGTAAGGTCTGAGCGCGGCAAAGGGACGGAGATCAGTTTCGTGCTCCCGGTCTACAGGAAAGACCGGGCAACCCCGGACGCGGATGAGGGGGGAAAATGACAGCAACGCCAAAAGGACCTTTCAGGTTCTGCAACAGGCTCACGCTCACCGAAGTAACGGGGCGCAAGGCTTATAACATAGCGGAACTGCTGGAGGGGATAAAGGCCGCCGACGACGCGGTTATCTACCATCACACCCACCGCTTTATAAAACAATCGCATCACCTGGTGCCAGAGGGCGCCAACGATTTCGCCTATTGGGTGGCCAACACGGTGCAGGCCGACCGCCTGGGAGAGGAGCTGACCTCCATCGACATCGTGCGGTACAACTCGCTGGCGGACATCCGCAGCGCCTTCGTGAAAATGCTGGAGCGGTATCTCGAGGAGAACCCCGGGCCCATGCGCACCGTGGCGCCGGGGCGGGAATTCCACTTCATGCGGGCTATAAGATTCTCGCTTCCCACCGCCTGCTCGGCCACCGATTACGCTTCTTTCATAGAGTGCCTCAAGAACGTCAGTGTCTCCAGTCTTTACCTGCATGTTTTCGAGGCCCGGCTGCGGCCGCCTTACGGCGTGGACGATTTTTCCCACTGGTTCAAGACCAACTTCAACGACGAAAGGGTGGGCGCGGAGATCTCCCGCCTCGACCCGTATTCCTATACGCTTGAAAGCCTGAGGCAAAGAATTATCCGCGTTATCGAGCGCCGCCTCGCGGAGGTTAAAAATGCCTAAGATAGACGAATATATCCCCGCGGCGGGACAGAACGCCATAGAAGAACTGAAGATCATAGCCGCCAGGCTTAAGAATAAGACCATCCTGAACGTCAATTCCACGGCGGTAGGCGGCGGCGTGGCCGAGATCCTGAGCCGCATGCTGCCCATGATGACGGAGCTGGGGATAAAGCCCCGCTGGGAACTGATAAAGGGCGGGGAGGACTTTTACGCGGTCACCAAGAAATTTCACAACGCCCTGCACGGCACCCGGCAGGAGCTGACGCCTGCCGACTTCCAGCTTTACCGGGACACGCTCAAGGCCAACCTGGAAACCATGGACCTGGACGCCGACATAGCCCTTATCCACGACCCGCAGCCCGCGGGGCTGATAGATAAAAAGCCGGCGGGAGCCAAGTGGGTCTGGCGCTGCCACATAGACCTCTCCAACCGCCAGTCCGACGTCTGGGAGTTCCTGCACGGCTATGTTTCACGCTATGACGCCGCCGTTATTTCCGCGCCGTCCTTCTCGCAGGCGCTGCCGGTAAAGCAGTTCCAGGTCCCGCCGTCCATAGACCCGCTGGCCGACAAGAACAAGGAACTTGCCGACGCCGAGGTCGCGGAGATAATGGAGCGGCTTAATATCCCCCTGGATAAGCCTTTGATAACGCAGGTTTCCCGCTTCGACCGCCTGAAAGACCCGCTGGGCGTGATAGAGGCCTTTAAGAAGATACAGCCCTACGTCACGGCGCGGCTGCTGCTGGTGGGCGGCAGCGCCGACGACGACCCCGAAGGGTCCCAGGTGCTGGCGGAAGTCCGCGCTGCGGCCGAAGGCAACCCGGATATCCTCGTGCTGTGCCTGCCCCCGACCAGCAATATAGAAATAAACGCCATTCAGCGCGCTTCCGCGATAATCCTGCAGAAGTCGCTGAAAGAAGGGTTCGGGTTGACGGTTTCGGAAGCTCTATGGAAGGGCAAGCCGGTGATAGCCGGCGCGGTGGGGGGCATTCCGCTGCAGATAACCCACAAGTACTCCGGTATCCTGACGCGTACGATAGACGGCACGGCCTACTGGATGAAGCGCCTGCTGCACGAGCCCGCCTACGCGAAAAAACTGGGCGAGAACGGCCGCGAGCATGTGCGCGAGAATTTCCTGCTGACCCGCCACCTGCGGGACTACCTGCTGCTGGCGCTTTACCTTGAAAGCGGCGGGCAGGACTTTATCCACCTGTAACGGCTCCGCAAAAAAATAACCGCCGGGCAGTGCCGGCGGTGTTTTTTTGTGCCAAATTTTCCGAGAAGAAAATTTGGCGGGGTCGACGGGATTCGAACCCGCGGTCTTCGCCTTGACAGGGCGACGTGTTAAACCAGGCTACACCACGACCCCGCGGTAAGGACTAGAATAGCAAAAAAGGCCGCGGTATTTCCAATAAAAAATAAATTCACGTCGGAGACCTCCCCGGCGGGTCAGTCGCCGGCGGCGGGGGCGGTGCTGTTGTAGATCAGGTAGAAGTTGCGCTCCGCGTCGCAGCGCGCCCCGCGTATTTTGGCGTCCGGGGGCAGGGCGCCGGTACGGCGGAACGCCTCCAGCTGGGCCTGCGCCACGCAGGGCTGGGCGCCGGCGCGGTAGGCCTCCACGCGCGGGTCCTCGTGGCCGTAGCGGAACACGCGTACAGGGATGCCAGCGTTCTTGAGGGCCGTAAAGACGTCTTTGGTGTTCCTGGCGGCGTCGTCCACGAAGAAGACCGCGTCGGGCTTGTAGCCCGTGGCGGCGAAAATATGCAGCAGGTAGTCGCCTTTGTTCTGGCCGGAAGTCTGCAATACGCCGTTGCGGTAGGCGGCGGGGCGGGCTTTTTCGGTCAGTTTGAAGCTGTCCAGGCTGAAACCGGGGCCGCCCGGGGCGGACCGGGAAAAATCCACGCCTATATCCTCTTTCAGGTCCTGCAGGGTAGCCTGCTCCATCTCCGGGCCGCGCGCCGTGACGGCCAGCATGGCCACGCCTGCGGCCTGCGCTTTTTTGATGGCAGTGGGGACGAACTTTTCCACCGGCCGCAGCGCTATCTTTTCATGCAGCCTGCTGTTGAGCTGTACCAGCTGGCCAAAACGGGCGTCATAGCGGGCCTGGACTTCAGGCGTCCAGAGAAGTTCGCCTTCGGCGCTCTTGCGCGGGCCGTAAGCGCCGGTGAAGGCTTTTGTCAGGAGATCGGACTGCTCGTTCCACCAGGGGTCGCTGCCCACCGAGACGCGGCCGGCGGGGTTCAGCGGGGTTCCCAGGGTAAGGTCTATGTCCCAGGCCACCAGTACCTTCAGCCCCAGGTCCTTCAGCTTCACGGCTTCGTAAAAGACGTCGCGGCGCAGGTCGAACCCTTTTAGGTAGGCCGGGTCTGAGGGGTTGCCGGTATCGTAGTAAGCGGTTTTGGGCCCGGCCTCTGCGGCGCGCAGGGGCCCCTGGAGCAGAGCGGGGGAGAGTAGGACTAGCAGAAGGCGTAGCGGGGTCATCCTTAAAGAATAGCAAAAGCCGGGGAGCGGCCGCATGGGGCCTTGGTACCAGGCCGCGGGGGGGCGTTCGGCCCGGGCCTATATATAAGGAAGGCAACGGCTTGTGAAAAATATTTGTTGACAGGGTTAAAGCATTTATGATAAAAAATGAATACTGAACCACTATTCACTTTTGTTCCAGCGGGGAACGCGGGGTGGGGAAGGTTCAGAACTAAAATCAAAACGCGGTCTCCCGGTTGCGCGGTAAACGGCGGCGGGGGAAAATCAAGGAGAACTAAAATGAACAAGAAGAACGCTGTTATCACCGGTGCGGCCAGAGGCCTGGGTTATGCTGGCGCGGAGAGGTTCCTGAAGTCCGGCGAGTGGAAAGTCGCCCTTTTCGACGTGAACGAGGAACTGCTCGCGACCGCCGCCAAGCAGCTGGGCGACAAGTACGGCCCCGAGAACGTGCGCTGGTACAAAGTGGACGTCACCAACCAGGAGTCGGTGAACACCGCCATACAGAAGGTCATAGCCGAGATGGGCAGCGTGGACACGCTGGTCAACAACGCCGGCATCACCCGCGACGCCATGCTGCACAAGATGCAGGAGAACGACTGGGACGTGGTCATCAACGTCAACCTTAAAGGCGCCTTCCTCTGCACCAAGGCCGTGGCTCCCCACATGAAAGAGCGGAAGTCCGGCACCATCGTCAACACCTCCTCCGTGGTGGGCGTGTACGGCAACATGGGCCAGAGCAACTACGCGGCCTCCAAGTTCGGCATCATCGGCCTGACCAAGACCTGGGCCAAGGAAATGGGCCGCGACGGTATCCGCGTCAACGCGGTGGCCCCCGGCTACACCATGACCGAGATGCTCGGCACCGTGCCGGAGAAGATCCTTACCGCTATCTCCGAGAAGACCCCGCTCAAGCGCCTGGGCAAGCCGGAAGATATCGCCAACGCCTACTACTTCCTCGCCAACGAGGAGTCGGCCTTCGTGACCGGCCAGGTGATCTCCGTGGACGGCGGCCTGGTAATATAATGGCGGCGCCGGCCACCCCCAAAGGTCTTAAGACCCGCGAGCGCCTCCTGGAGGCGTCCGGGGCGGTGTTCGCCCGCAAGGGCTGCGCCGCCTCGGGGGTGGCCGACATCTGCTCCGCGGCGGGTCTCGCCGTGGGCGGTTTTTACCGTTACTTCGCCTCCAAGGACGAAGTTATAGAAGCGGTGGTGAGGGAACTGCGCGACGAACTTGTGCGCGCCATCTCCGCCCTGCCGCAGCAGAAGGACGCCGAAGCCGAGGCCGCGGGCATCGCCCGGGTGTTCTTCGCTTCGGTGACCCGGCGCCTTGATTCTTTCAAGGCCATGCGCGAGGCGGAGGCTTCCAACGAGGCCCTCGCCCGCGATTTTTACGGCCCGCTGGCGGAAGTGCTGAGCGGCCGCCTGGGGCGTTTCTCCAAGGGGGCGCGCGCTTCGGCGCATGCCTGGTCCCTGCTGGGGGCGCTCTATTTTTACGCGGTGAAGTTCCTGGTGTGGGAAAAGGGCAAGGTCCCGGCCAGCGCGGCGCAGGCCGCGGCCGCGCTCTGCGCGCGCGGCATCAGCCGCAAGAGTTTCCCGTGGTGGCAGCCGGCGCTGTCCGGCCCTTCGCAGGCGAGGCCGGCCCCCGGGGACAACAAGGGCAACATGCTGGCGGCGGCCGAGGAAGTGTTCGGGCGCTGCGGCTACAACGGCGCGCGCGTTTCCGAGATAGCCAGGAAGGCGGGCTTCGCGGCCGGCACTTTCTACCTGTTCTTCGACTCCAAGCAGGACGCGCTGGAAGAAGTGGTGACCCGGCTGCGCAACAGCCTGGTCAAGAAAGCCGCGGCTTATTCGGCCGGTTCGGGCAGCCGCGTGGAGACGGAAGCGCTGGCCTTCAGGGCGCTGTTCGACTTCATCCGCGAGCATCCCTACGGCTACCGCATCATGCGGGAGGCCGAGTTCGCAGACCAGAAGCTGGCCGACGCTTACTACGGCTACATCCTGCGCAACTACGCGGAACAGCTGCGCAAGGCCTCGCGCCCCGGGGACTTCAGCATAGACGACAACGAACTGCTGGCCCTGGCCCTGATGGGCATAGGCCACATGCTGGGCATGAAGAGGGTGCTGTGGGGCGGCTTCCGCGGCATGAGCGAAGATGAACTGTTGAAAGCCGTTTTCGAAGGAATAAAATAAAAAAGGTGAGGAGATAACTATGTTCAAGATAAGCGGAACGGGCATGTACCTGCCCAAGAACCTGATACCCAACGAGCATTTCTACAAGAAGTTCGGCGACAACCCGCTCAAGATGGTCTTCGAGCGCATCGGCCACGGCGCGCGCTACTACGCCGACAAGGACGAGTCCTCCGCCACGCTGGCCATCAACGCCGGCCGCGAGGCGCTCAAGAACGCCGGACTGACGGCCGGGGATATAGACCTGCTGGTCATTTCCACCGACACCCCGTCGCAGCTTTCCCCGGCCACCGCGGCCCAGGTGGGCCACGAACTGGGCATAAAGAGCAAGGGCGCTTTCGACGTGAACTGCGCCTGCGCCGGTTTCGTGACCGCCGTGGACATGGCGTCGCGCTACCTCGACGGCCAGGAATATAAGCACGCCCTGGTGATAGGCACCTACGCCATGAGCAAGCACCTGGACCCGGACGACGGCAACACCTCCATCCTGTTCGGCGACGGCGCCGGCGCCTTCATCATCAGCCACGCGCCCAACCAGGGCAAGACGGCCTCCACGCTGAAGTCCGACGGTTCCTACTGGGACTTCATGGGCATCTACGGCGGCGGCACCGCCCGCCCGGTGGACGAGAGCGTGCTGGCCGACCGCACCCACAAGGTGAAGGTCCCCAAGAAATTCCCCGCCACGCTCAATTCCGACGAGTGGCCCCCGCTCATAGAGAAGACCATGGCGAAGATCGGCATGAAGCCGCAGGACGCCCAGGCTTACGTCTTCACGCAGATCCGCAAGCCTACCATCATAGAAGTGATGGAGAAGTTCGGGATCCCGCTGGAGAAGACCCACACCATCATGGAAAAATGGGGCTACACGGGTTCCGCCTGCGTGCCCATGGCTTTCCACGACATGGTGCAGCAGGGCAAGGTGAAGCGCGGGGACCGCGTGGTGCTCTGCGCCAGCGGCGGCGGCTATTCCATGGCCGCGATGACGTTCATCTACTAAAAGCGCGGTTCCTGGCCCCGCGGCCGTATAGGCCGCGGGACCCAGGCCCGCCTGGGCCTTTTGCCCCTATGTGGGTTCTCCCAAATTTGTAGAATATCTTCACGTGGAGGACACGGTGAAGACTATAACTATCGCACTTCTCGCTTTATTCGCTATTTCAATGGCTTCCGATACACAAGCCGGCCAGCCTGGCGCCCTCGATCAGATCCCGGCCGCTTTTACGGCGCCCGCGGCGCCCGAGCCGGCGCTGGAAAAGGCCCGCCCCGCGGCCGGTCTGGCGCTGGTGCGCACCATGGCTTCCAAATACTGGGAGCGCATAGAGTGCTGGCAGGACAGCGCGCGGCCTTTCGTCGCCGAAAGCGCCCTGCAGAAGTCCAGGCACGAGACCCCGGAAATAATCTCCGCTTTCGGCTCCAACCTGCCGCCCACGTCCACTTTCCTGCTGCATTACGGCCCCAAGTGGCGCACCAACACCGGCAAAGTGGTAATGCTGGTGCACGGCGCCTCCGATAACGCCAACCGCGCCTGGGCCACGCCCGCCATCCTGCTGGGCGACGCGTCCAAGCCCGGCCTGCTGCAGGCCCTCGAAGCCGCCGGCCACCGCGTTTTCGCCGTCACCTTCCCGCACAAGCACGGCAACCTGTTCTACGAAGCGCAGTACCTGGCCGACGCCATAGAGCTGGCCAGGCAGGCCACGGGCGCGCGCAAGGTGACCCTGGTGGGCCACAGCGCCGGCGGCCTGGCCGCCCGCGTCTACGTTTCCAATTTCCGCCTTAACGGCGCCGGCTGGACGGCCTACCGCGGCGACGTGGAGAACCTGGTGACGCTGGCCGCCCCGCACCGCGGCCAGGACTTCGCCTTCCGTCACCCGGAATTCAATTACTACTTCATGAAGGACGAACTTGCCGCCAACGCGCCCATGAGCTGGGACAAGGTCCTGGTTTACGGCGTGTGGAAGGACACTTTCGAGTTCAGCATCTACAGCGACAATTTCCCCATGCAGCAGCAGGTGCTCTACGACTGGACCGCCAAGTTCCCCATGAGCCCCGCTTCCCCCGATTCCTATACCACGCTGCACGGCGGGCAGGGCTTCATGAGCCATTCCCAGGGCATCAATAACGCCATCGCCCGCGGCGGGAATTTCCTCAACAGTTTCAAGTCCTACCCGGTGCCGGCCGATATAGCCGTTGCCGTGATAGCCGGCACCAAATCCGAGATACAGAACGTGCCCCAGACGGAGAAGGACGGCCCTTCCGACGGCCTGGTGTTCGTGGAGAGCGCCGGCCATACCGCGGACCTGACCCATCCCGCCCGCAAAGAGCCCATCAAGCGCATCCTGGTGGACGAGAACCACGTCACCATCACCTTCAGCCCGGCCATGCTTAAACTGGTGACGCAGCTGGTAAAGTAATTTAAAAGCAGGCAAAAGAAAAAGGCCCGGAACTTCCGGGCCTTTTTTTTTTAAGCCGCGCGGCCTCAGGGGAGGCGCAGGAACGCTTTTACCGGGGTGAGGAACGCGGTGAACATGCCGCGCGCGTCGGACAGCGCTATGGCCACGCCCATCAGCGACTCGCCGGCTATGATGCCGGAGCTGACCGGGATTATATATTTCTCCGCGGTCTCTTTGGCCTTGCGCTCCAGCACCAGGGCTATCAGGCCGCCTATGAACATGGACAGCGAGTTCCAGAACGGGATGACCATGGACAGGCCTATGCCCATGGCGGAGGGGATATACTTGCGGTGCTTGGGCAGCAGCAGCTCCAGGCAGGGGATGAGGATGCCCACCAGCGCGCCTACCAGCATGCCGCTCTTGGCGGCGGGGTGCAGCGAGTGGATGCCGTTGGACAGCAGCCGGGCCACGGCCGCCCAGACCTGCGCGGAAGGGGCCGGCCACTGGTCGGAGCCCAGCACGGTGGCGTCGGGCACCAGGATGTAGAAGGCCGGGACCACCACCAGCGTGCCCGCGAAGATGCCCAGGAACTGCGCCAGGAACTGCTGGCGCGGGTTGGCGCCCAGCAGGTAGCCGCTCTTGAGGTCGGTCAGCAGGTCCGCCGTGGAACCGGCGGCGCCCGCCGTGACCGAGGCGGTCATCAGGTTGGTGGTCATGTTGGACGGGGCCAGCACGCCGAAGGTGAGCTGGGTGATCTTGCCCATGGCGCCTATGGGGGTGATGTCGCTTTCGCCGGTGGCGCGCGCGGCCACTATGGCCAGGAAGAACGTGAGGACGACGGAGACGAGGCCCATCCACCAGCTGGTCTGGAAGGCGTAATGCAGCACCATGATGCAGCCCAGGCCCGCGAACGCGGTGCCGGTGAGGAACCAGGTGGCCGGGACTTCTATGTGCGCCAGGGGGTCGGCCGCCGTTTCGGGGCGGGCGTGGAAAATATTGGTGACGCCGCCGAAGGCGCGCAGCACGGTGCGCCACTGCAGGGCGAACATGAACAGCCCGGAGGTGACCATGATGGCCGCGCCCGCCCAGGTGCTCCACTGCACGATGGCGCGGTAGCCCAGTTTGCTCATGTCGATGGCGCCCATGCCGGCCACCCAGGGGGCCAGCAGGCCGTAGTTGATGGTGGCGCCGAGCAGCAGCGACCAGGAGATCTTCCAGCCTATGATGGCGCCGGCGGCGATCATCAGGGCGCTGACCTCGAAGGAGAAGGTCCACTTTTCGAGCGGGTAGCCTTTGATCTGGCCGTTGAACGGCAGCATGCCCGGCAGCGACAGCCTGGCGCTGAAGAGGTCTTTGATCTGCAGGGAGACGCCTTTGTCGCGCAGCAGGGCGATAGCGCCGCCCAGGAGGCCCGCCAGGCCCATGGCCCGCGCCTTGTCGGAGGCTTCCTGCCCTTTGGCGTGCAGGCTCTTGAGGGTTTCCGCCGCGGCGATGCCGCTGGGGAACTTCAGCTGCTCTATATTGATCATCTGGCGCTTCATGGGGATGGCTATGAAGACGCCTAGCATGGCCAGGAAGATGGTCCAGAGGGAGAGCACGGTCCAGCTCATGTGCGCGCCGGTGATGATGAGGTAGGCGGAGATGGCCGACACCATGGTGCCGCCGGTGGAGTAGCCGGCCGAGGAGGCCGTGCTCTGCATGCAGTTGTTCTCCAGGATGCTCATGTCCGTCTTGAACAGGAACGGCAGCAGGGTGCGCAGGGTTTTCCAGATGGTGAAGGAGAGGATGCAGGCGGTGATGGCCACGCCCAGGCCCCAGCCGGTCTTAAGGCCTATGTAGAGGTTTGACAGCGACATGAAGCCGCCCAGGAAAGCGCCCATGATGACGGAGCGCAGGGTGAGCTGCTTCATGTTGTCGCCCTGGTAGACTTCCTTGTACCATTTCAGTTCGGCCGCCTCGGGGTTGAGGCCGGCCACGTGCGGGTCTTCCTTGGGTTCGTTGAGGAGTTCTACGTCCTCCTCCATCTGCACTTCTTCTAAAGGAAGGTCGTCGCGCTTTTCGTCAGCCATTTGGTTGGTCCCCTGGTTTTTAGGATAGTCTTGGAACAAGAAAACTTGCGCGGTACAGGATTTGGTCACAGCTCCTCGGCTCGCCGTCGCTCGCCTCGGGCCGCGACCCCGGCTCGCTCTTGCGCCTGCTGGCTCCAGAGCTCCGCCTTTCAAATCCTGCCGCAAGCCGTATTACGGCTTGCTTACCGCGAATGCCAAGAAAACTTGCGCGGTACAGGATTTGAACCTGTGGCATCCTCTGTGTAAGAGAGGCGCTCTACCGCTGAGCTAACCGCGCGGTAAATTCCGGTTTATATTTTACCTTAATAGGGGGCGGGTTTGAACAAAGCGGTCACCCCGCTTGCTATAATTTGAGCATGGACAAGAACGACGCCCAGCTGGTGGAGAAAGCCAAGGCCGGCGACACGGCCAGTTTCGAGGCCCTGGTGAAAAAATACCAGGACAAGATATACAACCTGGCCAACTACGTCTGCCTGGGCCTAAAGTCCGAAGCCGACGACGTGTACCAGGAGACTTTCATCTCCGCCTTCAAGAACATCTCCAAGTTCAAAGGCAAGTCCGGTTTCGGCACGTGGCTCTACCGCATAGCCGCCAATAACTGCTGGATGAAGTTCCGCAAGAAGAAGCACGAAAAACTGGTGAGCCTGGAAGACGTGCGCGAGCTGGAAGACCTCACCCACGCCGACGAGATCCGCAAGAAGGAACTTTCCGAGAGCGTGGCCAAGGCCCTGTCCAAGCTGTCCGTAGATTTCCGCCTGGCCATCACCCTGGCCGACATCCAGGGCCTTTCCATGGACGAGGCCGCCAAGGTGCTCAAGATCACCGTCCCCGCCTTCAAGACCCGTCTCTTCCGCGCCCGCCGCGTCCTCCAAAAAGAATTGGAGTAGAAGCCTTCGGGCAGGGTGTGCCTTCGTAGGGGCCTCGCGTACCCGGAGAAGGCATACCCTGCCCGGAGGTTAGGTCTAGGCTTTCCAGGCCAGGGCGGCCAGGATCAGGAACTGCGTGTCTATCAGGGTCTCGGCTGTAGTGCGCTCGGGAATGCGGCTGAAATAGAAGAACAGCATAAGGCCCAGGTAATAAAGCATGCCGGTCAACAGCGACGCCGCCAGCTCCGGCCGCCAGCCCGCGCCCTTCAGCGTGAACAGGATCGCCGACAGCACCAGGAAGATGGCCGCCAGCGTGAAGTAGGTCAGCGGCTGCCCCGCCGCCTTGTAGAAATTCTCCTTGCCCACTATCATGTCGCTGTGCGCGTGGCTGATGCCGAACAGCACCGAGCGCGTGAACACCAGCAGGAAGGCGAAGAACACCGCCAGCTGCGTGGAATTATGCATGGCCCCGCCGTGCCACAGCCCCGGCGCGTAGGCGCACATGAAAGCCCAGCCCAGCGCCGTCAGGATATCCTTGGAAGCCGGGAAATTGGCGAACTTCTCGAAGCCCAGCGGCAGCTTGTACGGGTACATCATGCCCGCGGACCAGAAAAAAGCCGCCGTCAGGAACACTTTCCAGCCCAGCGCCGCCGACAGCAGGATGGCCAGCGCGCCCGAGATCAGCGCCGCCAGCCGCGACTGCCGCCGGTATTTCACGAACAGCAGCTGCCGCGCCTTGTCCGGCACGGCCGCGCCTTTTTCCACCGCGCGGTTGGCCATGTGCAGGCTGAAAGCGAACAGCCCGGCCATCAGCAGGAATTTCTTGGACACCGGCGCGCCTTCCAGCTTCATGCAGACATAGGTGAGCGCGGCCGCGGCCACGGCCGTGTAGATAGAACCGGTAACCAGCAGCTTCCAGGCAAAGGCCACCTTGTCCAGGAGGTGGCTCTGCGCCTCGCCGGCCAGTTCCCGCGCCTTCTCCAGCACCTTCTCTATCATCCAGGAGGGCGTGGAAGCGCCGGCCGTGATGAAAATTTTAGCGGCGCCCTTGAAAAATTCCGGCCGCAGTTCGTCTTCTTTCTCTATGTGCACGGCCTTTTTGGCCAGGCGCTCGCAGATCTGGAACAGGCGCGCCGTGTTGGCCGAATTCTTGCCGCCCACAACTATGACCAGGTCAGAATCCTTTGAAAATTCAACCGTCTCTTTCTGCCGCTGCTTGGTGGGATTGCAGATAGTGTTGGAAACCGCCAGTTCCCCGGCGATCCCGCGCGCCGCGGCCGCGGCCTCCGTAAAAATGTCGCCCTCCTGCGTGGTCTGGGCCACGATATTCGCCTTCTCCAGGCGCGGGAGCTTCTTCACTTCTTCCGGGCCGTCCACCACGTAGCCGCGGCCTTCGGTGTAGCCCATCAGGCCCACAACCTCGGCGTGGTCCCGGTCGCCTACTATGATGGTGGCATAGCCCTGCTGGGCGTGCTTGCGGATATTCTCCTGCACGTGCTTTACCAGCGGGCAGGTGGCGTCCACCACCTCCAGGTCCAGCGCCCTTATTTTCGCCTCCTCTTCGGGAGGAATGCCGTGCGCCCTTATGACCAGTATGGCGTGCTTTTCTTTTATCTCGGAAGGGGAATTGACCGCGTGAATGTTCTTCTCTTTCAGCGTCTCTATGACCTGCTTGTTGTGGATGAGCGGGCCCAGGGTATAAATGGTCTTCTTGCTGTGCTTGGCGAGCTCCAGTACCTTGTCTATGGCGTTCTTTACGCCCGGGCAGAAGCCGGCGCTCTTGGCCACGGTGATCTGGACGCGTTCTGACATGGTTAAATTTTAACATTTATGGCGGGCCCCGCATGTTTTGTAGAATTGGCGTATGGAAGGCAAGTTCAAACTCGTGGCCCCGTTCAAGCCGTCCGGAGACCAGCCGGCGGCG
>JAMPXK010000049.1 GCA_023701245.1 Elusimicrobiales bacterium | reverse complement strand
CTCCTCTATGCGCGACGGGGGCAACGCGGCCAGTTCGGCCTTGAGCTTGCCCAGCAGCGCCACCAGTTCGGCCTTTTCGGACGACTGCCCGGCCTGGATCTTGCCTATGGCCGCCTCTATCTTGGAAAGAGTTTCTTTTATCACGTTGCCTCCGGTTATCAGCAACTCAAAACTACCAAATCCGCCTATGCGTGTCAATCTCGCGCCGCCCCGCCGGTTTATGCTAACCTTATGATCATGAAGACGGGCAAAGCCGAACTTATCTGCACGGGCTCGGAACTGCTGGAGGGAAAGCTGAACCTCTATCCGCCGCTCTTTCACGCGCGCCTGGCCCCGCTGGGTTTTACCCTGGCGCGCGAGCAATCCTGCGGGGATTCGCTGGCAGATATCGCCGACTGCATTACCGGCGCGCTGCGCAGGGCGGACCTGGTTCTGGTCTGCGGCGGCCTGGGGCCCACTTTCGACGACCTCACCCGCCAGGCCGCGGCCCGGGCCTTGGGACGGCGGCTGGTCAGTTCCAGGCACTGCGCGCAGATCCTGGCCCTGAATTACGGCCTGGAAAAGCTGCCTCCTAATTTAAAAGACCAGGCCCTGCTGGTGGAAGGCGCCAAGGCCCTGGAGAACGCCAACGGCACGGCCTTCGGCGAGGTGCTGACCGAGGGCCGCAAGCTGCTGGTGCTGCTGCCGGGCCCGCGCAGCGAGTGGGAACCCATGTTCGGTTCCTTCCTGGACTCCGAGATAAAGGATTTTTTCAAGCGCCAGCCGCTCACGCAGGTGAAACTGCGGCTGGCCGGGCTCGGAGAGCCGAAAGCGGAAGCGCTGCTCAAGCCCGCCATGCGCAAGGCGCCCGAGCTGCGCTACACCATCCTGGCCGGCCCGGGCCTGATCGACTTCATCATCGCAGGCTCCGAACCTGCGGCGATCAAGCGGGCGGCGGCCAGGTGCCGCCGGGCCGCCGGCGCCGCGTTTTACGGTGAAGGGGACCTCACCCTGGCCGCGGCCATAGGGGGAAAACTCGCAGCGGGCGGACGTACGCTGGCCTCCGCGGAATCCTGCACCGGCGGCCTGGTTTCCAAACTGGCCACGGATGTCCCCGGTTCTTCCAACTGGTTCCTGGGCGGCGCGGTGGCCTATTCCAATGCGGCCAAGACCCGGCTGCTCGGGGTCAAGGCCGCCACGCTGAAAAAGCACGGGGCGGTTTCCGGAGAATGCGCCGCGGAGATGGCCGCCGGCGCCAGGAAAGTTTTCGGCTGCGATTACGCGGTCTCCGTCACCGGCATAGCCGGCCCCGACGGAGGCACTCCGGACAAGCCCGTCGGTCTGGTCTGGTTCGGCCTGGCCGGGCCCGGCAAAACGCGGGTTTTCCGACGGGAGTTCAGGGGCGGCCGGGACTACGTAAGGGCGCGGGCCGCGAATTTCATTTTAGACGAGCTGAGAAAAATAATAAAATAACCCTAGCCCGGTAGCGATGGGCCTCGATCAAGGAGAACATCATGAAAACTTCGTTTCTTAGCCTCGCGGCCGCCGCGCTGCTGCTTGGCGCCTGCGGAAAAAAAGAACAGCCCGCGCCCGCGCAGGAGCAGGCGGCGGTAACGGCCCAGGCGCCCATAACCGCCGCGCCGGCCTACCAGAAGAACGACTCCTATTTCAAACTGCCTCTGGCCTCGGGCAAAGGCGACCTCGACCTGGCCGCTTACGCCGGCAAACCGGTGCTGTTCATGTTCTTCACCGAAACCTGCCCTTTCTGCCGCAAAGCGGCGCCGGCCGTGGAACGCCTGCACAAGACCTACGGGCCCAGGGGCCTCAACGTCATGGGCATCTGCATACAGGAAGACCCCGAAGCCGCGCTCAATTTCGCCAAGTCCCTCGGCGTCACTTTCCCGCTGGCCTACAAGGGACGTCCCGTCTACAAGGCCTACAAGGCCCAGGGCGTGCCCTACATCTACCTGCTCGACAAGACGCACAAGCTCTACGACGTCTGGGAAGGCTATGACGAAGCCTACGACCCCGTGATGGTCAAGGCGATAGAGACCGTGCTGGCGAAAAAGTAGTCCGAGTTCCGCGGAGGATCCAATGGCCGTAGTTATAGAGAAAGGCAGCATACTGATACACCGCGTCTTCGACATCGGCGGCGAGATAACCCTGGGCCGGGTCGAGCAGCTGCTCAGTTCCGACAGCGGCCCCCGGCTTAAATTCTCCACCAACACCCGCAAGGCGGTCATCATCAAGGACTCGCCGCTGAAGGCCGAACTCGGCGGGGAAACCCTGGACCTGCCTTCCGGCAAATTCCCGGTGCGGCTCTTCGCCCGCCTCTGGAACTACGGCGTCATCTCCGTCACCCTCGAAATGGCCATTCCGCCGGCCACCTCCTGGGAAGCGCTGGTAAAGATAGCCGCCGAACTGGAATCTTCCGACCAGCTGGACCTCATCGCCGCCTCGCGCAAGGACGCCCTGAAAAAGCGCATCATGCCCGCCGTCACCAACCCGGCCGAGTGGGATATTTACGAGGACTACATCACCTATATAGTGGAAAAGGCCCCGGGGATAGAGAAACCCCGGGAATTCATAAAGAAGGTGGACGTGGCGGCCCTGATCCTGGCCGAGGACAAGGAGCGTCTCAGCGACGAGTCCCGCGAGTTCATCACGGAAAGCGCCATCCAGTATTCCAGCACCGACCTGGCCATCATAGACTGGAACTCAGCCCTCCTCATAGAGCCCGACGGCCAGCGCGACGTGGCCGACGTGATAGAGTTCTCCCTGACGCACCTGCTGGAATTCCGCTACTACGACGAGATGCTGGGCCGCAAGCTCGACGAACTCTACGACGCCATGGACCAGAAGCGCGAGAGCGTGGCCAACATCTTCAAGAACTTCTACGCCGACATCGCCGAAGATTCCAGCCACAAGTACATGGAATTCTCGGAATTTTTGGGGCGCGTGGAGAACTCCCTCAAGACCGTGGGCGACCCTTATCTCGCCGTGGCCTTCAGGGCGGCCTCCCTGGAGTTCCACTTCGACGACTGGCGCAAGAGCATCTCGCGCAAGATGGAGACGCTGGCGCAGATAAGCCAGATCCTCCACGGCGAGGTTAACACCCGCCGCAGCCACTGGCTGGAAATAATAATTATAATCCTGATCACCATAGAGGTCGTGCCCTTCCTCTACGGTCTGGCGAAGAACTACTTCTGAACCGCGGCCTCCAGGGCCGCGATGGAGGCGGCCACGGCCGCCCTGGCACTGCCGCTCACCGTCCCGGTGGAGCGGTATTTCATTTTCAAAAAATTCAGGGGCGTACCGTTGAGCTTAACCCGGAAATCCAGGTGCGGCCCGCTGGACAGGCCTGAACTGCCCACGTAGCCTATCACGTCGCCCTGGGAGACACGCCGGCCGCGGCGCGCGCCTTTGCCGAACCGTGAAAGGTGCCCGTAGGTGCTTTCATAACCCGAGCCGTGCCGCAGGATCACCAGGCGCCCATTGCCGCCCTTCCAACCCGCGAACGTCACCGTCCCGTCCGCCACCGCAGAAACCGGAGTGCCTGACGGCGCGGCGTAATCTATGCCCTGGTGAGGCCTGAAATACTTCAGGACCGGGTGGAACCGGCGGTTGCTGAAATAGGAGGAAATACGGCGGTAATGCAGCGGCGCGCGCAGGAACATGCTGCGCAGCGAGTCGCCCTTCTCGTCGTAATAACCGCCGGCGTGGGCGGCGGCGGTCTTGCGCCCGGTTTCGGCCCCGTCGTAGACTGCGGCCGAGACGGCCTGCGAGACCACCTTGCCCGAAGGATCGGTCCTGTACTCCCAGGCCAGGGCCCAGCGGTCCCCGTCGCGCACTTCGGTGAGGAAGTCCACGGACCAGGAAAAGATATCGGCGTAATCCAGGATCACCGCCGGGGGGACCCCGGCCGCGCTCATGGACTCCCAGAGCGAGGATTTGATGGCGCCGGCGGCCCTGGCGGCGGACGACTTTATCTCCACCTGCCGGACGGAAACCTCGTAGCCGCCGCCGGTCTCGGGAACCAGCAGGTAATCCTTCAGGTCCCGGGTGACGGAAAGCGACACGACCGAACCCCAGGTGGAGAAGGAGATGGCGTAGGTGTCCTGCGGGCGCAGGCGGCGCAGGTCGAGGCTGGCGGCGAGCGCCTTGGAAAGGCGGTAACGCCCCGCGTCGTCTATGCCCTCCGCCTTAAGGACCTGGTCGAGACTGGTGGTGAACGCCCCGGTGGAAACCCGCAAAACCTCTTCCCCGTCGGGGCCGGTCGGGAGGTTTGCCAGCCGTGAACTGAAAAGGGAGAGCGCCACGATGGCCGCCGCGCACAGCGCGGCGGCCAGATAGAAGCGGGCGGTCCTCTCCCTTAAGAAGTGCATGCCCTAGCAGTAAAGGTACTCTTCCACCAGGTTCTTGATGTCCTCTTCCTTGCCGTAGAGACGCTCGCTGAGGCTGCTGTCGTCGTAAGTCTTCAGACGCTTTATCAGGCCGTCTATCAGCTGCGGGGTAAAGACGCCCTTGGCCTCGAAAACACCGCGGAACTTCGCCAGCGTCTCCGCGGAATCCCAGCAGGAGGAGGGGAGCTTGGGCAGCTTCTGCAGCAGGGCCGCGTGCTCCTTGTGATAGATATTCTTGTCCACGAAGAACTTGTCGGCGTAGGCCAGCGCGTCCTTGCGCTCGAAGCCGCGGCGGGCGGCCACGCAGAGACCCGCCATGAGCAGGTGCACCGCGGCGGAGCCGTCGGCGGAGCGGAACTCCACGGTCTGGGCAGGCTCCACGGCGCCAGCCGCGGAACCGGGATTGGCGTCCTTCACCATGCCGGCGGCGTTGGTCCAGCCCAGCGGGATGCGCACCAGCGCCGAGCGGTTGCGGTAAGCCCAGCAGACGTTGATGGGCGCCTCCTGGTGCGGCACCAGGCGCAGGTAGGACGTGGGCACGGTGTTGCCGAAAGCCGTCATCGGGGCGGCCAGTTCCATGTAGCCGGCTATCAGGCGGCGGGCCGGCCCCGACAGGGCGCCTTTCTCCAGCATGATGTTGCGCCCGTTCTTGAGCAGGCAGGTGTGGACGTGCATGCCGGAGCCCGCGTGGCCTATGGAGATCTTGGGCGCGAAGGAGATCACCACGCCGTACTTGTGGCCGATGGCCGACAGCATCCACTTGGCCACGGCCAGCTGGTCGGCCGCGTCGGAAGCCGGCACGGGCAGGAACTCTATTTCCTGCTGGGCCATCTCGGAGTCCTCGGTGCGGATAAGGCCCACTTCGCTGTGGCCGTACTTTATGCGGCCGCCGGCCTCGGCTATGGCCGCCATGGCCTCCAGGCGCAGGGCCTCCCACTTGGCGAAGGGCTGGGATTCGTGGTAGCCCTTCTGCGCGGCCATCGGGTACAGGGGATTGCGGGGGGAGATGATGTAATACTCCAGCTCGCCCAGCGCGTGGAACTCGCTGCCGGCGGCCTTGGTGAATTCCGCTTCGGCGCGGCGCAGCACTTCGGCGGGGGCGCTGGCGAAAGGTTTGCCGTCGGGGGTGTAGAAGGAGCAGAGGATGTCCACGGCGGGGACCGCCGAGAACGGGTTGACGAAGGCGGTGCGGTAGCGCGGCATCACGTAAAGGTCGCTGGAGCCGGCGTCTATGCTCTTGAACAGGCTGGAGCCGTCCACCCGTTCCCCGGCCGACAGGATGCGGTCCAGGTATTTTTCGTCGTTAATTATGAAATTCAGGGTCTTCAGCCGCCCGTCGCCGGCGACGTAGCGGAAGTTGACCATTTTAATGCCGTTGGCCTTTATGAAGCGGACCAGGTCCGGGCGGGTGAACTCGCGCGGCTCCTTATTAAGGAAGGCGGCTATCCTGTTGGCGTGTATCTTGTTCTGGGTCATAGTAGCTCCTGGCGACTTTGCGACGGTAAAAAATGATAACAAATTTGACGCCGGTCAGAAAGTTTGAACGCGGAGCTCGCTTTTTGATACCCTTTAGGCGGGTTTACTACGACAGAGTCGCGGTGAAGGGGTATTCAACAAATGAAAATTACAGCGTTCGCTATCCTGCTGGCTGCTGCCGCGGTTCCTGCCCGCGCGGCCTCGGAGTTCCACGCGGCCAACGAATTCTCGGTCGTCAATAACGAGATCAAAGGCGCCGGCAAGGCGGCCTCTTCGCTGACGGAAGGTGTGAACTTCCTGGAAGTCCTCAACCTCTACGGCAGCGGCTCCAAAGGCGCCTGGACCTATAATTACGCGGCAGGAGGCAAGGCCACAGATGACGACCGCAGCGACGTCAAAAAGTTATCCCTGACCACGCTCCAGGGCCGCGCCACCAACAACGTCCACACGGTAGCCGTAGGCGACGTGTTCGAATCCTTCTCGCAATACGCGCTGGCCACCTCGCTCAAGGGCGGCTCCTACCGCTTCGCCAGGCAGGACTCCAGGCTGCCGGAGATCACCGGCGTCTTCGGCTGGGCCTACCCGCGCTGGGACTCCGTCTGGAACGACCCGCTTACCCGCACCGTAAAACGCCAGGCCCTGGGCCTGCGCTTCAAGCAGGCCGTCACCCCTGACCTCTGGGCCGCCGGCAGCTACGTCGGCACCAAGGACACCTCCCGCGTCAGCGCCGCCGACGCGCTGTATGACGCTAAGACCTACACCTTCGATTTCGGCTATACCCCTATCCCCGGCCTGACCGCGGCCGGGGAATATTCTACCGCCGATCACGAAGAGACCACGGGCGGGACTTCCGCCAAAGGCAACGCCGTGCGCCTTGAACTGACAGGCGACGCCGATCCCAGCCGCGTCTCCCTGGAATACGAGAACGTAGCCCCGGATTTCTTCTCCGCGCTGGGCTCGGCCACCCCGGACCGCCGCAAGGTAAAGACCAAGTGGCGCTACAAGTACTCCAAGCGCGTTACGCTCACCTCCGGGCTGCTCTGGTACCGCAACAATCTCGACGGCGACACCGCCGCCGGCACCACCTATAACTGGAAGCCGGAACTCTCCGTGGCCGTAAAGAAGCCCTTCGCGTCCCGCCCCTACTCTTTCGCGGACCTTGCCTACAAGTTCGACCGCAAATACGGCGCGGGCTCGAGCGGCGCGGACCATTACCTGAACGCCAACTACCGCGACCGCCTGGGCGAACTGGATTCTGACACCAACCTGGGCTACACCCTCTACAAGACCAGGACCGACGTGCGCGACGCCAGGGAGGTGAACTTCAACACCTCGCTCAACTCCCGCCACCAGGTAAAGTCCGTGGTGCTCAAGCCCTCGGTGAACCTGGGGACCTGGTACTCCAAAGACGAACTGGCCGGCGAGACCGACAAGCTCTACGAGTATTCACTTGGCCTGGGCTGCGATGCGCCCGACGCCAACCTGACGGGCGACCTGCGCCTGGGAGCCAACATGCTGCGCAAGTCGGCGGCCAACACGGACGATTCCGACAAGTTCTTCGCCACGTTCGCCGCCTACTGGCGCCCCAAGCTGCTGGCCGGCCTCAACGACTCCACCCTCTTCCTGCGGGCCGGGTTCAACGACTACGGCTTCACCACCACCTCCCGCAACTTCCGGGAAAAGACCATAACCGTGGGACTTAACACCGCCTTCTGAGCGGAAAAGGAAACCTTACCATGAAAAAACTGCTTATACTGACAGCCGCGCTCCTGTTCGCCGCGGGGTCCGCCGACGCCAAGTGGTGGATCTTCGGCAAGTCCAAGGCCGAAGTCGGCCTCAAGTACCTGCACATCAACAAGCTCTCGGCCGACGAGACCGGGCCGAAAGTGAAACTGTTCCGGGAGGCCCTGGGCGCCGACGGCCTGGTGCGGATAACCGGCCGCACCGCAGGCGGACAGACCGGCGCCGTGCGCATCACGCTAGACGACAAGGCCACCTGGACCGACGTCAAGTTCGCCGATAACGGGACTTTCGAGTTCTCCTTCAAACCGGAAGCCGGCAAAACCTACGCCATGCTCATAGAAGTCACCGACACGGCAGGCAAGACCAACAAGCCGGAGGAGACCCGCAAGGAGATCACCCTTTCGGAGGAGAACATCCAGACCAAGGTGCGAGAGACCCTGGACGCCATGTTCGACGCCTACAACAGGGAGGACCTGCGGAAGTTCCTTGGCTACGTCGGGGACAATTTCGCCGCCGACAAGGCCATCCTGGAGCGGGCGGTAAAGCGCGACTTCGACGCGCTCAGCGCCATCAACCTGCGCTACACCCTCAACAACGTGGCCGCCGGCGCGCAGG
The DNA here is from genome assembly GCA_023701245.1 of Elusimicrobiales bacterium. Lineage (GTDB taxonomy): Bacteria > Elusimicrobiota > Elusimicrobia > Elusimicrobiales > UBA9959 > UBA9959. The sequence goes on along the minus strand of JAMPXK010000049.1, from coordinate 11,726 downwards.
GCCGGGTCTTCGTTTCCGTCACCTACAGCCGCATGGTCATGGTCAACAAGAGCGGCCAGACCAGCACCGACAGCGGCAGCACGGAATTCGTCTTCGACTCGAAGGAAGGCAAACTTTCCCTGTTCAGCATGAAGCAGCCGCTGATGTTCGGCCTCAGCGACGCGGAGAACGTGGCCACCGGAGAAGTGGCCGGCAACACCTCCGCGCTGGTCATAGACGAGAGCGGCAACCTGGGCGGCGGCGAGACGGTGACCATAGACTGCCGCGGCTCCGGCACCGTGATGAAGTATACCTTCGCCACCGGGGCGCAGGCCTGCGACACCGGCGGCGGCAGCGCCGACATCTGGTTCTACGACTGGGCCAACAATATCGGCTACGGCGGCGTGACCCAGCACAAGAGCATGGGCAAGTCCCTCGCCACGCTCACCTCCGCCGAGGTAAAGAACCTCTCCGGCTACGCCGCGGCGGGCAGCGTGACCGGCATCTCTACCGGCCTCGCTTACTGCTTCGAACTGAGCGGCAGCTTCTACTGCGTGGAACCGGTCTCCATTCCGGTCCCGGGCAATGACCTGGCCAAATTCAAGGTAAAGCAATTCTAACAGCAAAAGCACTTAGCGGCGCCGGGCGGTCCCGGCGCCGGCCTTTTTACGGGGACAATATGAAACACCTGCTCGCTTCCATCCTGCTGCTGGCGGCCGCCCTACCTGCGGTGGCCGAAGGGCCTAAGACTTACGGCGAGGCGCAGAACGAACTCGCCTGGCTTTCCCACGACGCAGCGGCGTGGCGCAAGAACCTCCGCGAGGGCATACAGGCGCAGACCGCCAACCTGGAGACACGCCGGCGCCTGGAGCACGCCAAAGCCACCGTAGAGGAGATGATACAGCGCGACAATATCGCCAAGGCCTGCAAGGTGGTGGAGGTCGGCGCCACGGTGGCCACTCTCGGAGTGGGCGGCGTCGCCCTGGCGGCGGAGCAGGGCGTGAGCGTGCTGACCCGCGAAGGCATGAAGATCGCCGGCAAGTACATCGCCAAGAAAGGCGCCGTGGAGGCGGGCAAGGAGGCGCTCGGCGTCCCCGGCTACAGCGACGCCGTCAAGGCCGGCGTCTTCATCTTCAACAATTACGACCAGAACGAATTGCAGGGCCAGCTGTCCAAGGACAATATGGACCTGCTGCTCAAGGCCAAGCGCCTGCTCGAGGACGATTCCGACGGACGCCCCCTTAAGGAGAAGCTGCCGGAGCTCCGCCAGCTCCTGTTCGAGGCGGACGACCGGCTGGAGAAGACCGCGGCGGCCATAGCCGCCTCCGACAAGCTCATAGAGGAGACCAAGGCCAAGGCCGGCAAGCTTTACCTGGAGGCGCAGCGCCTCAAGGAGAAGGAGCGCAAGGAGGACGAGAAGCGCGCCGACGAAGCTAAGGCGGCCAGGGACAAGGATATCCCGGCGCCGCAGGTCTCCAAGCCAGCCGCGGTGCCGCAGCCGCCGGCCGAGCCCAAGGAAAGCGCCGAGGAGAAGCGCCGCAAGATGCAGGAGGCCATAAACAAGTACATCGCCTCGCTGCGCGCCTCCATAGAGCGCTCCCAGAAAGCCGCCGACGCGGCCTGGAAGGACATTTCCGACAAGCCCCGGGATTCCGGCACCCGCTACTACGTCTCCGCCGAGATACAGGATCTCTACGCCGGCCTGACCTACGGCGAAGAGAACCTGGGCACCAGCCGCACCTACTCCGCGCTGCAGGCAGTGGAACTGTCCGCCGAGAACGCGGCCAAGGCTATAGAGGCGCAGCGCCTAACACTGGAAACCCAGCGAACGGACATAAAGGCCAAGATAGAGCCCATCCTCATCGACATCGCGGGCTACATAGGCCAGTGGCGCTCGGCCATAAGCCAGTACAAGCCTCTGGGCTACTATGTGCCGGAAGCGCCGGAGCTGAAAAAGATGACCGCCTGGAACTCCTACTATGAGTCGCCGCTGCGCTACGCCGACGGCTACCTGAAAGGTACCGACGGCCTGCCGGGCAAATACAAGTCGCTCGCGGCCAAGGCCCGCGGCCTCAAGGACGGGATCTACGCCGAGACCTCGGAGTTCCTGGCCGGCTACTCGACAAAGCTGCAGGCCTACAAGAACTACCAGCCGCAGGTCGCCGGCCAGCTGGAAAAGATTACCGCCTCTTCCGCGAAACATTACGAAGTTCTCAACAACCTGGGCCACCGCTTCACGCAGGAATTCGCCTACGACGGGAAGTACGACCTGGCCAACCTGGAGAAAGCCCTGGCCGAGGCCAAGCCGGCCTTCTCCGAGGCGCAGCGGCTGCAGGCCGCCGGCGTCCTGCTCTACCGGGACCTCTACGGCCGCTACGCGGAGCTTTCCCAGATGGGCAGCTCTCCGCTTCTGAGCGAAGCCCTCAATATCTCCTACTCCGCGGAGAACCAGGCCCACAAGCAGGCCATGGCCTCGGCGCTCAAGAACCTCCAGGGCTATAGCCCCGACCTGAAAGGCACCGAGGGGTGGGAGCAGGACCGCGACGCCGGCGCCGGAACCATCTTCGAGGCGGAGGCGGCCCTGCGCTACCTGAAGGCCCAGGAGGCCCGGCTGCTCGCGGCCTATTCGAAGGCCCTCTCCGCCTTCAAGGCGAACGCCGCCGGCGACCTTTCCGGACTGGGAGCCCTGCCCGAAGCGCAGTACAGGGAGGCCATGGATAAACTCTTCGCGCCGGTACAGCGCGTCGAGGACGAGAAGAACGTCATTCTGGCAGAAGTGCGCGAGGCCGGTTTCTGGGGCAATAAACCGTGGAAGCAGACCGGCTTCTGGACCGTGCAGCTCCGCAAGCGGAGCGAAGAACTTGAACAGGCCACCGGCGCTTTCTGGAGCAGCGACTCCGGCAAGGCCCTGACCGACGCCCGCCGCAGGACCGAAGTGCAGCAGGCCCAGGATGCGCGCGACCCGGGCATGGCGCTGGTGCGCAAGCTCTACGAGGATTTCCCGCGGGCCTATTCCGCCCGCGACGCCGCGCGGGTGCTGGCCCTCGTCTCACCGGACTGGACCGCAGGCGACGGCACCTCCGTCAGCGAGCTGGAAGAACAGCTGCGCAACGTCTTCCGGATCTATGACGAAGTGGCCGCCTCCATCAGCGGCCTGAGCGTGACCAACGACGGCCCCGGCCGCTACACGGCCTATTACAGCCTGACCATAAAGAGCCGCATCTACAAAAAGAACATCAAGCGCGAGGAAACCTCCTCCGTGACGGAGAAAGTGCAGGTAGAGGGGGGGATCGCCAGGATCGCCAAGACCGACTCCGGCGGCTACTGGGAGATAAAATAGCTTCAAAAACAAGCGTTTTTAGCGCTGAAGCCCCCCGGCAACGGGGGGCTTTTCATTGACTGGAAGAGGTAACAATTAATATAATAGGCGAAAGGATAAAAACCTAACAAAACAACAAAAGAGAGACAAAACATGTCATTAACCAAGAACAAAATCAGAGAAATAGCGGAGAAATTCTCCCCTAAACCCAACGATACCGGCTCGACCTCCGTGCAGGTGGCACTGGTAACCGAGCGCATCCAGTATCTTTCCAAACACCTCATCGCCAGCCCCAAGGACAACGCCTCCAAGCGCGGCCTGTCCAAGCTGGTCTCACAGCGCAAGCGCCTTCTCAGCTACCTCGAAGCCAACAACCGCGAGGAATACAAGAAGGTCATTAAAGCCTTAGGCTTAAGGAAATAACAAATGACAAATTACCCTAAACCGCTCCGCCTGGAAGAACAGGTGGGGGATAAGTCCATTTCGTTCGAGACCGGGGCCATAGCCAAGCAGTCCGGCGGCGCCGTGATCGTCCGCATAGGCGACACCGTGGTGCTGTCCACCGCCGTGCAGGCCTCCAAGCCCAAGGACACCCCGCCGGCTTTCGTGCCGCTCAGCTGCGACTACAAAGAGCGCACCTACGCGGCCGGCAAGATCCCCGGCGGCTTCTTCAAACGCGAGGGCAAAGCCCGCGAGAAGGAAGTCCTGGCCTCCCGCCTGACCGACCGCGCCGTGCGCCCCCTGTTCCCGGATTACTTCAACACCGAGACGCAGGTGGTCAACATGGTGATGTCCTACGACGGCGTGAACGACGCCGACGTGGTCTCCATCAACTCGGCCTCGGCCGCGCTGATGATCTCCGATATCCCGTGGAACGGCCCCGTGGCCGCGGTCCGCGTGGGCAAGCTCGACGGCAAGTTCATCATGAACCCCACCAACGAGCAGCGCGAGACCTCCGAAATGGAAATGGTCATCTGCGGCACCCAGCACGGCATCCTGATGGTGGAGGGCGGCGCCAAAGAGCTGCCCAACTCCGACCTCATCGGCGCCATGGAAGCCGCCAAGCCCGAACTCGAGAAACTCTGCAAGATGCAGATCAAGATGAAAGAGCAGGTGGGCAAGCAGAAGACCCCCATCGCCACTCCCGAGATCAAGCCCGAACTCAAGGCCGCCGTAGAAGCGATGTGCAAGCCCGAGATCGAGAAGATCCTCTCCTCCCGGCCCGAGAAGCACGCCATGGAGAAGGCCCTTGAAGAGGTCAAGAGCAAGGCGAACAAGGAAATGACCGCCAAGTATCCCGAGGACCTCACCGCCTCCTACCAGACCAAGACCGTGTTCGAGGACGTCCTCTATACCGTCTGGCGCAACATGACCCTGGGCACCATGATCCGCACCGACGGCCGCAAGACCGACGAGATCCGCGAGATCAACATCCACCCCGGCTTCCTGCCCCGCACGCACGGTTCCGCCGTGTTCACCCGCGGCCAGACGCAGGCCCTGGTGGTGACCACGCTGGGGACCTCGGACGACAAACAGATGCTCGACGCGCTGGAAGGCAAGACCTTCGACCGCTTCATGCTGCACTACAACTTCCCGAGCTACTCGGTGGGCGAAGTGAAGCCCGACAGGGGTCCCGGCCGCCGCGAAATAGGCCATGGCCACCTCGCCAAGCGCGCCCTGCTGCCGCTCTTGCCCACCGAAGAGCAGTTCCCTTACACCATCCGCCTCGTGTCCGACATCCTGGAGTCTAACGGCTCCTCGTCCATGGCCACCGTGTGCGGCGGGTCCCTCGCCCTGTTCGACGCCGGCGTGCCCATGAAGGCCGCCTGCTCGGGTATCGCGATGGGCCTCGTCACCGACGGCTCCAAGTTCGCGGTCCTCTCTGACATCGCGGGCCTGGAAGACCACTACGGCGACATGGACTTCAAGATCACCGGCACGCGCAAAGGCGTGACCGCGCTCCAGATGGACGTGAAGCTCGCCACCGGCATCCCCATGAACATCATGAAGGACGCCATCGAGCAGGCCACCCGCGGCCGCCACCACATCCTGGACCTGATGGAGAAAGCCATGCCGACGCACCGCGCCGACATCTCCGAGTTCGCCCCGCGCATAGTGAAGCTCATGATCCCCAAGGACAAGATCGGCGCCTTCATCGGCCCCGGCGGCAAGAACATCCGCGGGATACAGGAGAGCACCGGCGCCAACATCGAGGTGGAAGACGACGGTTCAGTGTTCGTCTCCAGCTGCGACAAGGCCAGCCTCGAAGCCGCCAAGTACATGGTGGAACAGTTCAGCATGGAAGTGGAAGTCGGCAAGGTCTACAAGGGCCGCGTCGTTTCCATCGTGGACTTCGGCGCTTTCGTCGAAGTACTGCCCGGCAAGGAAGGCCTCCTGCATATCTCCGAAATAGACGTAAAGCGCATCAACCGCGTCGACGACGTGCTGAAGATGGGCCAGGAGATAGAAGTTAAATGCATAGAGGAGAACAACGGCAAGTACCGCCTCTCGCGCCGCGTTCTCCTGCAGGCGCCGGCCAAGAAGTAACGAATATCCGGCCCCCGCGCTTGCGCGGGGGCCGGAATATCTACGATCTCGCGGAGGAACTAATGAAGAAAGCCCCCAAGACCCAGTCAGAGAACGCCTTCGACCAGGTGCAGAAGTTCTACCAGTTCATGAACTCCAACAAGCTGGAGGTCATAGAATTCTCCAAGGACAGCACCTACATAAAGCTGGTCCGCAAGCACAATAACGCCGTGCACCAGATCCCCGTATTCGCCCCTTCGGCGCACGCCCCGGCCGGCAAAGCCGCGCCTGCCGCCAGCCCGGCCGCCGTCCACGGAGGGGAGACCATCAAAGCCCCCATGTCCGGCATCTTCTACCGCGCGCCCAGTCCGTCCAGCCCGCCCTACGTGCGGGAAGGCGACACCGTGAAAGAAGGGCAGGTCATCTGCGTCATCGAAGCCATGAAGGTCTTCAATGAGATCAAAGCGGAGTTCACCTGCGTCATTGAGAAAGTAGTGCAGGAGAACGGCAAGCCGGTGGAACCCAACGGCGACCTGTTCCAGGTAAAGCGCTGATATGCAGGACGCCGCCAAGTTCACCGACACGGTAGCCCAGACCGCCGCCAACCTGCTGGAGGCCCTCAAGGCCGCCGGCGGCGACGCCTCCTCCTGGGACCTCAAGCTCAAGCTTCACCTCTCCAGCTCCGCCCTCTACCTGGCCCTCGGGTGGCTGGCGGCGCAGGGGAAGGTGGCCCTCTATCCTAAGGAACTCAACTTCAGGGTAGTCCTCAACGACAAGTAAGGCGCCACAGGCGCACCGTAAAATGCGCGACTTCGCGAAAAACAAAGCTTCCGCACAGGGAAAGAAGAAGACCTCCGCCCTCTCCTATGTCTTGTACTGGGCGGGGTCTTTCGCTTTCAACATCTGGCTGGTCTGGGTGCTGCTCAGTTCCGGGCCGCGCGGAGTCATAGGAGATACGGTGGCCGGCGCCCTTACGGCTTTCCTGGGCCACACGGCCTACCTGTTCCCTTTCATACTGCTTTACGGCCTGATAGCCATCCTGGCCAACCTCAACAAGCCGCACAAGGGCGCGCTCACGCTCACCGCCGGCACGCTCATGGTGCTGGGGTCCCTGTCGGCCATGATAGAACTGCTCAGCTCCCGCTTCGGCCCTTGGCAATCCGCCGGCGGCTGGCTGGGCTATGCCCTGGGCCAGCTGCTCACCCGCATGTTCGGGGGGGTGGGGGCGGGGCTCTTCTCGGCCGTCCTGTTCTTCGCCGGCATCCAGCTGCTGTTCAAGATCTCCTGGCGCAGGGTGCTCAAGTACGTTTCCGCCGCGGCCATAGACGATTACCGCAACTGGTCCGCGGCCCGCCGCGAACTGAAGGCCCGCCTGAAGATCATCTCCGAGCGGGAGCAGGCCGAAGGGCCGGCTTACGACGCCAAACCCATCCCCGAGCCGCCGCCCGTGATCCGCGCCGTGGAAAAGCCGGAACCAAAACCCCAGCCCGCCCCCGAGCCGCAGGTGGTGCGCACCCAGGCCGAACCCGCGGCCAAGCCCCAGCCCCGGCCCGCCCAGCCGGCGGCCAAACCCGCGCCCGGCAAGGAAAAACTGGCTGACCCCTATTTCAAGGATTTCAAACTGCCAGGCACCGACCTCCTGGAGCCGCCCGCCAAGCAGGTGGCCGTGGGTCCCGACGACGCCGAGATAAACGGCGCCCGCCTGCAGCTGGAGACCACCTTCAAGAGCTTCAACGTGGACGTGCACGTGTCCGGCGTCTACCCCGGCCCGGTGATCACCCGCTACGAGGTGACCCCGGCGCCCGGCGTGAAGATCAGTTCCATAGTCTCGCTTTCCAACGACGTGGCCCTGGCCATGAAGTCCGCCGGCGCCATCCGCGTGATCGCCCCCATCCCGGGCAAGTCCGCCATCGGCTTCGAGATCCCCAACAACACCCGCGCCAAGGTCTGCCTGCGGGAGCTGCTGGAAAGTTCCGCCTTCAACGAGGCCCGCTCCCCGCTCACCTTCGCCCTGGGCCGCTACGCCGAGGGTAAAGTGGCCGTGGCCAACCTGGAGAGCATGCCGCACCTGCTCGTGGCCGGCGCCACCGCCAGCGGCAAGAGCGTGTTCATGCAGTCGCTCATCCTCTCGCTCATCTTCCGCAACAAGCCCGACGAGGTGAAGTTCCTCTTTATAGACCCGAAGCGCCTTGAGCTGACCTTCTACGAGGACATTCCCTACCTCTACGACCCCAAGGAAACCCCGGACCGCGTCTCGGTCATCACCAACCCCAAGGACGCCGCCAAGTCCCTGGTGGCGCTGACGCGCGTGATGGAGAAGCGCTACCAGAAGTTCGAGCGCGCCCGCGTAAAGAACATAGCTTCCTATAATAAATGGGCCCTGGAGAACGGCGAGCCGCAGGAATACTACATCATCGTCGTGATAGACGAGCTGGCCGACCTGATGCTCCAGACCCGCAACGTAGTGGAGGACGCCATCCAGCGCCTGGCCCAGATGGCCCGCGCGGTAGGCATCCACCTGGTGCTGGCCACCCAGCGTCCGTCGGTGGACGTCATCACCGGCGTCATCAAGGCCAACCTGCCGTCGCGCGTGGCGCTGCAGGTGACCTCCAAGACCGATTCCCGCGTCATCCTGGACTGCCCCGGCGCCGAGGCGCTGATAGGCAAAGGCGACCTGCTGTATCTCGCCATCGACGCGCAGAAGCCCTCCCGCATCCAGGGCGCTTACGTGAGCGAGGACGAGATCCGCAAGGTGGCGGACTTCGTGAAAGCCCAGGCCAAGCCCAACTACCAGCCGCTCTCCGAAGACGAAGAAACGGCCGGCACCGGCAAGGGCAGTTCTTCGGAAGAGATGGTGGCCGCGCTGAAGCTGGTGCTGGAGCGCCGCCGCGTCTCGCAGGACCTGCTGAAGGCCCATTTCGGCTCTTCGGCCAGGGCCACCAACATCCTGAGCATCCTTGAGATGAACGGGTTCATACACAAGCCCGAAGGTTCCAACCGCTGGGAGATCTTCTTCGACAAGATAGAAGCCCACGTGAACGCCCAGGCGGCCGCGGCCGCAGCCGGGCAGCCGCAGGCGCAGGAACCGGCCGGGGAGGAGTTCTCCAGAAATGAATAAAATACTGCCAGCAATTCTGCTCCTCGCTTTTACCCTGAACGCGGCCGCCCAGCAGAAGGCCGCCCCGAAGAAGCAGCCCGCCGCGAAGAAAACCCCGGCGGCGGCAGCCGCCTCCAAACCGGCCGCGGCGCCCGAAGCAAAAAAGGAGCCGGACCAGGCCGCCGAGATCCTTAAGAAGCTGAAGGACTGGGACGACCGCCTGGAAACCCTTAAGGCCGATTTCACGCAGGAGATAAACTTCAAGGAAGCGGGCCTGAAACAGAGCATCGAAGGCACCCTCAGCTACGTCAAACCCAACCTCCTGCGCATAGAGCACGTCAAACCGGCCCGCCAGCTGGTGGTCACGGACAAGACCGACATCTGGATCTACAAGCCCGAAGACAAGCAGGCGGTCCGCACCAGCTGGGACGCCTGGCGCCGCACGCAGGACCAGAACTTTTCCGGCATACTGGACTTCGGCAATTACTCCGCGCTCGCCGCCAGGAACCACGCCGTCGTGAGCGGGGGGAGCGACGGGGCGCCTTTCAAAATAACGTTTTCTCCCAAGTCCGGGGCCGCGTACACGCTCACCCTTACCCTGGACCCGGCCGACTATTTCCCGTCGGAAGCGGAGCTGACGGTGGACAGCACCGTCATCAAGACCCGCCTGAAAGCCCCTGCCAAGAACGCCCCGGTGGACAGGGAGATCTTCAAATTTTCTCCTCCCAAGGGAGTCGAAGTGCTTAAGTTCAAGGATTAACCGGCAATGACCCTAGCCAACCGCATAACCATGGCCCGGATGGGCCTGAGCCTGGTGATCTTCGCCCTGATCATCTCCAAGTCCCTCTGGACGGCCGTCGCGGCGCTGGTGCTGCTTACCATAGCGAGCATTTCCGACGGCATCGACGGCGCCATCGCCCGGCGCACCCAGACCACCACCCCGTTCGGCGCGGTCGCGGACCCCTTCGCCGACAAGATCCTCATCATGTCGGTTTTCCTCGCCTTCGCCTCGCTGCGGGAACTGGCCGTTCCCATCTGGGCCGTCTTCCTTATCCTCCTGCGCGAACTCACCATCTCCACCCTGCGCGTCCTCTCGGCGCTGCACGGCGACGTCATGAAAGCCGAAGCGGCCGGAAAGATAAAGACCACCATCCAGCTCATAGCGGCCTTCACCATCCTGACCCTGCTGGTACTGCACCTCTGGGCCAAGCAGACCCCGCTGCCCGCCTTCCTGGCCTGGGCGCCGCCCCTGGCCAAGCCCGTCACCTGGTGGCTTACCGTCGTAACGGCCTTCTTCACCATCATCAGCGGCGGCATTTACCTTTACAACCACCGCTCCCTCCTCTACAAGTCCTGGAGCGAGCGCGGCCACTGATGCCCGCCAAAGACTTCCTGGTAAAATTCCTGGCCAGCGGCGGTTTCGTCAGTTATATCCCCGCGCGGCTGACCGGTTTCAAAAAATTCACCGGGTCCGGCATGGCCGGCACCCTGCTCGCGCTGGCGCTGGTGCCTTTCCTGCCTTCCGACGACGCCGCTTTCGCCGCGTTCTGCCTGGCCTTCCTGCCTTTTTCTATCTGGATAGCCGGCCTGGCCGCCGCGGCCTTCGGCACCCACGACGATCCCCGCATAGTCATAGACGAAGTGATAGGCTACTGGACCGCCCTGCTCTTCCTGGACCGCACGCCTTTCAACCTGGCGGCCGCTTTCGTGCTCTTCCGCGCCCTGGACACCCTGAAGCCCTGGCCCATCAAGAAACTGGAAACCTCCATCGCCGGGGGTTTTGGTATAATTATAGACGACGTGCTGGCGGGCGTAGAAGCCAACCTGCTGACGCGCCTGGCCGCCAAACTTTTCTTATGAAGACCCTTTTCTGCGCCTGCCTCCTGCTCCTGCCAGCGCTGCCGCTGCGCGCGCAGCTGATACAGGTGATCCCCGCCGTGAGCACGGCCGCGCCCGACGGGCTGGCCTTCTCCACCGCCCCGGCGCCGGCCAAGCAGGGCCCTTCCCGGCCGGCCGCCTACGACACGGGCAAAGTGCCGCTCAGCGGCATAGTGCTGATGCCTACGGCGTACCGCGGCCGCGGCCGCAACGCCGTCGGGCTGGGCCTGGATTTCAACGCCGCCTATTACATCGGCCGCCTCTACGGCAAGAACAATTACGCCTGGACCGTGGAGAAGAAGAACTACCTGGACCGCGTGGGCCTGTGGCTGCTCTCGGCGGACTCCAAGATGCAGGTGCAGACCGAAGGCAAGTGGCGCCCCGCCATGGCGGCCGGCGTACAGGGCATTCTCAAGTTCCGCGACGGCGCCCAGCCCACCCTGAACCAGCCCACCGTTTCAACCAAGATAGACTCCAAGAACACGGATTCCTACGCCAACGCCTACGTGGCGCTCACCAAGCGGCTGCATCCCAAATTCCTGGTCAACGCGGGCTACTCCGACGGAGACATGCCCAAGGTCATTTACGGCCTCTCGGAATTCCTTTCCCGGGAAGCCATCAACCTGTCGCGCGGCAGCACGGTGACCACGAGCCCGGTGCAGATCCCCACCGGCATGCTCTTTGGCGGCTTCATGTGGCTGCCCAAGAAAGACTCGCCCATAGGCCTGGAGATCATGGTGCCCCAGGGCGCGCCGCAGAGCCCCAAGCTCATCAACCTCCACCTCGGCACGCTGCTTAAGCTGAATTTCGAACTTTCCTACCTCACCTTCAAAGGCGGCTGGGACCTGATGGGCATGTTCCAGTTCCGCTACAATTACCTTCCCAAGTAAGCTCCCCGGCAAAATAAAAAGAGAAGAGCCGCCGCGG
>JAMPXK010000048.1 GCA_023701245.1 Elusimicrobiales bacterium | reverse complement strand
TTTAAGCACGCACCGGTTCGGCATGGGAACGGCGCTGCCCGGGCCCAACACCGTCCAGGACACCGAAGCCCCCGTCCCGGACACGCGAGATTCCCTGAGGCACCCCGCCAGCGGCAGGCCGCCCGGCTTGTCCGAGATCCAGAGAGCGTCCTGGCAGCCGGCCTCGGTCACGGCGGCGGGACTTACCGAAGTGGAGCAAAAGCCGCCTCTTCCTGGAGGCGAGGTAAGAAAACCGACCGCGTAACCCTGGCGCGGCCCGGTGACCTCCATTACCCCGTGGGCCATGGCGTGTTTAGACATGGCGGCCAGGTTCTTGGAAACGCGGAACTTCATGACTTTCACCAGTTCGGAGAATTCATCCTCCTGGTACGCCTGAACTTCCGGAAGCTCTTTGGCGGATCCCGCGGAGGGTTTGTCCCGTTCTGCGGCCGGCTGCTGCGCCGCCAGCGGCAGGGAGTGCAGTATGCCGGCGCCGCCGTCGCCTTGCTCCGCCTCTTCACCCTCTCCGGGAGCCACCTCGGTCTCGGCGGTCTCGCTTTCCTCAAGCAAAGCCCCCTGGGTCTGTCCCGCCCAAACCGGCGCCCCGGCGCCAAGGCTCAACATTACCGCCAGCCCCAAAAGGCCGTTCAAGCCGATAATTCTTCCAGGTTTCATTATTCCCTCCGGTCCGTACGCCGCTTATGCAGGTGGAAAGCAGGTCCCCGCATATTGTTTACCTGAAATAACGGTCATTGTCAAGACTGGCCTACGACCTGCGGCTCAGTCGCTTTTTCCGGGAACAGCTCCCAGGATGGCCTTGGCGATATTGCCGCCGAGCAGCGCGTTGCCTTTAGGCGTGCAATGACCGAAGTTGCCGCCGAACATGTCCTTGAAATAAGCCCGGCGGCCTTCTTTTTCCACCGCTTCCGCGAAGCTCTTTTCGTTGTCCACGAAGATAACCCCGTCCTCGGAACCGCCCAGCATATTGCGCAGCGCCGTAACGCTGCGCATGGGGTACTGGACGCAGACCAACCGTATCTTTTTACGGTCCAGCAGGGCTTTGAGCGCGCGGTAATTCCTGGCGGTCACCTGCCGGTAGCCGCCGGAATACTCCCCGACGGTTCCCTTGGCGTCCCCCAGGGACAACAGCGCGTTATACGCGGTATCATTGCCGGGTTCGGCCGCCAGGGCCGCCAGGAACTGCTCCCGCGCCTGCCGCGGCTGTTCCCACTTCAGGTAGATCTGCCCCAGCCCTATATGCGCTTCGGTAAGGGGAGCGCTGCGCAGGGCCGCCCTGAAATGCTCCTCCGCCGCGGCCAGCCTGCCGCGGCGCTGCAGGATCCAGGCCAGCCCGACATGGGCGGTGTCGTTCTCCGGGTCCTGCCTGACGGCTCTTTCAAACTGCTCCTCGGCGGCCGCGAAGCGGTCCTGCTTCATGTACGCGCGTCCGAGCCAGGCGCGCGCCAGCGTGTTATCCGGGTTTATCCGGAGAGCCGTTGCGAAGCGCTCCTGCGCGCATACAAAATCGTCCCGCTGGAGGCAGACCCGCGCCAGACCGGCCAGCGCCATGTCAGCAGAAGGCTTCGCGGCAAGGACAGCGTCGAATTCCTCCTCCGCCCTCCGGAAATCCCCCCGTTCCAGGTACGTCCAGCCCAGCCCCGCGCGCGCCGCCGGATCGCCCGGGGAGGTTCGCAGGACTTCCCTGAACTGGTCCGCCGCCTCCTGCGAGTAGTACTTGCGCAGGTACAGCCAGCCCAGGGCGGCGCCGGCGGAAGCGTCGGCCGGGTCCTTGCGCAGGGCGTTCTCCAGTTCATTCATGGCCGCGGTCCTGCGCAGCGGCCTGGGAGCTGGAAGTTCGGCCCGGAGCGGCCGCTCGGCCGGCTCTTTCCAGCCCTCGGCCCGGAACGAAGCGTGGAACAGGAACCGGAAAAGTTTATACACCTTGAGAGAACGGAAGAACTTCTCCGCTCCGGAGGCGGCGCGCGCCTCGGCCGGCAGGTGCAGGGCCCCCTGGTCGTTTATCCCCATCATGGCCACCACCATGTCGGGGCGGTACTTCTCTATGTGGGCCTCGACCGAAGCCAGTATCGCGTCGGTATTGGTCCCTCCCCGCCCTTCGTCTATGACGGTAAACCGCGTCTTGACGGCCCCGGAATTAAGGGCAGCCTCGAGGAAAGGCGGCCACTGCCCCTGGGTGGTGGACTCCCCGAGACACAAAATACGGTAGCCGCCGGCGGCCGCCAAAGCCGCCCGGTTGCGGTGCTCCTGGGCCAGCAGGAGAGCCCGCCCGGCCAGGCGCAGCCCCCCTTCTATCAGCAATAGCCCCGTTACAAGCCCTAAAAGGACCAGCGATATTTTTTGGCCGGCAGTAGTTTCTGGTTTCATTTGCCCGTTCCTGGGCCGCCGTATACTATTTACCTGAAATACCGGGCATTGTCAAGGCTGGCCGCCCAACCGGCGGTCCTTAATTTGATAAAATAAATATAATTACATTTGAGCCGCCGTTCCCGGGCGGCCCCGAATGCTTTCAGCAGGCCGCGCTAGAACAGCCAGACGATGGAGGCTTCAACGTGAACACAGAGACAGGCGCCCGGACTTTCCAGGAGATAGACAGACGCCAGCAGGCGCGCTGGAAGCAGCAGCACGCCTTCAAGACCGCGCGCAACCCGGCCAAGCCCAAGTTCTACTGCCTCGACATGTTCCCCTACCCGTCGGGCGACGGCCTCCACGTCGGCCACCCGGAAGGCTACACGGCTTCCGACATCCTCTGCCGTTACAAGCGCATGAAAGGCTTCGAGGTGCTGCATCCCATGGGATGGGACGCCTTCGGCCTGCCGGCCGAGAACTACGCCATAAGCACCGGCGTGCACCCGCGCGTGACCACCGAGAAGAACTGCGCCACTTTCCGCCGCCAGATAGATTCCCTGGGATTCAGCTACGACTGGGACCGCGAGGTCAACACCACCGACCCCGCATACTACAAGTGGACCCAGTGGATCTTCCTGCAGCTCTTCAAAAAAGGCCTGGCCTACGAAGCCACCATCCCGATAAACTGGTGCCCCAAGTGCAAGACCGGCCTGGCCAACGAGGAGGTGTTCCAGGGCAAGTGCGACCGCTGCGAAACGGCCATAGAGAAAAAAAGCCTGAAACAGTGGATGCTGAAGATCACCGCCTACGGCGACCGCCTGCTGGCCGACCTGGCCGGCACCGACTGGCCGCACTCCACGAGGCTGATGCAGGAGAACTGGATAGGCCGCTCCGAAGGCGCCGAAGTTGACTTCGCCCTGCCAGACGGGAATAAACTTACCGTTTTCACCACCCGGCCCGACACGCTTTACGGCGCCACCTACATGGTGCTCGCCCCCGAGCACCCGCTGACGCTGAAACTGGCCGCTCCGGAACAGAAAGCCGCGGTGGAGGCCTATGTGGCCGCCGCGGGCAACAAGAGCGACCTGGAGCGCACGGAGCTGGCCAAGGACAAGACCGGCGTGTTCACCGGCGCCTACGCCGTGAACCCCGTCAACGGCGAGAAACTGCCCATCTGGACGGCCGACTACGTGCTGACCACCTACGGCACCGGCGCCATCATGGCCGTGCCCGCCCACGACGACCGCGACCACGAGTTCGCGGTGAAGTTCGGGCTCAAGATAATAGAGGTCCTGAAAGCCCCGGCCGACTGGAAAGGCGAAGGCGCCTTCTGCGGCGACGGCGTCTCCATCAATTCCGGCATCATCGACGGCCTGCCCACCCCCGAAGCCAAAAAGAAGATAACCCGGTGGCTGGAGGAGAAAGGCATAGGCCGCGCCAAGGTCAATTTCAAACTGCGCGACTGGGTCTTCTCCCGCCAGCGCTACTGGGGCGAGCCCATCCCGATAGTGCACTGCCCCAAGTGCGGCGCCGTGCCGGTGCCGGAGAGCGAGCTGCCCGTGGTGCTGCCGGAAGTGGAGAAGTACCAGCCCACCGGCACCGGGGAATCCCCCCTGGCCGCCATAGACTCCTGGGTCAACACGAAATGTCCCGCCTGCGGCGGCGCGGCAAAACGCGAGACCAACACCATGCCGCAGTGGGGCGGCTCCTGCTGGTATTACCTGCGCTTCATAGACCCGAAGAACGACAAGGTCTTCGTCGACAAGGACCTGGAAAAGGCCTGGATGCCGGTGGACCTTTACATCGGCGGCGCCGAACACGCCGTGCTGCACCTGCTCTACGCCCGCTTCTGGCACAAGGTCCTCTTCGACCTGGGCCACGTCTCCACCACGGAGCCCTTCAAAAAGCTCGTGCACCAGGGCATGATCCTTTCCTACGCCTACCGCGACGCCAAAGGCGTCTACCGCCCCTACAAGGAACTCGAGATCGCCGAGGACGGCACCGCCACGACCGCCGACGGCGAGGCCTTGAAGCCGATGGTAGAGAAGATGTCCAAGTCCAAGAAGAACGTGATCAACCCCGACGAGATCTACGAGCGCTACGGGGCCGACGCTTTCCGCCTCTACGAGATGTTCATGGGCCCGCTGGAGGATTCCAAGCCCTGGAACGTGCGCGGCATAGAGGGCGTGTACCGCTTCCTGCGGCGCGCCTACGCCTGGGGCCTGGAGCGCCACGGGGCCCTGACGGCCGCCAAGGCCGCCGGCCCGGACCTGATCCTGCGCCACCAGACCATAGAGAAGGTGGGCGCGGATATAGAGTCCCTGAAATTCAACACGGCCATCTCCGCGCTGATGATCTACCTGAACCGGCTCACCGAGCAGAAGGAAACCTCGAAGGAGGACTTCGAGACTTTCCTGACCCTGCTGCACCCTTTCGCCCCGCATATAACGGACGAACTCTGGGAGCTGGCCGGCGGCGCGGGCACACTTATGGCGCGCGCCTGGCCCGAGGCCGACAAACTTGTCATCGCCTCGCGCGATATAGAGATACCCGTGCAGGTGAACGGAAAGGTAAAGGAACGCCTGAGCGTGAAGGAAGCCACGCCTCAGGACGAGATAAAGCGCCTGGCCCTGGAAGCCGCGGCGCAGCACACCGCCGGCAAAACGGTGCTGAAAGTCATAGTGGTACCGGGCCGGCTGGTCAGCATAGTGGTAAAATGACAGGGGGACACATGAAGAAGTTTATTTTAGCGGCCGCGGCGCTGGGGCTTGCCGCCTGCGGGGCGTCTTCGGATATCGTTTACCGCCCCGCCGAGCAGAAACTGCCGCAGCACATCAAGCGCATCTCGGTGCGTCCTTTCGCCAACAAGACGCAGCAGTTCGGCCTGGAGGAGAAGATCACCCTCAAGGTCATAGAAGAGTTCCTCAAGAACGGCGAATACACCATCTCCCCGGAAAGCGCCTCACAGGGCGTGATAGTGGGCGAGATCAGCCACTACATCCTGACGCCGATCCAGTACGACGTGAACCTGGTGCCCACCCTCTACAAGCTCAACGTCATAGCCGGCGTGCGCCTGCTGGACAAGGACTACAACCGCTACCTCTGGGAAGAACCGGCCCTCCAGGTGACCAAGATGTATTCCGCGGCCAACCTGCCAGGCGGCCTTACCGAGGAGCAGGCCCGCGAGGCGCTCTGGGAAATACTGGCCAAGGACGTGGTGCTGCGCACCGTATCCGGTTTCGGGTCGGTCTCCAGCGCCTCCCAGAAAAAGATCCCGTCGGAAGTCCCCCTCTCCACCGGCACGGCCCAGTAACCCCGCCATGACCACGCTCTCGCCCAAAGCCCTCGCCGACGAATGGTCCAAAAAGAAGACCAGGCCGGTGTACTACCTTTGCGGCGAGGAGACGGCCATGAAAGAGGCCGCGCTCAAGCGGCTGGAAGCGGTCTTCAAGCCGGAGTCCTTCAACTTCTCCGTGCGCGACGCCGCCTCCTACGACATAGCGCAGGTCCTCGACGAGGCGCAGACCGCGCCCATGCTCGCGGACGTGCGCTTCGTGGCGCTCAAGCACGCGGAAAAGCTCAAGAAGGAACCCCTTAAGGCCCTGCTGGCCTACCTGGAGAACCCCTGCCCCAGCGCAAGCCTGCTGATCCTGGCGGACTGGCCCCGTGAAAAGCAGGACCCCATTCCCGCGGCCCTGGGCGGGGACTGCGCCCTGGTCAACTATGCCTCCATGTCCGAGGCCCAGGCGGCGGAACACCTCAACTCGGCGCTGCTCGCCAATGGCCTGAAGAGCGACGGCGAGGCGCTGGAGCTGCTCGTGGAACTGCTTGGCACGGATTCGCTGACCCTGGACGGGGAAGCGGAAAAGATACTCCTTTATATGCACGGGCAGAACCGGGTCTTCACCGCCCAGGACGCCGTGGCC
Source organism: Elusimicrobiales bacterium (assembly GCA_023701245.1). Classification (GTDB taxonomy): domain Bacteria; phylum Elusimicrobiota; class Elusimicrobia; order Elusimicrobiales; family UBA9959; genus UBA9959. Next base: position 13,823 of record JAMPXK010000048.1, on the reverse strand, counting down.
CTGGCCGGTTTCGCACGGGCCCAGAAGCCCTTCGAACTTTCAAACGCCGTCTGCGCCCGGCAGGCGCCCCGCGCGGCGGCGGCCGTGGAGACCATGCTGGAAGGCGAAGCCGAGCCGCTGGCGCTGCTCTCCCAGGTCTCCAGGGCCATAGAACGCATGCTCAAGGTAAAGCGCCTTTCCGCCGCCGGCGACGGGCCCGCTTCGGCCTACCAGGCCGGGATGTCCCCGGGCCAGTACCACGCGGCCCTGCGCGACGCCGGGGCCTACACGGAAGACAAGCTCCTGCGCTCCCTGCGGCGCTGCCTCGACGCGGAAGAACTGCTCAAGTCCTCTTCCGGGCGCGATCCGGGGCTGGTGCTGCGCCAGCTGGTGCACGAAATAACGGCGGGGAAATAACAAGACCCCGGCCTTTAAAGGGCCGGGGCCGGTTCTTTCTTAAGGAAGAAAGTTTACTTTACGGAAGGATTCTGCGCTACCGCCTTGATGCGGGCCGCGAGGCGGGACTTCCTGCGGGCGGCGGCCTTCCAGTGGATAGTGCCGGTCTTGGCGGCCTTGTCCAGCAGGGAGTAGGTCTTGGGCAGCATCTTCTGCGCGTTCTCCATGTCCTTCTTCGCGACAAGCGCGCCGAATTCCTTGGAAGCGTCGTGAATGCGGGTCTTTACGCCCCGGTTCTTGGAAGCGAGTTTCTCTGATTTGCGCCAGGCTTTAATGGCGCTGGTGTGCCGTCCGGTCTTGAGTTTTGCCATAGTAGAGATAGTTTAACATTCTATGGGAGAAAAAGCAAATTCCGCCCCCCAGCCGGCCACGGAGACCGCGGGCGGCGCCTTTACCCGCGGCCTGCGCGGCATGGCCGGCGCGGGCCTTATAACCAAGGTCCTGGGCTACGCCAGGGACGCGCTGCTGGTGGCTTTTTTCGGCGGCGGGGCCCTGGCCGACGCCTACTACGCGGCCTTCCGCCTGGTCAACATCTTCCGGCGCACCGTGGGCGAAGGCGCTCTCAACGCGGTCTTCATCCCCCTGCTGGAAAAAGAAAAGGCCCGGAGCGAAGGCGACGCGGCCAGGTTCTTCTCCTCCGCCTGGACCGTGATCTTCCTGCTTTCCGCGCTCATAGCCCTGGGCGGCCTGATCTTCCGGCGCGAACTGGTTACTCTCGCGGCCTGGGGGTTCAAGGGAACCCCGGGCCAGCTGGAACTGACGGCCCTCCTCATGGCCGTGCTCATGCCGCACCTGCTGTTCGTGAACGTCTCCGCCCTGTTCACGGCGGCCCTGAATTCCGCCCGCAGGTTCTTCCTGCCGGCGCTGGCCCCGGCGGCGTTCTCGCTTACGGTGATAGCCCTGCTGCTGGCCTTCCACTACGGGTCCTTCGCCGCCCTCGACGAGCGCGGTAAACTTATCCTGCTGGCCGCGGCGGCGTCCGCTTCCGGGCTGCTGCAGGCCGCGGCGCTCCTGCCCGCCCTGCGCCGGGCAGGCTACGGGCTGGCTTTCTCCAACCCGTTGAAGAACCTCTCGGCCGCGCCCGCCCTGCTGGCGGCGGCCCCGGCCGCGTTCACCCTCGCCCAGGACCAGGTCTCCATGCTCATCAGCACCGCCTACGCCAGCTTCCTGCCGGCTGGCGCCATAACGGCCATTTACAACGCGGCGCGCCTGGTGCAGTTCCCGGTTTCGCTGTTCGCGGCCGCGGCGGCGGCCGTGGCGCTGCCGGAGCTCTCGGCCCGCACGGCGGCCGGCGACACCGAGGGCTTCAGGCACCAGCTTAAGCTCGCCTTCTGCGCCTCCTGGCTGATAATGCTGCCCGCGGCGCTGGGCATAGCCGCCACGGCGCTGCCGATCTGCCGCGCCCTGTTCGAACACGGCCGCTTCCTCCCCGAACACAGCCTGCTGACAGCCCAGACCCTTTCCTGGCTGGCCCTGGGCCTGCCGGCCTACGGTTTCAACAAGGTCTCCGCTTCCGCCCTTTACGCCCTGGGCAGACAGAAGGAGCCTATGGCGATAATTTCCCTGCAGCTGGCCCTCAACGCCCTGCTGTGCCTGCCGCTGTCGCGCCGGATGGGAGCTGGCGGGCTGATGCTGGCCACTTCGCTCAGTTCCTGGGCGGCCGCCCTGGCTTTCATGCTGGTGCTCAAGAAACGCTCCGGGTTCGACCCGTTCTCCGACCTGCCGCTGCTGCGTCCGCTGCTGGCCGCCGCGGCCGCGGGAGCCGCCGCCCTGGGCCTGCGCCTGGCGCTGGCCGGGGCGGGCCCCGTCGCGGTCACCGCCGCGGCCGTACCCGCCGCGGCGGCCGTCTATTTCCTCCTGCTGAAACTGCTCCGGGTCCGGGAACGCGGCCTTATAACCGGCGGGAGGTTCTGATGGACCTTTCCCACCTGCCAGGCGGACCCGGCGTCTACCTGATGCGCGACGCCTCCGGCGCGGTGCTCTACGTGGGCAAGGCCAAGGACCTGCGCAAACGGGTGGCGCAGTATTTCCGCGGCGGCACCTCCGACACCCGGCGCAAGATCCCCAGCCTGGTGGCCCTGATAAGGCGCATAGATTACGTAGCCAGCGCCAGCGAGCGGGAAGCCCTGCTTACCGAGCGCCAGCTTATCCACAAGCTGCAGCCTTTCTTCAACGAAATGTGGAAGGACTCCAAGTCCTATCCCTACCTGGAACTGACGCGGGAGGATTTCCCCCGCCTGCTGTTCACCCGCCGCAAACTGCGCGACGGCGGGCGCTACTTCGGGCCGTACCCCAAGGTGGAGCCGCTGAAAAAACTCCTGGCGCACCTGTGGCGCATCCGGTTCGTGAACCTGCGCCGCTGCCGCTGGGCTTTCTCGCTGGCGCAGCCGCTGCCAGAGAAGAAGATCAAGGCCTGCCTCTACTTCCATACCGGGCAGTGCACGGCACCCTGCGCCGGGCGCATCTCCAAAGCGGCTTACGGGGCGCTGGCCGGGCGCGTGGCGGATTTCCTCAAAGGGGATTTCGAGAAACTGCGCCTGCGTTTCGAGGCCGGGATGAAAAAGGCGGCCGCCCGCCTGGCCTACGAGGAAGCCGCCCTGTACCGGGACTTCCTGGACGCCTTCGCCCACATGCAGGAGCGCGTGCTGATAGGCAAGCTGGAGCCGGATTTCCTGGAGAACGCCGTGGGCCGCACCAGCGCCGTGACCGCCCTGAAGGCGGCGCTGGGCCTGCCGCGGCCGCCGGCCCACATAGAGGCCTTCGACACTTCCAGCCTTTTCGGCCGGCAGGCGGTAGGCTCCTCCGTCTGTTTCGTCAACGGCGAGCGCCACCCCGAGCATTACCGCCATTACCGGATCAACTTCAAGAACCTGCCTTCGGGCTCGGACGATTTCGCCATGATGGAAGAGATAGTGGGCCGCCGCCTGGCGCAGCTGGCCGCGAAGAAGGAACCTTTGCCGGACCTGCTGCTGATAGACGGCGGGCCTGGGCAGCTGGCCGCCGCCATGAAGGCCCTTGCCGCGGCAAAAGTAAAACTGCCGGTGATAAGCCTGGCCAAGCGCCTGGAGGAGATCTATTCCCCCCGTTTCGCCAAGCCCCTGCTTTTGGACCGGGCGCACCCGGGGTTGCGCCTGCTCCAGGCCCTGCGCGACGAGGCTCACCGTTTCGGCATCACCTACCACCGCAAACTGCGCGGCCGCTCCGAGTTAAAGGACTGAGATGACCAGGAAAAAAGTTCTGAACGAGATGAAGAAGTATACGCCGTTCCAGCAGGCCGTGTGGAAGGCCTGCATGAGCATCCCCAGGGGCCAGACCCGCAGCTACAAGTGGCTGGCGCAGCGCATAGGCCGGCCCGGCGCCGCGCGCGCCGTTGGAAGCGCCCTGGGCCGGAACCCTTTCGCGCCGGTGGTGCCCTGCCACCGCGTCATCAGCTCCGACGGCACCCTTGGCGGGTTCTCCGCCCCCGGCGGGCTGAAGGCCAAGCTTCGTTTGCTTAAAGCGGAAAGAACCGCCCCTGGCCGGTCCTGACAGCCAGGGCAAAGGGATAGAACATGAAACGAACAACCTCTATATTTCTCCTGACCGCGCTGGCCGCGCTCTGCGCGCCGCCGGCGCCGAGGGCGCAGGAAGCGGACAGGGAAGCGGCCGTAACCGTCCGCCCCGGGGTCATAAAGGCGGGCGCGGTGGTGGTCTACGCTCCGCCGGACTGGAAACTGGAGCTCAAGGGCAACAGGCGCCTGGAAGCCGGCATCGGACTGCAGTCCGGGGCGCCGGTGCCGGGCGCAGCCACCCAGAACTGGGTGCGTTTGAGCCTGCGCCGCTTCAACTGCGAACTTTGCTACGGCAGCATCCAGAAAGCCGGCCTGGCGGACTTCGTCAAGGAGATGGACTGCCGCGTAAAGCGCCGCCTGGAAGCGCCGTTCGACTGCGGCGCCTATTTCAACCGGGTAAAGGGCGCCGACGGCTATTACTACTATTTCTCGCACGGCAAGCAGGCGTACTTCGCGGCCGAAGACTCCGAAACGGTCACCGTCCTCTTCGTAAAAAACGGTTTTTACTTCGTGGCCCAGCTGCATTTCCCGGCGGGCCGCTACGACGCCTACAAAGCGCAGCTGGATTACGTCGTGCAGAATATAAAGGCCGGCCGGAACTGAACTTTACTCCGGGAAATAAAGAGGCCTTCCGGGATTCGCCCGGAAGGCCTTTTGCTTTGCCTCTGGTCCTTTAATTGAAGGCCGGGGCCGCGGTCTTGAGCAGCTCAAAGACGGGGGCCGCCCTGGCTATCCGGGCGGACTCCGCTCCAGGCGCCTTGAAAGGAGAAGTTATGGCGGACAGCTTGGTGACGTCCTCGCCGCGGCAGCCGTCGGAAGCGCAGACGTTGGAAACGGCGCAGCCGTCCTTATAGACGTAATCCTGTTCCCCGCGCACCAGGATCCCCTCTATCACGCCGGTCCTGGCGTTGAAAACGGCGCTGCCGGAGTTGCCGCCGTAGGTGTCGAGGTTGGCCACGTAGTAGCCCTTGGGGGAGGCGTCACGCACGGTGGCGCCACCGGCTATCTTGGTGGGCAGCCCGGCCGGGTGCCCGATAACTATCAGCGGGTCGCCGTTCTTGACGGTGTCGGCGGTGTTGTACTTGAGCGGCGCGTGGCCCGTAACTTTGCGGTCCAGGCGGATCAGCGCCCAGTCGGCGCCGGTGCCCACCTGCTCGCGGCCTATGAGCTGCGCGCAGCCGTAAACTTCGGAAGCGGGGACTTCAAGGGGCATCACGCCCTTGGCCTTTACGGCGAACCCGAACACGAACTTGGTGCCGCGGCAGGCGTCCTCCGTCTTTACGCAATGCCCGGCGGTCATGATAATGTCCGGGGCCACCAGGGAACCGGAGCAGAACGCGCCGGTGACCTGGTCATAAAAAGGTTCTTCCTTGCAGAGGTCGTAGCCCTGCGCGTAGGATTCGGTGGCCAGTTTGGCCTTGGAGCCTTCCACGGTCACGTCATAACCCTGGAACAGGCCCACGGTGGAGTCGGCCAGTTTCAGCAGGCGGGCGTCGGAAACCTGGTAGATGTCCAGGCGGTCGTCGGCGCCGTAAATAACCTTTCCCTCGGCCGTTTCGGCCGCGAAAGCGGGAGCGGCCGCAAGAAAGGCGAGCGCCGCGGTCAATATCGTTCTTTTCATTATCTGCCTCCGGTTGCTTTGCGTTCAGCGTTGACTAAGGTCAAATTTATCTAATTCCGCCGCAAAACACAAGAGGGACATGTGTTTCCACACCGGCGCCGCCACCCGCCCTGGCTTTTGAACCGCGGCCGGATTTATTGTAGAGTTTGAACATCACGGCCGATCGCTGAGCGCTTTCGGGTCTTGACCTATTTATGGAACACAGAGAACTTTCCCCCACAAAAACCTTCGCGAGGTCCGGCCGCATTCTTCCACTGCTCCTTCTTCTCGCTTCCGGAAGGGCGCTGGGCGCCGCCAGCCTCCCGCTGGACACCAAGAACCTGGTCTTTGAAAACGCTGAGAACAGGGTCCTTTTAGGGGATGTCCCGTATTTCATCATGAAAGGCCGCCTCGACTGCGGCTTCACGGCCGGAGCCATGCTTCTCGGAAAACTGACCGGCAAGACGGATAATACTTTTTATCCCCGCGTGATCTATAACGCCGCCAGCGCCTATGGTTTCTCCTACCTGGAAAGTTCTCTCTGGCCCAAACCGGCGGGAATACTCCCAGGCAGCTGGCTGGCCTCCCTGTACGGCCTGCGCTATGAGCAGACCGTACCTGGCGGGCAGAAAAGCGACAAGGCCTGGGACGACTATCTGACCCGGGTCTGGGGGTACCTGAAGAAAGGGACCCCTGTCTACACCTGCCGCGGCTGGCCCGGAGCCAGGGAGACTGGCGGGAAGATCTTCACCTCGCTGGCCTTCAGGCCGTTCTGGTGGGAAGGTATAGACGTGGAACACCGGGCCAATAATCATTTCCTGGTAATAGTCGGCCTGGACAAGGAAAAGGGCCATGTCTTCGTGAACGACCCCGCCTGGGGATGGCTGGGCATGGGGAAATATGAGCGCATCCCGCTGGAAGATTTCCGGCAGTTGATAGAACAGCTCGGCCCTGGATTTCGCTACTGGACTTCCGCGTTCCTGCCCGGGCAAACCGCTGCGCCGGACGAAACCCGGATCCAGCGAGGGACCAGGCAGCGCATAGATGACCGCTTGCGGGGCATCCCCGAGGCTTATCTGGAAGATTCCCCGGGTACACTCTACGGTTGCAAAGCACTGGCCGCCCTGAGAAAAGACCTCGAGCCTGATAATTTCAAGCGCATCCTGCGCAACAAGGAAGAATTCCACGGGATGTCCCCTTACGAATCGGTGACATACATGGGCCTGTGGCTGGGCCAGTACTCCTTCCTGGCGCAACTCACCATAGAGCACATGGAGGCCACAGGCCGGGCCGCTGAATTGGTATGGCTTTCGGAACTCGACGTTCTTTACCGGAAACTCTCCGTTCACAACAGCAGGCTGCGGGCGTTGTTCTCCAAAGATAGGAGTAAAGCTCTGGCGGCCTGCCCCCCTATCCTGACGGAAATGCGCGAAGTAACGCTTCAGATAGAACGCCACCTGGAAAACTACCCGCGCTGACCACCGGGCAAAGATCGGCAGGAGGAAAAAGCAAAAAGCCCGGGACATCCCGGGCTTTTTGCTTCCAGTGCTGCGGTAATTTAACCGACCATTTCGCCGAGGCTGAACATGGGCATGAACATCGCTATAACGATGGTGCCGATGACCACGCCCAGGAAGATCATGATGAGGGGCTCGAGCATGGAGGTCAGGCCTTTCACGGCCGTGTCCACTTCCTGGTCGTAGAAGTCCGCGATCTTGGTCAGCATGTTGTCCAGGCCGCCGGTCTCTTCGCCCACGCTGATCATCTGGATGACCATGGGCGGGAAGATATTGGCTTTCTTGAGCGGGTCCGAGATGCGGCCGCCCTCCTTGATGGAATCGCGGCTGTTATTGATGGCCTGTTCTATGATCTTGTTGCCGGCGGTCTTGGCAACGGTCTCGAGACCCTGGAGGATGGGCACGCCCGACTTTATCAGCGTGCCCAGCGTGCGGCTGAACTTGGCGATAGCCACCTTCTTGAGGAGGATGCCGAAAACGGGCAGTTTCAGGGAGATCTCGTCCACCTTGAACTGGCCTTTCTCCGTCTTCATCCATTTCTTGATCAGCCACACGGCCACGGCTATCACCGGGATCATGTAAAGGATCTTGGCCCGCAGGAAATCGGAAATACTGATGATGACCTGCGTCAGGAACGGCAGTTCCGCGCCGAAACTGCCGAAGATGTCCTTGAAGATAGGGATGACGAACACGATGAGGAAGATGGTTATCAGGCCGGCGGCGCTGAACACCACCATGGGGTACATCAGCGCGCTCTTCACCTTGGCTTTCAGGGCTTCCGCCGACTCCAGGTAGGCGGACAGGCGCTCCAGGATGGTATCTAGGATACCGCCCACTTCGCCGGCCTTGATCATGGCGACGTACAGTTCGGTAAAAGCGGACGGGTGCTTCTTCATGGCGTCGGCGATGGAAAGGCCGGCCTCGATGTCGATGCGCAGCGCGCCCACCACCGCCTTGAAGGCCGGGTTCTCTGCCTGCGCTTCCAGGATATTGAGCCCCTGCACGATGGGCACGCCGGAAGAGACCAGCGTGGAGAGCTGGCGCGAAAAGATGACCACGTCCTTGTTGTCTACCTTGGGTTTGAAGAACTTGCGCTTGGCCGGGGCGGCCTTTATCTCCACCACGGACAGGCGCTGTTCGCGCAGGCGCGCGATGGCGGCTTTCTGGTCGGCGGCCTCTACCTGGCCTTCCACCACTTTGCCGCTGCCTTCCTTGGCTTTATAGGCGAATTGCATCGTTTATCAGCCTGTGACCGAAAGGGACTTCTGCAGCAGTTTCTTCAGGTCTTCCGGGTCCGCCGAGCGGTTCACGGCTTCCTGGTAGCTGATCTTCTGCTTCTTGTAGAGGTCCACCAGGGACTGGTTCATGGTGACCATGCCGAACTTGCCGCCGGTCTGGATGATGGTGGGGATCTGCTCGATCTTCTGTTCGCGGATGAGGTTGCGGACCGCCGAGTTGGCTATCAGGACCTCGCAGGCGAGGGTGCGGCCGGTACCGCTGGCCATGGGCAGCAGCTGCTGGGCGAACACGCCCTGCAGCACGAAGGACAGCTGCACGCGGATCTGTTCCTGCTGGTGCGGCGGGAACACGTCGATGATGCGGTTGATGGTCTGGGAAGCGTCGGAGGTGTGCAGGGTGGCGAACACCAGGTGGCCGGTCTCGGCTATGTTCAGGGCCGCGCCGATGGTCTCCAGGTCGCGCAACTCGCCGATGAGGATGACATCGGGGTCCTGGCGCAGCACGTGGCGCAGGGCCGCGCCGAAGGTCTCGGTGTCGGCGCCCACTTCGCGCTGGTTGACGATGCTCTTCTTGTGCGTGTGCACGTACTCGATAGGGTCTTCCACGGTGATGATGTGGTAGTTGCGGTGCTCGTTCAAGTAGTCGATCATCGAGGCCAGCGTGGTGGATTTGCCCGAGCCCGTGGGGCCGGTGATGAGCAGCAGGCCCTTGGTCATCTTCATCAGTTCGTAAACGACCGGGGGCAGGTTGAGCTCTTCGAAAGTCTTGTATTTGCTGGGGATGGAGCGGATGGCCGCGCCTACCACGCCGCGCTGCCGGTAGGCGTTCATGCGCAGGCGGCCCATGCCCTTGATGCCGAAGGCGAAGTCCAGCTCGTTGGTGGCCTCGAAGCGCTGGCGCTGGGCGTCGGTCATCAGCGAGAAGATGAGCGTCTGGCACATTTCCGGGGTGAGCTTTTCGAAGGGGGTCTGGATGAGGTCGCCGTCTATGCGGAGCATCGGGGTGGCGCCGGCGGTGATGTGGATGTCCGAGGCGTTCTTCTCGTGCATCATTATGAACAGCTCGCTCATTGTTACCATGTGTTTAAGCTCCTAAAAATCTGTTTAGTCCACGTCCGAACCGGTGACCCTTATGACTTCCTCTACGGTGGTCATCCCGGCAAAAAGCTTGCGCAACGCCGATTCCCTCAGGGTTATCATGCCGTTCTTGCGCGCCGCTTCCTTCAGCTTGGTATTGTGCGCCTTTTCGATAATAAGGCCCCTGAGCACGTCGTTGACCTCAAGTATCTCATGGATGCCCATGCGGCCTTTGTAGCCGGTCTTGGCGCAGAGGTCGCACCCCCTGCCCCTCGACAGGATTATTTTACCATTTTTAATATTATTATCAAGGATGGCCCTGGACACCCCCAGACTGACCAGAAGTTCCGGTTTTACCTCGTAGGTTTCCTTGCAATTCTTGCAGATGCCGCGCACCAGGCGCTGGGCCACCACCATGAGCAGCGTGGAAGAGGTGAGAAAGGGTTCCACCCCCATCATGCCTATACGGGTGATGGCGCCGGGGGCGTCGTTGGTATGGAGCGTGGAGAACACCAGGTGGCCGGTCATAGCCGCGTTAATGGCTATGGACATGGTCTCGAAATCGCGGATCTCGCCTACCATGATGATGTCCGGGTCCTGCCGCAGGAAAGAACGCAGGCCGGAAGCGAAGGTAAGGCCCACGTCGGAGTTGACCATCACCTGGTTTATGCCTTCCAGATTGTATTCTATCGGGTCCTCTATGGTCACTATGTTGATGTCCGGTTCGTTCAAGGTGGCGAGGGCGGAATAAAGCGTGGTGGACTTGCCGGACCCGGTGGGCCCGGTTATGAGGTTGATGCCGTGCGGGGCCTTGAGGCACTTGGCGAAGATGGCCAGGTTCTCCGGCTCCATGCCCAGGTCTTCGAGCTTGAGCTTGAGGCCGGAGGAGTCCAGGATACGCATGACCACTTTTTCCCCGGGACCGCAGGGGAGGATGGACACACGCAGGTCTATTTCATGGTCGTCTATCTTGAGCTTGGTACGGCCGTCCTGCGGCAGGCGGCGCTCGGAGATGTCGAGCGTGGCCATGATCTTGAGGCGGCTGATGATGGCATTGTGGAACTTCTTGGGCGGCGAGGGCTGGGCGTGAAGCACGCCGTCTATGCGGAAGCGCACCTTGGTGTCCTTGTAGGTGGGCTCTATGTGGATATCCGAAGCGTGGGCCTTGATGGCCGAGGAGATGATGAGGTTCACCATCTGCACTATCGGAGCGGCCTCGCCTTTGGCCTCCAGCGAGATCAGGTCGTCTCCGCCGCCCTTGTTCTCGTCCTCGTTGATAAGGGAAACTTCGGTGGTGCCGCCGTTGGTCTTGCGGAGGATGTCGTCCAGGGCCTCCTTGGAGGTCTTTGAACCGTAATTCTTGTCTATCGCGGCGGTAATGTCCGATTCCGAACCGAAGACGGGCTTGATATCGTAGCCGGTCATCATCTTCAGGTCGTCGAGAACCACGATATTGAGCGGGTCCTCCATGGCCACCTTCAATTTATTCTCGGCCTTCTCCACCGCTATGAGGCCGTAGCGCCGCGCGATGTTCTCGGGGATGATCTTGAGGATGTCTTCTTTGAGTTCCAGGCCGCGCAGGTCCACGAACTCTATGCCGAACTGCTTGCTGAGGAACTCCAGCAGGCGGCGCTCGTCTATGAATTTCTTATGCACCAGCAAATGGCCCAGCTTGCTGCCGGTGGCGCGTTGCATCTCCAGCGCTTCGTTAAGCTGGGCGGCGGTTATGAGGCCGGCGGCGGCCAGCATTTCGCCCAGGCGCTTGGAGATATTTATCGACAGACCTTTTTCAGCCATATATGATACCGCGCGGGAAGCGCCCGCCGGCAGCGGAGGCGCGCGGCCCGTGACGACCGGAACGCACCGCCTACAGATATCTTACAATAATCAGCCCTAGAACAGCTCCTCGTCGGATTCCTGCGCTTTGAGGTACTTCACTTCCTCGGAGCCTTCGCCCTGCGCGTTCTCAAAACCGGTAGGCTCCGTTTCCGCCCCCGCTCCCGCCGCAGGGGCGTCGGGCAGCGGCAGTATGGGGACCTCTTTGGGGCGCGCGGGCTTGCGGACCGTTTTTACGGGCTTTTTCTTCACCGGCGCGGCGGCGGCCGCTTTTTCTCCGGAAGAAAGGTCCAGCAGCTCTATGGCGTTGTTGTTTATGCCGCGCACGATGTCCTGCTTGGCGGCGTCCACTTCGAACTGGTAGATCAGGGGGTCCTGCTTGGGGCGCAGCAGGCGGTACTGCACCACCAGGATATCCCCATGCAGCGGGGTGGCGGTCCACTCTTCGTTGGCCCCGCCGGCGGCGCCGGAGAGGAAGGAGTTGGCGAACCAGGTGGCTATGGTGCCGCGGCCGCCGGAAAGTTTGTAGCTCTTTACGATCTCCAGGGCCTTGCGGATGCTCTCGCTGGGAGGCTTGGCGGGCTCCTGGGCGGGCTGGGCCTCGCGCTGAGGCTGCGCCTGCGGCGCGGCTTCAGGCTGCTGCTGGGCCTGGGCGCCGGCGGACTGGGCGCCCTGCGCCGGTTCCGCTTTGGCCGCCGGAGTTTTTTCTTCCAGCTGGCTCTCGAGACCGGCGCTCTTTTTCTTGCCGCCGATATTGAGCATGGAGAACTCGGAGAAGCTTACCCCTTCGCCCATGAAGAAGTAGCCGAGGCCGCCGACCGCTATGGACGCGAAGATCACAAGTATGGAGATGAAAGCCATCTTGCCGCCCTTCCGGGCGGGCCTGGGCTGCGGTTTGGTCTCCGGCTTGTCTTTGGAAACCGGCAGCGGGACCCGCTGGGTCTTGTCGGGGGAATCCTGCGGCGCCGCTTCGGGCGCCTTCGTGTCGGCGGCGGAAAGGCGGACCTGGGCGGCAGGCTCCCCCCCGGCGGCCGCGGGCTGGGGCTGGGCGGCCGGCGCCTGGTTGAACTGGAAGCCGTGCTGGGCCACGCCCGGCTGGGCGGGCTGGCTCTGGCGCTGGGGCTGGGCCGCGCCGAAATCGAAAGCGGGCGCCTTTACGGGGGCGCTCTGGGAGGGCAGGGTCCGGGTGGACTGCGCGGCGGGAGGCACGGCGGGCGCGAGGGTCTCGGGCTGCTTGGTCTCTATCTTGAACTGCTGGGAACTTTCCGCCGGCTTGGAAGTCACCACGGTAAAATCGTACACCACGCCGCCGGCCTGCTGCGGCAGGGGTTCCAGGTTCTCCGGCTTGAAAGCGCCGGGAGGGGCGGCCTCGGGACCGGGCAGCGGCTTGTCGTAATGGGAACCGTAAACATAAGCGGGGGCCTGGGTCTGCCCAAGGCTCCTGAGCTTGCGGCTGGTCAGCCCGGCGTCGTCGGAGGGTTCTTTAACCTCCGCGCCGAGCGAGGTCTCCAGCTTTATCTCTCCGGCGGAGGAAATGCTCTTGAGGACCCGGCTCTCTACTTCCGGCAGGGTCGTTTCCGGAACGGCCCCGGGAATGGCGGCGGCGGCCGGGGGCAGCCCGGAGGCGCGCGGAGCGCGCGCGGCGGGGATGGAATCTTCCCTGAGCCCCAGTTCCTCTTTCTTTATCTCTTCTATCTTACGGACGGTCTCGGCCTTTTCCTTGAGGTCGGCGAGGTGGCGCACCTGTTCAAGTTCGCGCGCGTTCTCCTCGGTCTTGCCGAGCTCGTTCTTGATGCGGGTCTCCAGCTCCAGGATGCGCTCGCGGCTTTTGCGCTCCTCCATGTCCTTCATGCGGATCTTTTCCAGGAGCAGGTTCTTCTCCCAGCGGGCGGCTTCCAGTTCTTCCTGGATGCGGGAAAGGCGGATATCGAACTTCTCGGCCAGGTCGTAATCGGTTTCGGGAGCGTCCTTGGCGGGGTTCTCTTTCCCCTCCTTGTAGGCGCCCAGGATGTTGTCGATGGTGTCTAGCAGGTCCCCGTAAGAGGTTCCGGGACCGGGCTCCTTCTCTTCGAAATACCTGGCGGAGGCGTTGAAGCCGGCTTCGTACTCGTAGGGACGGGCGACGCCGCCAGAGGACATCGAGCTGCCTACGCCCACGCTGAGGACGGCGGCTATTTCGGCCACCTGGGCGGCGGGGCGCCAGTCGCCGGGGTTATCCCCGGTGGCGGTCTCCACGCAGACCAGGCTTTCCTCGGCGAAAGCGGGCAGAGCCAGCATTTCTGCCGGCTCGTAGGGGCCGAGGATATTGCCTTCCGAGTAGAACCAGTATTTCATAGGTCTTGCTATGAAAATTCTAGCACTATGCTATTTAGAATTTGATTCAAAGATGTGGCTAAATTGTTACAGGATGCCCACCCGGCATACACGCTGGATAGCGGTGGGGGGCGGGGGTATGCCGTCCGCGGGCCTTCGCGCAGCCCCGAGCTTGCGTAAGCGCGAAGGGCGGGTGGAGCGAAGCGACACCGCAGTGTGAGGAGCGGCGCGCACGGTGTGCGCGACCGCGTGCCCG